>CANQCS010000102.1 GCA_947589745.1 uncultured Oscillospiraceae bacterium
TCCATAACGAACCTTCCTGTTGCTTATCCATCATAGTCACGCCCTCCAGTTGTCACTCTGCGTCTGTGCGTCTGGTTTAATTCGTTATTATGTAATGTGAGGAAACATAATGATGGGGTAAATTCCCTGTGATATTTTATGTCATCTGCTGCTTGCTACAAGATTATGTTTACAACCAGTCCTGTGACCAGCGAGAAAGCCATCACATAGGCAATGTAGAGGACGAACCGCTTCATCCCCAGCACGATTTTCAGCGCGCCCAGATTGGTGATCTTGGTGGCAGGACCGGTGATCATAAAAGCCGACGCGCTGCCCATGCTCATGCCCATCGCCAGCCACTCCCGGATGAGGGGGATGGTCCCGCCGCCACAGGCGTACAGCGGCACCCCGATGGTGGCCGCCATGAGTACGTCAAAGCCCTCGTTGGCCTCCCCAAACAGAGCAGCGAATTTGTCCGCCGACACATACTGCTGGAACAGGGCGGAGAGGAATACACCCAGCAGGAAATACAGCCCTGTGGCCTTGATATTACGTCCCAGATTGAAGATGAACCGAAGGAGCAAATTGGGATGGGTATCATGGCTGGCCCCGGGAGCGAAGCCATCAAAGTTGAAGAAGGGCTTGTCCCTGTAAAAGATATGGAGCAGCAGCCCCGCCACGATACCGCAGACCGTGCAGGACACGATACGGATCACCAGCGCCGTGGGGCCCAGCGCGGTGGAGTACATAATGAGCTGAGGGTTCAGCAGGACGCTGGACATCATAAAGGCGGCGAGCCAGTCCTGCCGCATCCCGCTGCGGGAGAAGGAGGCGGCGATGGGGATGGTGCCGTACATACAGAGGGGCGACGCCACCCCCAGCAGGCTGGCCGGGATGACGCCCCACACGCCCCACTTCTTGTCCCTCAACCCGCCGAAGCAGTTGTGGATGGTGTCTTTGGCGAACACCGACACCAGAGACCCGATGACCATGCCCAGGGCCCAGTAACCGGCGATCTGCCGGAGCTGGAGCAGGAAGTAATACCACACATAGACGAACTCCCGGTGCAGAACCTCCAGCACCTCATTCATCAATGCTCACCAGAGTGTAAGTGCGGCTGCCCAGGCCAATCTCCTCGGCGTGTTCCAGCGTGTGAAGTCCGTTCTGACGTTCCACTCGCTGCTGGAGGCTCTCGCTGCCCTCGGCGGCGAAGCAGAGGTCGATAGCGGCCTGGTCAATGGCCACCGGGTCTGTGGAGGCTAGGATGCCGATGTCGTGGATGTCTGGCTCAGCGGGGTTGCCGTCGCAGTCGCAGTCGATGGAAATATTATTCAGGACATTGATATAGATGATTCGCTCTCCGTTTCCAAGGTAATCGGATACGGACTTTCCCGCCTCCGCCATGGACTCGGTGAAAGCGGTTTGATCACCGCCCCAGGGACTGGAAAGGCTTTTGCCTCCGCTGTGAATCCAGCACTTTCCCTCGCTGGAGCCAAGGCCGATGGAGATATTTTTGATGGCTCCGCCAAAGCCCGCCATAGCGTGGCCCTTGAAATGGGAAAGGACGACGTAGGAATCATAATCGGCAAACGCCGCGCCCACATAATTTTCTGTTAGCACGCTGCCACCCTCAACAGGCAAAGTCATGGAGCCGTCCTCGTCCAAAATCTGAAAATCCGCGATTTCGGTAAAACCGTGATCCTCCGCTACTTGATAGTGCATGGCCGTTTCGGAGCGGGAGCCACCGTAGGCTGTGTTGCACTCAACGATTGTACCATTTACAGCATCCACCACATCTTTTATCAGTTTCGGGCGGAGATAATTACTCGCAGGAGGCTCGCCCGTGGACAGCTTCACCGCCACATTGCCAGTGGGCGTCCAGCCAAGAGCTTCAAAGACGGCCAGCATCCCCTCCGGGGAAATATCGGAAGTGAAGTAGACAACAGAACCTTCCTTGCCATTTTCGGAAGGTTCCGACGTTTCAGAGAGGCTTTCTGCCGGAGCGGACGGTTCCGATGCGTCGGACGAAGCAGAAGATTCCTCCTGCTCCTCAGATGATGGTGTATCAGAGGCTACATAGCTGGGGGACGGATTTGCGCCGCAAGCCGTCATAAGAAGCAGCAGACATACCACCGTAATCAATGAAACTGTTTTTTTCATACACAAAATCTCCTCGTTCATTTATCTCAATGCACTCACATAGGTCGGATAGTTCCCATGTTTATACTGCTGCATGGCAAGTTCCCGCATGAGGTCTTTTACCGCGATTCTTTCCGGGCAGCAGGCTGTGCAGGCACCGCACTCGATGCAATCCTCCGGCCCTGCAAGCTCGCTCAGCGTTTCTTTTTTCTCATGCCGTCCGTATGCCCCGACGACTGCGGGAATGTCGATGCCTGCGGGACACTCCGCTTTGCATCTTCCACAGTTTGTGCAGGCTCTTTTTGCTTCTTGAGCGGAATGGATTGTATTCAAAACTCTATTCATCTTTAGAAATTCCTCGTTTCGGTCGATTCAGCATTTTCAGCCCTTTGGAAAGAACAGCACCAATACAGGCAAAAAGGCACATCATGGAAACATAGTCCGCCATAAACCGCAGCCGCGACTGTCCAAAATCAAAGAAAACAAACTGATTCTTCAAAAACAGATAGGACGTCATGTCACGGTTTACAAATGTGTATGCGCCATAAACCGACACGGCGATGGCAACTGCCCATAATAGGATGGCAACGCCTTTTTTCCTCCCCACACGATGTGTTCCGGCGTGATTGCCCACATGGACGGACATCAAGATAAAACCCCAATGGGACAAAAGCAGATGGACCGTCCGAGCAAGGGACATACCGCCAGCGCCGGAAAAGCAGAATATGTGCTTTGACATCAAAATTCCGCTGACCGGCTGTAAAACCATAACGATCAAAAGGAGAAGATCGACGCCGGTGAGATAGGTTCGCAGCGGCGTATAGCGTCCCTTGAAAAACGTTTTCAGCCACGCCGGATTCATGATGTGGTGCAGAATGAACAGCAGGAACATGGCAAGTCCCAGCCATTCGTGCGCCGCCTCTCCAATGAGAGAATACGCCATGAGCAGGGGCAGGAGAATGAGCATGGCCGTGTCTATGATGATTTTGCTGCTTTTTTTGGTGTTCATCTGTTTCTCCTGCCCGCCTGCTGCGGCTTACTCACATAATTTCTTTACACGCTCGATCCACTTTTGGACTTCTCTTTCGGGTGTCTCCATACGGCTTCCGCCGTCCGCGTCAAACTTCACCTGCATTTCGCAGGTGGACTTTGCACCCTTGCAGGCTTTTTTCATGTCCTTGATCACATGACCCGGCCATCCTGCGTTCGTCATAAATGGGATGACCGTTTTTCCGTTCCAATTCTGACTGTTCAGATAGGTGAGGACAGCAGGAGCCATGGTGTACCACCATGTAGGCGTTCCGACGGCGATCACATCATAGTCGGCGGCGGAATACGGCAGGGGTTTGATCTCCGGCTGGAAACCGCTGTCCGCCTCCCGTTTTCCCTGATCCACCACATCCTGATAGCTGCCCTCATAGGGCTTGACCGTTTCGATTTTCGCAATATCCGCGCCGGTCGCTTTTTGCAGCATCTCCGCAATTTTCTCTGTGTTCCCATTCGACCACGAATAGTAAAGAATCAGCATCTTTTTCATATTCTGTTTTCCCTCCCGTCAGTCTGCCGGAGCCCAGCCGGAGAAGTTGCGCTCCTGCTCCTCCAGAGTGGCGTGATAGAACCGTTTGCCGCAGTCAAGAGCCGCGATCTCATTCATTTCCTCTGCGGTCAGCGCAAAATCAAAGATGTCAAAGTTTTCACGGATATGCTGCGGATCAGTGGACTTCGGGAAGATTACGTTGCCTGCCTGAATGTGCCAGCGGAGAATGACCTGCACATTGGTCTTGCCATATTTCTTTGCAAGTTCGGTAAAGACCGGTTCATTGATCAGCCCCGCGTCACCGTGGCCGATGGGATACCAAGATTCGATCACCGTACCGTAAGGCGCAAGACGCTTTTTCAGATCGTTCTGCTGATAGTAGGGGTGGCACTCGACTTGCAGCGCGGCGGGCTTGATGGTCGCCGCTTCACAGACTTCCTCCAGCCGCTCGGATTCAAAGTTAGAAAGCCCGATGGAGCGCACCTTTCCCTATGCGACGGCCTTCTCCATGTCGCGCCACGCACCCATGTAATCGCCCACCTGCTGGTGCAAAAGAAGCAGGTCGATATAGCCGATATTCAGGCGGGAGAGCATTTTGTCAATACCCACCATGGTTTTCCCCTCGCCGTACTCGGACGGCCAGAGCTTGGAAGTGACCCAAATTTCATCGCGGGGGATGCGGCTCTCCCGGACGGCCGCGCCGACGCTGCGCTCATTCTGATAGGCGTGGGCGGTGTCAATGTGGCGGTAGCCCATGCGGAGCGCAGAAAGACACGCCTGTTTGGTTTCTTCTCCCTCCGGCACCATGAAAACACCCATGCCGAACTGTGGGATCTTTGTTCCGTTGTTGAGTGTGAGGTATGTCTGATCCATGTTTCTCCTCCTATTTCAACCCGATCCTCTTTACCCATTTTTCAAGCTCCCGGTCGCAGGTCGCGGCTTTGTCGCCGTTGATAGCAAGCCCCTCCGCAATTTTCGTATTGGGGCAGAGCTGCACTATATCCCGCAAAGAACCAGAAAAGCCGCTGCCACCGTGGGTGATGAGTGGGCAGATGGTCTTGCCCGAAAAATCGTAGCTCTCCAGGAAGGTGAACACGGCCATGGGCATGGTCGTCCACCAGTTGGGGAAGGCCAGAATTACGGTATCGTATTCGTCCATATTCTCCACCCGTGCCGTCAGCTCCGGGCGGGCGTTCTGCTCGTATTCCCGTTTGGCAATCTCAATTTTCTTCATGTGGTCGTCGGGGTATTTTTGTACCGTGTCGATATAAAAGAGGTCGCTGGGGAGCATCGCATGGAGCTTCTTTGCGACGACCTCGGTATTGCCGACGGGCAGGTTCCGGATGCCACCGTGAGAGTAATTCTGTCCCGCATGGGAAAAGTATGCTATCAATATTTTTGCCATTTTCATTTCCTCCTATCTTACACGGAGATCAAATCTGCCGCTTTTCAAAGATGCGATAACTCCGCCGTCGATCAGCAAATCGGTCCCCGTGATAAATCCGGCGTCCGGACCTAAGAGGAACGCGCCCGCCGCCGCGATCTCGTCCGATGTCCCGGCGCGGCGGACAGCGGAACAGTCGATCATGTTCTGATAGGTGTTGCCTGGCGCGTTGAATTCATCATAAGCAAGCGGGGTCACGATAATGCCGGGACTGATGGAGTTAATCCTTGCGCCCCTGTCAGCCCATGTTGTAGCCGCAGCCGTGCGGACACGGAGCTGGTTCACCCGTTTGGAAACAATGTAGGCCGCGCCGGAATTGGGCGTCTTGGAGCCGTCAAGACAAGGAAGAGAAGCAAGCTGAGCTGTCGGTGTCATGGCGAGGGCTTCTTCGTCCTCGGCGGTGAGCGCATGGGGCATATATCCGGTTTGACTGGATACGATAAGACCCGCACCGCCACGCGCCATCACTTCTCCAAAGGCGTCAATGGCGTAGGATGTGCCGATCAGGTCGAGCTTGATGATATGTTCGGGGCTTGCCTGACTGGGAGACGCGCCCGCCGTGTGGATATAGTACATGACCGGGCCGAGAGACGCGGCCTTTGCCGCAAATGCCCGGATCGACTGTTCATCACAGGCGTCCACGATTTGCGTCTCTACGTCGTACCCGCCGTAGGTGAACTCACGGGAAACCCGCTCCAGCGCCTTTTCACTGATGTCACCCAGCAAAATTTTCTTTCCTGCGGCTATGCGGCGGACAATGGCGGTTCCCATACTGCCAGCCCCCAAAAGGACAACAACTTCTTTGTTTTCGTTTCTGTCGAGAATCATCGTAAATACCTCCTGTGTTTTATGGCAAGGCGTTTTTTCGCTTGCGCCTTTTATTACTCACAAGTCCATTATATTGTTTTTCCTTGATGCGAACAACAACAATTCCGCTGTAAAAGAGGTTTACGCCACACTTCCTGCAAAAATGTGGCGTAAGTCGTTCCTTGTCGTCTGTCATTCTTATCGGTTCGAGTTGCCAGCAACGACCCATTCACCGTCCCGCTTCTCCCAATGATGCGTCCCGCTCATGCGGTAGGTGCCTGCCGCGCCGTAGGCGTTGGCGTTCAGCACAGAGGTAAAGGTGGCGCTGGCCGTATCGCCCTCCACCGTGACAACCGGGCTGTCAATGCCGATGGTGAAATACCGCAGATTGCCGTTTTCAATATCCGCGAAGTATTCCTCCCGCGTCTGCTGCCGTCCGCTCATGTGGGTAAAGGTCGCATCCTCCGGCACAAGCTCCCGGAGGGTGTCCGTGTCCGCTTCGGTCATGGCCTGACAATACCTCGCCTGCTCGTATAGCACCGCAAGCTGCTCGTCGCTCATACTGTTAAGGTCTGCATGGATCAGCTCCACATTTGGAAAATCCGAAAAATCAACTTGTTTCATGTCCATTTCCTCACTGATCTCAACGATTTCGCCCTGCTCATTCCTGCGAAAGTGTTTCATAAAGTCCCAAGCAAGCTGGGCGTGGGGCTTTCTTGCCCAATGAATCCCGTCCTGCACAAGAATGAGCTGTCCAAATGGAGCGGTGAAACCGTCTTTGCGGTAGTTTGATACCGTCCAATCCTTTCCGTCGAATTGCAGGACCTCCGTGGAATCCGCCGGATAGCCCCAATACGGCGTGGCATCATAGTCCGGCGTAAAGGATTCCTCCGCCATTTCATTGAACAGCATGAGGTCTGACAGCGCCTCCTGCTCGTCACGCATGATTGCCATAGCTCCGCTGTCCGTGGTGTAGGTATATTCGTCTGTTCCCTGAATGATCTGGAACGGCATATCGTAATCCGCGCCCTTTGCCCGCCAGTCCCGCATCCCTACCATCCAGCCTTCCGGGGCGATGGCGGCAAACAGTTCCGGGCACTGGTCGGTCAGCGCGACAGCAGCCGCGCCGCCGTTGGAAAAGCCGGTCACATACACACGGCTTTTGTCGATCATCGGGTAACGTTTTAGCGCATCCTTTACAATTTCAGCAAAATAGTCGGTATGGTTATATACGCTGTCATAGCTGCCGTAAAAGGGAGCGATCATCAGAAAGCCCTCTTTTTCGGACACTACCAGCCACCCGTTTTCCGACACCTGTTCCTCCGGCGTTCCGCTTGTCCAATGCAGATTCAGCACAAGCGGCACGGTTCCGTCCGCGCTGTCTTTGACACAGTTCGGTATATAGGCGAGGATTCTGTCCTCTGTTCCCAAATAG
Source organism: uncultured Oscillospiraceae bacterium (assembly GCA_947589745.1). GTDB lineage: Bacteria > Bacillota > Clostridia > Oscillospirales > Oscillospiraceae > Pelethomonas. Next base: position 7,342 of record CANQCS010000102.1, read on the forward strand.
TAGGTTTCTGTCTGCATCCCTTCCGGTTCCTCCTTTTGCGCTACATCGGGCGATTCCGCTGCCGGCGTTTCTTCTGACACCGTCTGCGACGGCTCGGTGGAATCTGCCGGAGGTTCCGTCCCGGCGCATCCCGCAAGGCAGGCCAGTGCGAGGGCAAGGGCAAGCAGCACCGGGATTCTTCTCATAGGCTGTCCTCCGTCAGCCCCGTCCCATGTTCATCAGCTCCATGTGGGACAGAGCCTCGTCGATCTCCCGCATTTCGTCCGGGGAAAGTTCAATATCCACCGCGCCGAAGTTTTCTTTGACGCGCTCCTTTTTTGTTGTACCGGGGATCGGCACAAGATAGGGCTTCTTCGTGATCTCCCATGCAAGGGTGATCTGCGCGGGTGTGGCGTTCTTGCGCTCCGCAAAGTCCCGGATCAACTCCAGCAGGCTGCGGTTCTGCGTCATGCCTTCTTCCTTGAACAGCTTCATGTCGCCCCGCCAGTCGCCGTCGCGGTACTTGGTTTCCGCGTTGTACCGGCCGGAAAGGAAGCCCTTTGCCAGCGGGCAGGCGGATACATAGGTCAGCCCCAATTCCTCGCAGAGCGGGAAGTAGGTCGCTTCATCTGCCGTGTTCAGCAGAGAATAGACATTTTGCACCGCCGACAGCTTGCAGACCTTATGGGCGCGGCGGATGTAGTCAATGGGGGCAAAGGAAACGCCCCATGCACGGATCTTTCCCGCCTTTATAAGCTCCGCCATGGTTTCCGCCACTTCCTCCGGCTCCGTGTTCGGGTCGATCCGATGCTGGTAATAGAGGTCGATATGATCTGTCCCCAACCGGGAAAGAGAGGCGTCGATCTCCCGCAGAATGGAATCATGGCTGCTGTCCAGCGTGAAGTTCTCGTCGATGATGCCAAACTTTGTGGCAAGCACGATCTTATTCCGTATGGGCGCAATGGCCTTTCCGAGATACCGCTCGTTGTCCGCCCCGTAAAACGGCGCGGTGTCAAAAAGCGTATAGCCCACTTCATGCGCATAGCGCATCAGGTCTACCATGGCCTGCTCCGGCTCTACCACGCCGTAGGAGTGGGTCTGTCCCATGCACCCGTAGCCGATGGCAGAGATTTCAATATCCGTATTTCCGAGGATTCTTGTTTTGCTCATAGAGGTTGCTCCTTTGTTATTCTAACATCTCCGCGCACTGCTTCAAAAAGTCCGTGATCTTCAAATGCTGCGGGCAGGCGCGCTCACATTGCTTGCAGCCGATACAGTCGGAGGCGCGGTGCCCCTCCGGGACAGCCGCGTAGCGTTCCTTTGCCTGCGCCGTCTGGCCGTTGCCGAGCTGCAAGTTCGCGGCGGCAAAGATGTCGGGAATGGGAATCTGTTTCGGGCAGCCGTCCGTGCAGTAGTGGCATGCGGTGCAGGGGATCTCGGCGGAGCTGCCGAGGATCTTCTGCGCCTCACGGATGATCTTCTGTTCCTCCGCGTTCAGCGGCTGGAAGTTTTTCATGTAGGAGAGGTTATCTTCCATCTGCGCCACACTGGACATTCCCGAAAGCACTGTGATAATGCCGTCCAGGGATGCCACAAAGCGGATGGCCCAGGACGCCGGGGACATATCCGGGGCATAGTCGTGGAACAGCTTCTTGACCTCCTTCGGCGGGTCGGCCAGCTTGCCGCCCTTTACCGGCTCCATCACAACGATGGATTTGCCGTGCTTTCTTGCCACTTCATAGTTGGCGCGGGACTTCACCTCCGGGTTGTTCCAGTCGGCATAGTTGATTTGGAGCTGGACAAAATCCACCTCCGGGTGTTCGGTCAGCAGCTTGTCCAGAAGTTCCGGGCCGGCATGGAAGGAGAAGCCAAAATGCTTGATAAGCCCCTCCGCCTTGCGTTCCTTTACAAAATCCCAGATGTGGTATTGGTCGTACTTGGTGTAGTTGTTCGCCATGAGCGCGTGCATCAGGTAGTAGTCAAAATATCCCGCGCCGGTGCGCTCCAGGCTCTTATAAAACTGCCCCTTGGCACTCTTTTCATCGTGGCACATCAGAAAGGCGTTGAGCTTGGTGGCGAGGGTATAGGAATCCCGCGGGTAGCGGTCAACGAGTGCCTTTTTGATGTCCTGCTCCGAAGTGCCGTACACGAAAGCGGTGTCAAAGTATGTAAAACCCGCCTCCATAAAGAGATCGACCATCTTTTTGACCTGCTCGATGTCGGTGCCCAGCACCTTTTTCGGCAGCCGCATCAGACCGAAGCCCAGCTTCGGCGTTTCCTTGCCCAAATAATCAGACATTGTTTTTTCCTCCTATTGATTCAGTCATATTTGGGCTTTGGAACGCCCAACTTTTCTCCTGCTTCCTTGCAGCGCAGCAACCAGGCCATGTTTTTGGCCAGCATACGCAGATTCCGCATCCCCTCCCGATCTTCTTTGACCTCTTGCGGGGTACTGCCATGCACCATGTTCCAGTAGCGGGAGGAAACGATGGGCATGTGGCCCCAGAGGAAGAATTTGTTGATCTGATCCAGCGTGGCCGTTGTCCCGGCCCGCCTTGCGGATACCACGGCCGCGGCGGGCTTCAAATAAAACCGATTCTTCCCGGAGTGCAGGTCGGCAAAAAATGCCCGCCCCATAAAGGAAGTCAGCGCCCCAGTCGCCCCCGCATAATGTACGGGGGAGGCGAATATAAACCCGTCATAATCGCCTGCGACTTGGAGAAATTCATTGACCCGATCTTCAAATACGCAACGCCCCAACTCGCCGCATTTGCCGCAGTCAACACAGCTATAAAGCGGCTTGTTCCCAATCCAGAACAGTTCTGTGCCGACACCTTCCTTTTCAAATGTATCGGCAAGCTCTGTGAGCGCCGTGTATGTGCAGCCCTTTTCGTGCGGACTGCCGTTCACTAACATGACCTTCATCTTGATTTCCTCAACTCATGCTTTTAATATCCGTTGTCGGACAGCCATTCTGTTACGCTTTCCTTTGCACTGTCGCGGTCATTCTGCGCGGTGCTGCCGCGAATGGCAAGTCCCTCTTCGACGGTGGAATCCGGACAAAGTCCCGAAATCGTCCGATCCGTCCCGGCAAGTCCGCTGCCACCGTGGGTGCAGAATGGGATGATCGTCTTGCCGGAGAAATCATAGCTCTGCAAAAAAACCTTGATGATGGTCGGTGTGTCACCCCACCAGATCGGGTAGCCGAGGAAAATCGTATCGTAATCGTCCATCTTCTCCACAGTACCCGCCATCTCCGGGGGATCATCCTCCTCTTGTCGGGAGACGTCCAGAAGCTCGTCGTATGTAGTGGGATATTCCTCGGTGGATTCGATTTTGAAGGTGTCCGCACCGGTGGCGTCGGCAATCATTTCCGCCACGATCTCGGTGTTTCCCTTTTCAATGACGCCCACCTCGTACTGCTCACC
>CANQCS010000103.1 GCA_947589745.1 uncultured Oscillospiraceae bacterium
TTTTCCCCCACGGGAAAAGTACCCAAAAGCGTGCTCAAGAAAACCGAGGTTTTCTTGAGAATCTTTCCTCATTATTTGTTTAGTTTTGCGCTCCCCCTGTGGTCTGTTTTGCCTAAACCGGGCCGGGTCCCGTGTATGGGGCGAAGCCGCTACCCTAGTATGTCCCCAAGGGGACGTGAAGCGCTGGGGCGGGGCTCATTGGGTGCGTTGATCGTTTTTCCATAGTCCAACTGCGTCCTGCTCCGTTCCACTACGCAAGGGATGGATTTCTGGTGACGGGAGAAAAGAAAAGAGGGTGCTGTCAATGGGCAGCATCCTCTTCTTTTTCGTTCTCTGTATCCTCAGTAAATCTCACGATAGCGTCCAGCGTACAGTCCAACGCCTTGCACAGCGGCTCCAACGTCAGCAGCGTCACATTCTTGTCATGTTTCAACGCCGACAGGGAGCGGTTGTCCAGTATACCGTCCTGAAGCAGCCGGTACTGCGTCACGCCTTTTTCCTTCATGGTCGCCCATAGGGGGGAGAAGTCTATCATAATCTTTCGACCTTACTGACCGGACACCGCCGCAATGAAGCTGTTGACGATATCCTCCAAATGCCGGTATTGCTCCGGCGTCAGGCAGGAAACCTTATGCGAAAGAATTTCCGCGTCCTCGCCGGATATCCTTCCCAACAGCAGATAGTCCGGGCTGATATCGAGAGCGGTACAGATTTTAAGGAGATTCTCAGGCCGGAGCGCTTTCTTCCCCAGTTCGGCGGTGGAGATCGTCTGCGCCGTCACTCCGGCGGCTTCCGACAACTCTTCCTGAGTCAGCCGCAGTTGCTTTCTGCGGGCAATGATCCGCTCGCCCATTTGTTGCAGAAGTTCATCCATGCTGTATCCTCCCCATCAATGCTATAGAAATATTTTATCAGCTATTACAAGAATGATAAGCGACTATGGTTGATTTATTTCTTCTAAAGCATTATAATGGAGTCGAAAAACGCAGAAGGAGGACACAGGAAAAATGCCGGACTACAAAGAGATGTATCTGAAGCTGTTCCGCGCCACAGAGAGTGCGGTCAACACTTTGATCGAGGCGCAGCGGGAATGTGAAGAAATGTACTTGTCGGCAGAGGATACAGAGATCACAATGTTGCCAGTATCAAACGAAGTTACTGCACAATCAGCCCTAAAGTCCCCTATCCGTCGCGGACCGTCGTCCGCGCCACCTTCCCCTGCGGGGAAGGGCGGCAGTCAAGGAGAAAATAGTCCCAGTGCTTACCCTGACTAAACTCTCTGCCCCACGCACCCAGCCCCTCACCCATCGAATAGATTCATCTATCAATTGCGTAGTGGAACGGAGCAACCGGCAGTAAGACTAAGGAAAAAAAGAGAAAGCACCCCCGATGAAAGCTTTCTCTGGACACTTCCTACGGAAAACTGCCCTTAACGTCCTTCCAAACGGCAGGGATTCTTAAGGGGGCGCGAGCCCCCTTAAGCACGCTTTTGCCTACTTTTCCCGTGGGGGAAAAGTAGGCCAGGGGTGCGCCCCGCCCGGGGGCGAATCTGACCCGGTGGGGGCCGGAGGCCCCCTCGCAGCAAGCGGAGGAGGGGGCGCTCACGCCCCCTCCAAAATTATATCGTCGCCTCCGTCGTGCGGTACACCCACACGGTAAACCCCATCATCGCCACGGCGGCAGCCACGACGATGGCCACCCACCCCGCCGGCGGGACGGCGGCCACCGCCGTCCTGATCCACCCGGCCACGGCGGCCAGCGGCCCGCCGTAGCCATCCTCCAGGTCGCTCATGCCCCGGCTGAAAGCCAGCGTGCACACGATGAACGCCAGATAGCAAATCAGCATCGCCTTGTTGGAGAGCATCATCATCGCGGTGATGAACAGCGCCACCACCAGCGCGGCCAGGGTCACCGGCACCAGCACCCACCACTGGTAGAACACCTCCATGGGGATGTCGTTCTCGAATCCCGGCCACAGGGCCAGGTACAGCCCCTTCTCCAGGGCGTAGAGCGTCCGGCTCACCGCCAGGACCACCACGATCAGCGCAAGATCGCAGATGACCTCCGACGCCAGGGCGTATCGCCGGGTCTGTCCCATGGACAGGGCCAGGTTGCAGCGGGTCTTGCCCAGCAGATTCCCCCGGCACAGCAGACCCGCCATCGACCCCACCAGCCCCATGATGCTCCCCATGCAGGCGAAGTCCGGGTCCTCATTGAAAAAGCGGTTGACGATCAGCACGATCGCCACGCCCACCAGGAAGAATCCCAGCTGGAACCCCAGCAGGTAGACAATGTCCATCCGGTTCACCCGGAGGACCTTTTGCATCGTTTTCATCCGTGGCACCCCCTATATCTTCGCTTCCTGTGTCATCGCGACGCGGTGCTGGAGCAGGCCGTCCGCGGCCAGCGCCACGATAGTGACCAGCACCAGGGGCCAGACTGTCCCCGTCAGCAGCCTGGTCACCACCTGGAGGACCTTCTCCAGATGCGTTCCGTCGCCGACCGCCGTATATCCGATCACGCCGCCGAAGATGCCGGAGGGGATCATAAGGGCCACAAGGCCCACCCATTTCCAGCGGACGGTGAGGGTCCCCGCGATGCTGCCCAGGGCGGAGAGCAGCAGCATGGCCACCAGAAGGATGGGCAGGTGCCGCAGGCCCTGCCGGGAGATCTCCCCCGGAATCAGCGCCCAGATGAGGCCGCAGGCCGCCAGGGTGGTCAGGATGGCAAGCAGGCGGTAGTACAGGAAGCCGTACAGGATGTTCCGCCGGGTCTCCCCCATGCCGATGAGCAGGGGGATGTACAGCGTGTGGCTGGAGGTGTTGACGAGGTAGAGCGTGAAGCAGCCGCTCATCAGCAGCAGATAGGGCACTCTGGCGGCAAAGACGTCCCAGGCGGGCCGGGTCCGCCCCAGCAGCATCAGCACCCCCAGGAGCGCCGTGAGGGACAGCATGATCTCCGCGTTCTCCCAGGTGTACCGGGTCCAGAATTTCAGGTTACGCCTCATGCTTCTCCCCCTCCCCGCACAGGGCCACGAAGGCCTGCTGAAGGCTCACCGGCTGGACGGTGACATCATAGCTCTCATTGATGCGCTGGCCGGGCCGCAGGAACACGGTGACGCCCTTGCTGCGGCCCACGGTTTCGGTGTGGTGGACCTCCAGCCCGGCGGTGGCGGCGTCTACGTCGGCGTCCCTGCCGCTGACGTAGGCCATGGTGTCCAGAAATTCCTGGGTATTGCCCTCCACCAGCACCTTGCCCTCGTGGAGAATGACGATCTCCTCCAGCAGCGGGGCGGCCTCCTCGATGATGTGGGTGGAGATGACGAAGGTGCGGCCCGTGGCGGTGTACTCGTCCAGCAGCAGCTTGTAGAACTGCTCCCGGGCCACCACGTCCAGCCCCGCCACCGGCTCGTCCAGCAGCGTGTAGGGCGCCTTGGCGCACAGGGCCAGGATGATGGTCACCATGGACAGCATGCCCTTGGACTGCTTGCCGATCTTCTTCTTCACGTCCAGCTGGAACAGGTCCACCAGCTTCTTCTCCAGCGCCTTGTCCCAGTGCTCGTAGTAGGTGGAGGCAATGCGGAGATACTCCTTCACCTTCATAGCGGAGATGCCGCTCTCGGCGCTGCCGCTGATCTCACGGGAGAAGCACAGCTTTTCCAGCGCGCTCCGGTTCTCCCACACCTTCTCCCCGTCCAGGGTGACGGTCCCGGCGCTGGCGGGGTTCTGGGCGGTGAGGATGCTGAGTAGGGTGGTCTTCCCCGCCCCGTTGCGGCCGATCAGCCCATAAATTTTTCCCGGCTGGAACTCCACGGACACGTCCTGGAGCACGTCCCGGCCGCTGTAGGTCTTGACGATGTGTTCACATTTGAGGCTCATAGCTCTGTCTCTCCTATCATCTCAAGTAGTTCATCCCTGGTGATGCCCAGGCTTCTGGCCTCCGCCAGCAGCGGGGCGATGTGGTTGGCCGCGAAAGCGGCCCGGCGCTTTTGCAGAATCTTGTCCCTGGCCCCCGGGGCCACGAACATCCCGATGCCCCGGCGCTTGTACAGAATCCCCTCGTCCACCAGCAGCCCCACGCCCTTGGCGGCGGTGGCGGGGTTGATGGTGTACAGCTTGGCCAGCTCGTTGGTGCTGGGCACCTGCTCCTCCTCCAGCAGGATTCCCCGGAGGATGTCCGTCTCGATCATCTCCCCGATCTGGAGATAGATGGACTTCTGCTCGGTCAGACGCTCATTGATAGCCGATCCCTTCTTTCTGATCTGCGCCGCGTCCGCGGCGCGGTTCGGTGGTTCATTACTTGTGTAATTAACCATACAACAGATTAGGTTGTTTGTCAAGAGGGGGAAAGAAAAAACTCCATTTCTTTCTGATAGATGGTGCGAAGGGGCCTCCGGCCCCTGGCGGGTCCTGGTAGGGACCTTCGGTCCCTGCTGACCCTGGGGTACTTTTTGTGCAAACAAAAAGTACCCAAAAAATTGCCAGCCCTACGGGCTGGACCCCCTTTAATTTTTTGATTTGTTTTGCGCTCCCCCTGTGGCTGGTTTCCCTAAACCGCGCCGGGTCCCGTGTATGGGATTTTGCGGCTACCCAAATATGTCCCCAAGGAGATTTTAAGCGCTGGTGCAGGGGCCCATTGGGTGCGCTGGTCGTTTTCCGTTGTCCAACTGCGTCTTGCTCCGTTCCACTACGCCATTGATAGATGTATCTATTCGTTGTGTGAGGGACAGGGGGTGCTCTGCGCAGAGTGTTTAGTCAGGGTGCGCACTATGATTTTTTCACCTTGACTGCCGCTCTTCCCCCGCAGGGGGAAGATGTCGCGGACGAATGGTCCGCGACAGATAGGGGGCCCAAAGTGCTGATCGTGCAGTAACGAACAACCGGGACCAGCCACGACAACGCCTCGACAACCACCGCGCCCTCAATTGCGTAGTGGAACGGAGCAACCAGCAGTCGGAATAAGGAAAAAAGAAAGCACCCTCGCCGGATGCTTTCTCTGGGTACTTCATACGAACCATTTTCTCTTAATGAATTTAAAAGGGGGTCCAGCCCGTAGGGCTGGCGCCCTTTTGGGTACTTTTCCCGCGCGGGAAAAGTACCCCGGGGTGCTGGCAAGCACTGAAAGTCAGTTTAAGAGGTGGTAGGGGCCGGAGGCCCCTACTGATTGGCATTGTGGGGGCTGCCGCCCCCCTATCCCCCCTGGGATTGCCAAAAAGGAGAACGCCCCCTGGCGGGGGCGTTCTCTTTGTGGCAATCTATTAGCCCTGCTCGCGGATCTTCGCAAAGCAGTCACTGCAATACACAGGACGGTCGCTCTTGGGCTCGAAAGGAACCCGGGCCTCACGGCCGCAGGCGGCGCAAACAGCCGTGAAATACTCACGGGGACCGCGGGCCGCGTTCTTGCGGGCGTCACGGCAAGCCTTGCAGCGCTGAGGCTCGTTCTGGAAACCACGCTCGGCGTAGAACTCCTGCTCACCGGCAGTGAAAACGAACTCCTTGCCACACTCCTTGCAAACTAAGGTCTTGTCTTGGTACATGTCTTTACCCTCTCTTTGAAATAGAAAAAATATATGCGGTCAGCTCTCGCTGTTCACGCCGGGTCCAAGGTGCCGCGCTGCTTTGCGCCGGATGCGCTGCACGGCGTTGTCCACCGATTTTGGGGACCGTGAAACCGCTTCGGCCATCTCCCGCGTGGTCAGGCCATCCAAATAGTACCCCAAGATCTCAGCCTCGAACGGGGATAACTGCCTGCGGACACCCTCCAGGAGATCCCGGACATTCTCGCGGCCGATCAGCAGGTCCTCGGGGTTGGTCTGGGATACGGCGGAGGCACCGTACAAGCAGGTGGGACTTTCAAAGAAGGGTATTTCAAGTGGTACCGACTGATTAAGGGGCATGTGCTTATCCCGGGCGGCCGCCCGGAGCGCGGAATACAGCCGGTTGCGGATACATCGTTCGGCAAAGGTCCGGAAGCCGGCGCTCTCGCCGTCGTACTCCCGTACCGCAAAGATCAGCCCAATCATCCCCTCCTGGATCAGGTCGTCGCTGTCGCCCCCCGCCAGATAGTATGGCCGGGCCAGCCCCCGCACCAGTCGCTGGTAGCGCCGGACCAGAAGCTCCTCCGCGTCCCGGTCCCCCGCCTTCGCCAGCGCGCACAGCTGCTCGTCGGTCAGGGGGTCGTAAGCTGTCAGATGATGGGTGTCTTCAAGTGTCATTTATTATACCTATCTTCCTTTGCGTTTGTCAAGTCACTATTGAAAATTTATGAATCTTTTTTCTCACATTTTCAGTGATTTCACCACTTGACTCAGCCGTCCGGCACAATCCCCAGCCTGCTGCTGGGTTTTTGCCTCCACCATCACCCGGATCAGGGGCTCGGTGCCGGAGGGCCGGACCAGGACGCGGCCCTCGCCGCCCAGCCGCTCCTCCTCCGTCCGGATGGCCCGCAGCAGCGTCTCCGAGGCCATGATGTCCTCCTTCAGCCCCGGCCGGTTGGGCAGCTCAATGTTCTCCAGCACCTGGGGATAGCTGGGGCAGATGGACGCCAGCTCCGAGGCAGTCTTGCCGCTGCGCTTGAGGATCTGCAAAAACTGCAGCGCGGTGAGCTGCCCGTCGCCGGTGGTGGCGTAGTCGGTGAAAATGGTGTGGCCGGACTGCTCGCCGCCGATGCGGTAGCCGAACTCCAGCATCTTCTCCAGCACGTTCCGGTCCCCCACGGGGGTGCAGATGAGGCGGATGTTGTTCTTGTTGCAGAACTCGTGGAGGCCCAGGTTGCTCATGACCGTGCCCACGATGGTCCACCCGGTGAGGAGGCCCTGGTCCCGCATATACTTGCCGCAGACGGCCATGGTCTTGTCGCCGTCCACGATGCTGCCCTTCTCGTCCACCATGAGGCAGCGGTCGGCGTCGCCGTCGAAGGCGATGCCCAGGTCGTACTCACCGGCGGTGACCATGGCGGCCAGGTTTTTCATGTGGGTGGAGCCGCAGCGGTCGTTGATGTTGACGCCGTTGGGCTTGCGGTGGATGAAGTCGGCCTCGATGGCGAAGTTGGCGAACAGGTCCGGGGCGGTGGCGGCGGCGGCGCCGTTGGCGCAGTCGATGAGCACCCGCAGTCCCCCCAGATCGTCCTGGATGGTGTTGGCCAGGTGCATGATATACTCGTACTTCAGGTTCTTCATGCCGTGGATGCGCTTGCCGATGTCGCCGCCCTTCTTGATGGGGATGGGCTCGGAGGACAGGATCTTGGCCTCCACCCTGTCCTCCAGGGCGTCGGAGAGCTTGTAGCCCTGGCTGTTGAAGACCTTGATGCCGTTGTGCTCGAAGGGGTTGTGGCTGGCGGAGATCACGATGCCCGCGGCGGCGCCCACCTTGACGGTCAGGTAGGCCACGGCGGGGGTGGGGATAGTGCCCAGGGGCATGACGTCGCCGCCCACGGAGGTGATGCCGGAGATCAGCGCGCCCTCCAGCATGTCGGAGGAGATGCGCGTATCCATCCCGATGGTCAGAAGCGGCTTCTCGCCGGTCTCCTCAAAGAGCACGGTGGTAACGGCCTGGCCCACACGGTAGGCCAGCTCGGCGGTCAGATTCTCACCGACGATCCCGCGGATGCCGTCGGTGCCAAATAGTTTACCCATTGTCATTCTCCTTTATTTCCGGTAATCGCAGGGGGTTGGTCCCTGCGTAGGGGCTTCCAGCCCCTGGGGGGTCGGGAGGGGCCGTCGGCCCCTGCTGACCCTGGGGTACTTTTTGTGCAAACAAAAAGTACCCAAAAAGTTGCTCAAGGGGGCTTTGGCCCCCTTGAGAATCCCCTCCGTGTGGGAAGGGCGTTAAGGGCAGTTTATTCTGAGATGTTCCCAGAGAAAGCTTTCATCGGTACTGCTGTGCTGGTTTTTTTCCGTAGTCCGACTGCCGGTTGCTCCGTTCCACTACGCAATTGGTGGATGGTGCTGGTCGGTTTGCTTTTTGGGGGAAATTGGGGGAACAGATGGACGGGCTTATTTCTTTTGCTGCTGGCTCTTGTGGTTGTCGTAGAGGCACTTTAGCAGGAAGCCGCACACTACGCCTGTGAATGCAAGCAGGAAGCCCGGAATTTCTGTATGTTGAAATAGTTGGACCGCAATACAAATCAGGCAAAGAATCAGGAGAACTCCGGCAGCGATTGCTGGTTTGTTGTCCATCCGCTTTTCCTCCACAATTAATATTTCCCGATGTGTGGAACCATGCACACATGATACCACACGCCGGGAACAACTTCAAGTGCCGTATTCCGTAAGACTTCATATAAAATCACTAACATTTCCCCCGCCCAGCTCCGCGCCACCCCTTGCGTAGTGGAACGGAGCAGGACGCAGTACGGATACAAGCCGTATACGGAAATCTATCAATTGCGTAGTGGAACGAAGCAACCGGCAGTTGGACAAGCACAAAACCGACCAACGCACCCAATGCGCCCCCGCCCCAGCGCTTCAATCCCCTTGGGAACATATTCGGGTAGCCGCAACATCCCATACACGGCCCCCGGCACGGTTTAGACCAAACCAACCACAGGGCGAGCGCAAAACTAAACAAAAAATAAGGAAAGATTTTTAAGAAAACCTAGGTTTTCTTAAATGCCCTTTTGGTGACTTTTCCGGCAAGGGAAAAGTCACCAGGGGCCGCACCCCGCCTGGGGGTGCCTACTGACCCGGTGGGGGCGGAGCCCCCTCCCACCTATCCGAACAGCCGCTTAATCATTCTCTCCGGGTTTTCCAAAAACACCTTGGTGAGCTGATAGTGCTCCGTCTCCTTATAGTCTATGGGCCGGATGCCCTCCTCATCCAAAAGAAGTATCTGTGCCCCCGGATAGGCCATCAAAATCGGCGAGTGTGTCGCCACGACAAACTGGGAATCTTCCTCTACCAGCTGGTGCATCAGGCACAGTAAAGTCAGCTGTCTTGACGGGGACAGAGCCGCCTCCGGCTCGTCTAGGAGGTACAGGCCATGGCCGCCGAACCGGTTCTGGACCAGGGCCAGAAAGCTCTCCCCATGGGACTGGTGGTGGAGGGACTTGCCGCCGTAGCTGTCGATGATGTGGCCGCCCAGCCCCGGCTCCCGGTCCAGGCGGTCAATGTAGCTGGCGGCGTTGTAGAAGCTCTCCGCCCGGAGAAAGAAGCCGTCCTTCGGGTAGCCCCGCCGGGACACAGTGAGATACTGGCACAGCTCCGAGTGGGTGTCCTCAGTGGAGAAGCTGAAATTCCGTGTCCCGCCCTCGGCGTTGAAGCCGCAGGCCACGGCAAGCGCCTCCATGATCGTGGATTTTCCGGTTCCGTTTTCTCCTACGAGAAACGTCACCGGGGCCGTGAAGCGCAGCCGGTGCTCCCGGTCGCCGATGGCCCCCACGGCGGGGAGGGCAGACAAGTATGAATTTCCCGGCAGGGGGGAATTGAGGAAGATGCCCTCTATAAACATGGATGGTGACCTCCAGTCGAAGCGCAGGGGCTGGGGGGCGGCAGCCCCACAGTGCAAATCAAGTAGGGGCCTCCGGCCCCTACCACCTCTTTATCATGTCGCAGCTTCGCCGCGCACCCTGGGTTACTTTTTGTGCAAACAAAAAGTAACCAAAAAGTTGCTTAAGGGGCCAGGGCCCCTTAAGAATCCCCGGGGAGGACGGTTAAGGGCAGATGGATGGTGGAACTAGGGGCCAGGGAAAGCATTCATCGGGGGTGCGCTTTTGTTTTTCCTTAGTCTTACTGCCAGTTGCTCCGTTCCACTACGCAATTGAGGGCGCGGTGGTTGTCGGGTGGGGTGGGGATGGGGAGACAAACGGGAAGCTGTCAGAATAAATCATGTTTTCTTATTGCAAGTAATTTTGCGTTTTCATCAAATTCAAACTCCACTATCCACGGCATTTTACTCTTGATTTTCGCAAAATCTTCGTATCCAAAAGTATGATCATAAAAATTGATAATTGTACTTAGAGCAGTACCATGACTTCCTATAACAATATTTTTCCCTTGATATTTACCCAAAACGGATTTCAAAGCAGAAACGTTTCTATCCTGAACTTCTTGGAGACATTCTCCGTCTGATAATTTATATGAAAAATCATTCCACTGTCGCTGTGAAAATGAAACAAAATCCTCGATCCATTCGCTGTCAACTTTCCTTTCCCGGAATTCGTCTATAATATCAATATGAAGCCCAACTGAATCTGTAAAATCTCTAATCGTATCTATTGCTCTTTTATATGGACTCGATAAAGCTACATCTATTCCCTTGTCAGCCAAAAAAGCTGTAACTAATTTTCTGTCTTTCAATCCTTTGGCAGACAATTCCCGAAGAGAATCATCATGGTTGTTATAATTTGGCTCTGCATGACGGACAAAATATACTGTTGTCATGATTCCTCCACAAATCCCGGTTTGCCGCGCTGTCCGAAACAAAAGCCCGTATCCCTTTCCCACAAATAGAACCATCTATCAATTGCGTAGTGGAACGGAGCAACCAGCACCAAGACAACGGAAAACGACCAGCGCAGCCAATGTTCGGTTCCGCCGCCCCAAGCGGCGGAACTTGCGCCGCAGCAGGATGTTCTTGGGAACATATTCGGGTAGCCGCAAAATCCCATACACGGACCCCGGCGCGGTTTAGACCAAACCAGCCACAGGGGGAGCGTAAAACAAATCAAAAAATAGTAAGGGGGTCCAGCCCGTAGGGCTGGCAATTTTTTGGTTACTTTTTGTTTGCACAAAA
>CANQCS010000104.1 GCA_947589745.1 uncultured Oscillospiraceae bacterium
ATTCTCAAGAAAACCATTCCTGGTTTTCTTGAGTGCACTTTTGGTTACTTTTCCTGCAAGGGAAAAGTAACCAGGGGGAGCAGGGACCGGAGGTCCCTACCATCCACCGGGGGGGCGGAGCCCCACGGCACTCTGTCCCGAAGAGAATAAGGAGACGCCACCTGCCAAGGCAGATGGCGTCTTTTTATTTTATTCTAAAGTAAAAAGAATAAAGTCCGTTGCGTTGTGGGCATCATCCTGCAAATCCTTTTGCAGGAGATGCAGCCCGAACGCCTCCCCGGCGTCCTGGCGGCACAGGACCCCGGCGGTGGGGGGCAGAGCCCCCTCCGCCAGGTACCGGGCCGCGATAGCGGTGTCCTCCACCTCCCGCCACTGGGCGGCGGGATACTGCTCCCGCAGATGCCCGGCGCACTGCTTCAGCGCCTGGATGTGGGAGGCCACGGTGTCAATGGAGGTGACGTTCTCACTCAGAACAAAGAGATGGTGCCGGATGGAGACGGTGTCCGCCGTCAGCAGGCGGTAGTGGAGGCCGCTGAGAGCGGCCTCGCTCTCCAGGACCACCCCGGCCACGTGGTTCCGCGTGGCCATGACGCCGTACTCCACCGTGCCCGCCTGCATGGCGTCCACCACGCCCCGGGAGGTGATGAGGGGCACGTACTCCGCGTCCGTCCAGCCCAGGGACTTGGCCATGTCCCGGGCCGCAGCTAGGGAGTTGCTACCCTCCATGCCTTGATAGCCGATGCGTTTCATCGATTACTTTGCTTTCGATGCGTCGTAGTCGCCCACGCTCTTGGCGATGATCAGGTTGGCCGCCACGTCGCCCTCCACGTTCATGGTGGTGAAGGCCATGTCCAGCAGACGGTAGAAGCCGCTGATGGCGCCCATCAGGTCGAAGGGCAGGCCCAGGATGGACAGGAAGGACGCGCCCAGCACCACGCCGCCGCCGGGGATGCCGGGAGCCGCCATGTTGATGAGGGTGGCGATGACCACCAGGAACACGATGGTCTGCAGGGGCAGGTCGATGTTGTAGAAGTCAGACACGAACACCGCCAGGCAGCAGAAGGAGCAGGCGCCGCCGCACATGTTGATGGTGCAGCCCAGGGGCAGGGTGAACTTGGAGATGTCCTCGGGGGCCCCCAGGTCGTCCACGCTGACGTTGATGGTGGTGGGCAGGGTGGCGGCGGAGGACGTGGTGGACAGAGTCACCAGGGCAATCTTGCCGCAGGCCTTCATAAATTTGACGGGGCTCACCTTGGTGTACAGCCACACCGGCAGGACCATGACCACGATGTAGGTCACGATGCAGGCCAGCCAGCAGGTGCCGATGTACTTCGCCAGGGCGCTGAAGATGCCCGCGCCGTACTGGGCCACGGAGAAGGCCATCAGGGACAGCACGCCGATGGGGGAGAACTCCATGAAGTAGCCCAGGACCTTGAACATGATGGAGGACAGGCTGTTGACGAAGTCCACCACCGGCTGGGCGGCGCTGCCCACGGCCACCACGGCCACGGCGCAGACGATGGTGAAGAGGATCACCGGCAGGGTGTCGCCGTTGGCGGCGGCCTGGATGATGTTGGAGGGCACGATGTTGGCCAGGAAGCTGGAGATGGTGGGGCTCACCAGGTTGCTGGGGTCATAGGTGGGGGCGTTCTCGAACACCGTGCCCAGGCCCGGACGGATGATCCAGGCGATGGCCAGGGACACGATGGACGAGGCCACGAACATGACCACGTACAGGATGACGGTCCGGGCGCCGATCCGGCGGAGCAGAGCGCCGTCCCGGATGTTGGCGATGCCGCAGAACACCGCGCAGAACACGATGGGGATGATCATGAGCTTGATCATGTTCAGATAGATGTCGCCCACGACCTTGGTCTTGATGCTGATGTCGGGGAGCAGCACGCCCAGCAGGATGCCCAGCACAAAGCCGATGGCCACCCGGATGAACAGCCGGTCCTTTCGCATAATGGCTTTCATGTTTGTCTCTTCCTCCTCAGTTGAATAGTTGGGTATAGTGCAGAAAAAGCCTTAATTATTATATTCCGTACACAAAAAATGTCAAATAGAAAAATCGGCAGAAATTACTTCATTTTTTGTGCATCTGTGGCGGACAGCGGCCTGTGGGGCGGCAAAACAGGCAGGATTTTTCCATGATAAAATCAGCTCCTAGCATGAGAAAAAAGAAGGACAGGCCTCTCCGGCCCGTCCTGTATATGCAGTATATTATTCTCCAATCAGAACAAGGTATCGTTACCGTGCGAGAAATGTAGAGATTGCAACGCTTTGGTAGCGGTATTAAAGTTCTTTTTGATACTTTTTCTTTCAAGAAAAAGTATCAGCCCGCCGCCTGGGAATCCCGTGCGGACTGGTTCTGCTTCTCCCGCAGCTTCCGCAAGGTCTTGTGGTACCGCTCGGCGTAGTGGCCCGCGTCCTTGTAGATGGCGGCCCGGCAGGCCCACTGGCGGCCGTCCTGCTCCGCCGTCACCACCAGGTACAGCCTCCGGTGCTCCCGGCACCGGCAGCGCTGGATCTGCTCCGTGGGGCCGGTGCGGACCCAGCGGCCCAGCACCAGGGGCTGGGCGCAGAGGGGGCACACCGGCTGGGACACCTCCCGCCGGTTCTTGCAGGACCAGCGGCTGTCGAAGGTCCCCAGGTCCAGCTCCCACAGGGGCGGGGGGCCCTTGGGTTTGGGGGGCTTGTGGAACAGCGTCAGGCCCTCGAACCGGTCCAGCATGGTCTGGTAGACCAGCACCGTGTAGTAGGTGTCGTTCCAGGCGCTGTGGAAATCCAGGTCCGTGTCCATCTCCAGCTCCGTCACCGCCTTCTCCAGGGAGGGCTGGAGGGCCATGTCGCCGCCGAACAGCTTCTGGTACATATACTGGAGGTCGAAATACTCGCACTTCCACCCGGCGTCGAAGGAGAGGCGGTGGAACTCGAAGTTTTTCAGCAGCACGTCCACGTCGTTGTTGCCCCACTCGATGAACACCGGGTCGTCGCCGCACCAGTGAAGGAACTCAGGCCCCATGTCCAGAAAGCCGGGGGCCTCGGCCAGCAGCTCCCGCAGCTCCTCCCGGCTGTAGGGCAGCAGGCGGTAGGTGCGGCTGTCGATCTTGCGGCTGACCTTGGGGTGGACGTAGCTGTGGAAGGAGTCCAGCATGGCCCCGGTGTCCCGGTCCACCTTGATGGCGGCCACCTCGATCAGCTCATGGAAGGGCAGGCGCTCCCCCTTGCTGCGGTAAAACGTGGTATTCCATTCCAGGTCAAGAAAAATCAGTACCGACATAGTTATACTTTTCTCCCAATAGAAGTATACTCCGTTACCGTGCGGGAATCGCAAGGATTGCAACGCTTTGAGAGCGATAGTAAAGTTCTTTTTGATACTTTTTCTTTCAAGAAAAAGTATTAGGACCCTTTTCAAGTAGTGATCTCATATCCTCCGGCAGGGGCGCGGAGAAGGAGAGGGCCTGTCCCGTCACCGGGTGGACCAGCTCCAGGGCGGCGGCGTGGAGGGCGGGGCGGCCAATCAGCTCCGGGGCCTCCGTCCCGTAGAGCCAGTCCCCGGCCAGGGGACAGCCCAAGGCCGCCATGTGGACGCGGATCTGATGGGTGCGCCCGGTCCTGGGCCGCAGGGACACCAGGGCAAAGGGCCCAGCGGTGTCAACGACCCGGTAGTCCGTGGAGGCGGGGCGGCCCGCCGGGTCCGGCTGCCGCCTCAGCACCGAGCCGGGGGCCCGGGCGATGGGCAGGTCCACGCGGCCCTCCGGCGGCTCCGGGGCCCCTACGCACACGGCCAGGTACGACCGGGAAAAGGCGTCGGTGTGGAGCTGCCGCTGGAGGCGGTCGTGGATGAAGCCGGACTTGGCCACCGCCATCACCCCGGTGGTGCCCCGGTCCAGCCGGTTCGCCGGGTGGAAGGCGGCCCCCGGCCCCAGGTAGTGGACCAGGCCGCTGGCGAGAGATGGCTCCCCCGGCGACAGGGAGGAGGGGATCACCGCCAGGGGGGCGGGCTTGTTGAGGATCAGCAGGTGCCCGTCCTCAAAAAGGATGTCCAGGTCCATGGGCACCGGCTCCACCGCCGTGGCCCGCTCCGCCGCGTCCAGGTCCGCCGCCAGGCGGTCCCCGGCGCGGACAGGAGCGTCGGTGAACACCCGCGCCCCATTGAGGGTCAGGCCGGACTCCGCCCGCTTGAGGCGGCGGATGAGACCGGTGGACAGGCCCAGCCGGTTTTTCAGCAGGGAGAGGACCGTCCGGCCGTCCTCCTCCGCCGTCACCACCAGCTCCAGCCGCGCCATGCTCCGCCTCCTTCGCCGCCCGCGTTTGTCCGCGGATGGCATACATACGCAGTATACAACATTTCCCGCCCGTTTTCAACCGGGAGAATGGGGGGAGAGGGGGAAAATTTTGAACGGACGGAAAAAGCGGGAGTGATGTTTGGGAGGGGAAGAAGGTCGCAACCGGGCGCAAAAAAGCCCCCGGCGCTGGCGAGCGCCGGGGGCGGGAATCAATATATCCAGGCGAGCATGGCCAGCAAAAAGAGCACAGTCCCAACGGCTATGACTGTCACCATCAGCATGAGATGCCATTCGGGGCTGGCCTGCTGATAGCGGGCCTGCACTTTGTTCAGAATATCTGTCAGGGCATCGAACGCTTTCATAGCGAGAAACACGAACAGCAGAACCAAGATGACCGATACAAGGCCCCATAGAAACAGCATAAGACCGGCCCCCTTAGAATCGCCACATGAGTAGTGACCATTCCTATATTTTCTATTTTACAAAAATATTTCTGCGCTGTCAAGGGAGCGGGCGGCGCCAGATAAAACGGCCATCCGGCTCACAGATCATCCTCCCCGTCCTCCAGCAGGTGCATCACGCTGACCTCATAGGCCACCCGGTCCTGGGGGCAGCCGTCGATGAGCTTGGTGTAGACCCGGCTCTGGACCCGGCCCTCCAGGCCCAGGCAGTCCCCCACCCGGAGCCGCCCCGTCACCATGGCCACCTGGCCCCAGGCGATGCAGGGCAGGTAGTCTGCCCTGCCGTACCGCCGGTTCACCGCCAGCATCATGTCCGAGATGCACCGGCCCAGGGGCGTCCGCCGCACCACCGGCGGCTTGCACAGCACCCCCCGCAGGCGGATGTGGTTCAGGTCGTCCTCCTCGTCCGTGGCGGTGAGGAGCCGGGCAAAGACGGAGATCACCAGCCGGCTGCCGCAGCCGCTCTTGTTGTTGAAGGACCGGAGCTGGCCCTCGATGGCGAGCCGCCTGCCCGCCAGGGGCAGCAGGGGGGCCAGCTGTCCGGCGGTGGCGATGACGTACAGGTCGTCGGTCTGGCCGGAGAGGCGGCGGACGGAGAACGGGAAGCGGCAGAACCGCTGGCCGTGGTTTTCGTGGGACACACAGGGCTCCCCGGCGGCCTCGCCCCGCAGAAAGACCTGATTGCAAGTTTCCTCCATAAGTAATTTCCCCTCATCGGTAGTATGGCCGGCATGACCGCCGGCTGTACAGCCTATGAGGGGAGATCAAAAAATATGAGAGAAGTTATCCCAGCAGCCCCAGGTGCTCCAGCAGGATCTTCAGCCCGATGCAGCAGAGGATGACGCCGCCGGCCAGGGTGGCCTTGCTCTTGTATTTGCTGCCGAACCGCTGGCCGATCCACACGCCGCCCAGGGAGATGGCGAAGGTGGTGCAGCCGATGAGGGCCGCGGCGGGGACGATGCGCACCCGGAGAAAGGCGAAGGTGATGCCCACCGCCAGGGCGTCGATGCTGGTGGCCACGGCCAGCATCAGCAGCTCCTTCAGGTCGAATTTGGCGGAGACGGCCTCGTCCTCCTCGTGGAAGGCGTCCCAGATCATCTTGCCGCCGATGTAGCCCAGGAGCAGAAAGGCGATCCAGTGGTCGATGCTGGTGATGTACCGCTCGAACTGTTTGCCCAGCAGCCAGCCCGCGGCGGGCATCAGCGCCTGGAACCCGCCGAAGAACAGGGCGATCACCGCCGCCTGGTCCCACCGCATCTTCCGCATGGTGAGCCCCTTGCAGATGGAGACGGCGAAGGCGTCCATGCTCAGGCCTACGCCGATGAGGAACAGTTCCGCAAAACCCATGGTAGATCGTGCTCCTTTATTTTGACAGTCCGCGGGGCCCGGTCACGCCCGCCGGTCCGCCAGGGTGTCCGCCAGGGCCAGCAGGAAGTCCGGGGCCTCCCGCCAGGGGACGGCGGCGAGGGCATCCTTGGCCCGGTCCGTGTGCTCCCGCACCAGGGCCTCGCAGCCCTCCAGGCCGAACAGGTCCACAAAGGTGACCTTGCCCTCCTCCCGGTCGGAGCCGATGGGCTTGCCGAACTGGGACACGTCGCCGATGACGTCCAGCATGTCGTCCCTGATCTGGAACGCCAGCCCCAGGTTGGCGGCGTACCCGTCCGCCGCCGCCCGCATGGCCCCGTCCCCGTTGCCGCAGACGCAGCCGATGGCGCAGGCGGCCCGGATCATGGCCCCGGTCTTGAGGGCGTGGACCTGCCGCAGCTCGGCCTCGGTCATGGGCGCGTGGAGGGTGTCCAGCACCTGGCCCGCCACCATGCCGCCGGGGCCGGAGGCTTTCGCCAGGATCAGGGCGCACTCCGCCCGCTGGGCGGGGGAGAGGCCGGAGGACAGGATGGCCTCGTAGGCCGCGGGCTGGAGGGCGTCCCCGGCCAGGACGGCCATGGTCTCCCCGAAGACCTTGTGACTGGTGGGCTTGCCCCGGCGGAGGTCGTCGTCGTCCATGCAGGGCAGGTCGTCGTGGATCAGAGAGTAGGTGTGGACCAGCTCCACCGCGCAGGCGGGGAGCAGGGCCCCGGCCCAGCCGTCCCCCAGCCCCGACAGCCGGGCGAACTCCAGGGCCAGCACCGGCCGGATGCGCTTGCCCCCGGCCAGGAGGCTGTAGCGCATGGCCTCGTACAGGTCCCCCCAGGCGGGGGAGCCGGTGAAGAAGGCGCGGAGCTGCGCCTCAATCTGTTCCAGATACGCGCCGTACCGCGCGTCGTAAGCGGCCTTATTCATGGTCATTCCTCCGAGTCAAGGAAGGGCAGCTCCTCCGGCTCGCCGCCGGGGCCCTTGCGGAGGGCCACCACCTTCTGCTCCGCGTCCTCCAGCATCACCGAGCAGGCGAAGGCCAGCTTGGTGCCCTCCTCAAAGAGGGCCAGGGACTCCGCCAGCTGGGCGTCCCCCCGCTCCAGCTGGGACACGATCTCCTCCAGCCGGGCCATATTTTCCTCAAAGCTCTTAGGAGCTTCTTTTTTTGCGCTCATGCCTGTTCCTCCCCAAGTATGGTTTGCCGGACCTCGCAGTCCAGCCTGCCCCTGGCCAGCCGCACCGTGACGCTGTCGCCGGGGCTGACCTCCTCCGCGCTGCGGAGGATGCGGCCCTCACTGTCCTGGGCCACGGCGAAGCCCCGGCCCAGCACCTTCAGCGGGCTCATGGCGTCCAGGGACGCGGCCAGGCCGGAGAGCTGCTGCCGGGGACCGGCCAGCCGCCGCTCCATGGCGTGGGCCAGGTCCCGCTGGGCGTGGTCCAGGGCTTGCCGCTTGTCCTGGATGGGGGCCATGGGGTCCGTCAGCACCCGCTTGGTGCTCAGCTCCTCCAGCTTCCGCCGCAGCAGGGCCAGCCGGGCAGTCTCGCTCCGCACCATCTGGAGGCGGACGCCCTCCAGACGGTCCAGCAGCTCCGAGCGGTCCGGCACCGCCATCTCCGCGGCGTTGGAGGGGGTGGAGGCCCGGGCGTCCGCCACGAAGTCGGAGATGGTCACGTCCGGCTCGTGGCCCACGGCGGAGATGACAGGAATGTCGGAGTCGTAGATGGCCCGGGCCACCCGCTCGTCGTTGAAGCACCACAGGTCCTCGATGGACCCGCCGCCCCGTCCGGTGATGATGAGGTCCGCCACCCGGTGGGCGTTGGCGTACCGGATGGCCCCGGCGATCTCCGGCGGGGCCTCTGGGCCCTGGACCCGGACGGGCAGGACCTTCACCGCCGCCAGGGGGTACCGCCGCCGCAGAATGCGGATCATGTCGTGGACCGCCGCGCCGCTGCCGGAGGTGATGAGGGCGATGGCCTTGGGGTAGGGGGGAAGGGGCTTCTTGTGGGCGGGGTCGAAGAGACCCTCCCGGTACAGCCGTTCCTTCAGCTGCTCGAAGGCCACGTGGAGGTCCCCCACGCCGTCGGGGCTGAGGGCGTCGCAGTAGAGCTGGTAGGCCCCGTCCCGGGGGAAGACGCTGACCCGGCCCAGGGCGATGACCTTCATGCCGTTCTCCGGCCGGAACCGCAGCCGGAGGGCCTGCCCCTTGAACATGACGCAGCGGATGGCCCCCTCCGCGTCCTTGAGGGTGAAATAGTGGTGGCCGGAGGGGTAGAGCTTGTAGTTGGAGATCTCCCCCCGGACGTACACGTGCCCCAGCTCCGGCACGCTCTCCAGCAGGGCCTTCACGATGTTGTTCAGTTCGGATACGCCAAAGACGCGCTGCTCCAAGGCCGCGCCTCCTTCCTATCACTTCCTACAAAAAGAGCGCACCATCGTGCGCTCTTTTGCACTTTTATGTTTCCGGCTTTTCCGCCCCGGCGCCCTCCGCCGGTTTCTCCTTGGCGGGGATGCCGGCCTCCTGGCGGACAAAGGTGCCCAGGATGCCGTTGATGAACCGCACCACGTCGGGGTTCTCGTACTTCTTGGCCAGCTCGATAGCCTCGTTGATGGAGGCGCCGTTGGGGATGTCCGGCATGTACAGAATTTCGTACATGGACAGCCGCATGATGGCGGTGGCCACCAGGGGCATCCGCTCGAAGCGCCAGCCCTTGGCGTACTTCTCAATGTACCGGTCCAGCTCGTAGCCATGGTCCGCCACGCCCTGCACCACCCGGCGGATGTACTCCCTCTGGGCCGGGCCGGGGGTCTCGCCGTAGACCTCGTACTCCGGGGCCAGAGCGCCGAAGTGCTCGTCACTGAGCCGCTGGTCCAGCAGCTCCCCGGCGGTCAGGTCGGTGAAGCTCAGTTCATAGGAGAGATGCATGGCGATCTCCCGCGCCGTATTTCGCAACATGGCTCAAGTCCTCCCGCACACTCTCACACAAAAACGCCCGAAGGGATCACTGGAAGCTGACGCCGCCCACATGGACGTTGACGGCCTTGACGGAGAAGCCGGTCATGGACTCGATGGACCCGGCCACGGCCTCCTGGATCTTTCCGGCCACCTCGGGGATGGCGTAGCCGTAGCGGATCATTACGTACAGGTCGATGACGGCCTTGTCGCCGTCCACGGACAGGCGCACGCCCTTGGCGCCGGACTTCTTGGTGGCCAGGTTCATGAGGCCGCTGATGCCCTCCACCTCCTCGGCCGCGCCGGAGGCGATGGACGCCAGCACGTCCTCGGAGATATGGATGCAGCCCTGCTCCTCGGTATGGGTCAGGTAGTCTTTGTTTTCGCCCATTTGAGACACTCCTTCGATATGCGCCGGCTACTCCGCATCCGATACAGCTCCGTGAGCCGGGAGCTTCAGGGCCGGTACGCCTTTTCACTGATTTGTGATATCCATAATCAAAAATATCAGACTTACATAGTATAGCACACCGTGCAGGAAAAAACAACCGCAAAATTTCACCCACCGCAAATTTATCCCACAGCACAGCGGGACCCGCCCGGACGGCAGTCCGGGCAGGCCCCGCGATGACATTCTGGTTTCCAATTCAATTCCCGGTAGCGATGAAGGGCCGGATGGCCCCAGCCACGGAGCTGATGGGCATGGTCTGGAGGTAGATATGTCCGGGGCCGGTGATGACGGTGTTGAAGAGGCCCTCGCCGCCGAAGAGGGCGTTTTTCACGCCGGGCACGGACTGGATATCCATGGAGCAGGTGGCGTCCATGGCGGCCAGGTAGCCGGTGTCCACCACGATGGACTGGCCGGGGGCCAGGTCGTACTCCACCACATGGCCGTCGAACTCGGCGAAGGCGACGCCGTAGCCGGAGAGCTTCTGCATGATGAAGCCCTCGCCGCCGAAGAACCCGGCGCCCAGCTTCTTCTGGAAGTGGACGGAGAGGCTGACGGAGCTCTCGCAGGCCAGGAAGCCGCTCTTCTGGAGGACCAGCTCCCGGCCGGGGCCGATCTCAAAGGCCCGGATGGAGCCGGGGAAGCTGGAGGCGAAAGCGATCATGCCCTCGCCGCCCTGGGCGGTGTAGCGGTTCTGGAACAGGGCCTCGCCGGAGAACATACGGCCCAGGGCCTTGCCGAAGCCGCCGTTGGAGGTGGTCTCCATCTTCATGTTGGGGCTCATCCAGCTCATGCTGCCTCTCTCGGTGATCATGGTCTCGCCAGGGGCGAGACGGCAGATGGCCACTGGCAGCGGCGTACCCTCAATGGTATATTGCATTTTTGTCCCCCCTAAAAAATAGTCTTTTTGACCGCCGGGCGGTCGCACCTATTATTATAATCCCCTGGATGGGGGTTGTCAAAAAAATTAGGAAAGTTTTTTCCATATTTTAGGAAAGACTGGGGGCAGGGGCTTCCAGCCCCTGGGAGAGATGGTAGGGACCTTCGGTCCCTGCTGACCCTGGGTTACTTTTTGTGCAAACAAAAAGTAACCAAAAAATTGCTTAAGGGGCTGGGGCCCCT
>CANQCS010000105.1 GCA_947589745.1 uncultured Oscillospiraceae bacterium
CATGCCTGTCCTCTCCCCCTTCCTCTTGCTTTGACGACTGTTTCATTTTACTCTTTCAGCCTTCTCGTACTGCCCCCAGACCAGTCCCTTGTGTTGTCTCACGGCTCACCGGTCCCCGACATCTCGCTCCTGAGCAGTATGGAAACGGGAGAGGGGAGACCTGAGGGGTCGGGCCCGGCACCCTTCTCAATGCTTGCCCGGAACCGCAGCATGCCCGGAACCGTAGTGCCGTTCCGCCGCTGCCAGTCCAGAACTGTCGTGTGTATAACTCACTGCGGCTCCACTCTGCACTGCTTTCGCTATTTCGCTCCGGGCGTGCGCTTTTGTCTATAGGGACTTACACGCTCAGGCGCAGCCCCTGGCATCTTGCGGGCGACCCTGACGTTCTTGCCCCCTCGGCGCATCCGTAACTGCGGAACTGAGCATCTTCCCAATCATCCCGGCGAAGACGCAAGCGTTCCTTCTTCTGCTGCCTTACCGCACGGAGGACGTGCTGAGCTTCCCGGATGACTGTGGCGTGCCCCCGATGCCTAAGATGCCGGTGCGATCATCATCTTGCTGTAGGCCGTCCCAAATCCCATCGCCCTTCTTTAAGCTGTTCCAAAACCGTAAGGACGCTCTGCCGCTGCTGACCCGGAACCGTAGTATGTCTGACCTTAGACGGCATTGCTGTGCAGCCTCCGCTATGCCGCTCCGTCTGCGCTTTTTCACTGAGCCTTTTGCGCTCCAGCACAGCCACAAGCATCCTGGCGGGCGGCACAGGCATCTGCCCTTTCGGAGCTTTCCGGAGACCTTGGCGTGCAGACCATGCGCCCTCCATTTCACATACCCTGAAACGCAACGTGCCCAAAACCGATGTGGTCCGGCGCCTGCGTATACGGAACCGTAGTGATGCGCCTTTACGGCGCGCCGCCCCCGCGGAATTTGACTCTGCCTTCGGCATCGTCAAGTTCCGCCTTTTTCATTGAGCCTTTTTTCAATTTTGCGAAGCACCTAGCATCTTGCGGGCGTCCCCGGCGTTTTTGACCTCTCGGAGCATCCGTAACTGCGGGGCTGAGCATCTTCCCTATCATCCCGGCGAAGATGCAATCGTTCCGTCTTTTGCTGCCTTTCCGCACGGTGGACGTGCGGAGTTTCCCGGATAACTGTGGCGTGCCCCCGGTATCTCAGATGCCGGCGCGATCACCATCTTGCTGTAGGCCGTCCTGAATACCTGCGTTCAAGGGCCAACTCTCATTCTTGACCTCTCATCACCTACGGCGTAAAAGCAGACGCATACATCAACGCTTGTCACTACTCTGACATTCCATGGGTCCCTCACCCCTCACGTCACCCTAACATTACCCTCACGGGAGACCGCGCCATCGACAGCGGCCTGGATCTCCTCGATGGAGTCTACCTCCGTCTATGGGGACAGCCTGGTCTACGCGCTCCGCGAGGACGGAAGGCTGGGATAGTACCCCCGGAAGATACATGTACTCAATCCCAAGCAGGTCAGGAAATTCAAGGAGTCCTATCCTGACTTGCCCAAGAATGACTTCGTGGACGCTTTCGTCATTGCCGACCATCTTCGATTCGGCAGGATCGGCAAGGAGGTCTACATGGACGACTACCGTTATAAGGCGCTCCAGACGCTTACTAGAGCCAGATTCTACGCGGTCCAGAACCTTGCCCGGGAGAAGCAGCGCTTCACCAACTACTTGTTCCTCAAGTGCTCTGGCATCGCCCAGGCCAGCGACATCCCGAATACCAGCGCCACCACCCTGTCCCTTATGGAACACTTTGAAACCGTCGATGACCTGGCAAACGCCAAACTCGACGAGCTTGCCTGCCTTGAGAGGGAACTGCGAAGCAGATAGGGTGCTGAATTGGGGCCACAGTTGTTCGAGAAAATACGGGGATGCTGGACCGACTTATCGGCGACATCAGCATTGAGGATGTAGAGTGGAGTTTTACAGGCAAGATGCCTGGCCAGCCGGACAGGCTGTGGTGCATTCTGCTTGGCATCCAACAAAAGAGGATACGACTGCGGTAACATTATGATAGATCTTCCTCACGCTCTGATGACCTCTCAAAATCAATATTGCCCGGAGCAGGGTTGTCCGCTCCGGGCTTCTATCGTAGTTGCTAGAAAACAATGACTGACCGGCGAGTTTCTTTCCATGGTCCTCTTGACATTGCCTTCTAACAGACGGTTTGATCCTGTCGCTCCTTTTAGAAATATCCTTTCCTGGACGGGTCCCGCAGTTGAAGGACGGTTCCCCGTGCCACCACATCGGGAACCACGGTGATGTGGACCGTCTCAGGAATGGGCACCTCCACCAAGGTGGTCAGGCGGTTGACCGCCAAGGCTCCCATGCGCTGCTTCTGCACGTTCATACTGGACAGTTCCGGTGTCAAGGTCGTACACAAGCTGGAGTTGTCGAAGCCGATGACCGACACATCCTCCGGAATCCGAATAGCATATCGCTGCAATGCCTGGCAACAACCCACAGCGATCCTGTCGTTGTCCGCAAAAAAGCGGTGGGCAGCACCAAGCCCTTCTCCAGATAGGCGCACATATCCTGATAAGCACCCTCCGTAGTAGCCCCTACCGAAACGATGCGTTTTGCAGCGTCCCGGCCCTCCAAGGCAGGCAGCAGGCGGCAAGCGGACAAATATCCATTTTTCCGCTCCCGAAAATTTCGGATATCTATTTTGCTGTGGAGATACCCGATCCGTGTATGCCCCATACGGATCAGATATTGGACCGCCTTGGACGCGCCGCTGGCGTTATCAATGGAGATACAGTCATATGGAGCGGTGGGGAAAAAATTATCAAGGAGGACGATTGGATGGCGGATAGTCCGCAGCTTCTCTACATCGCCCAGCCGCATCTCCGTGGCCAGGAGGATCACGCCATCGCAGGAGAAGCTATTGATACTCCGTAGCTGCTCCTCCATATCCCGCCGTACAGATAAAATACGGACAGCTGGTACCCCAGTGTCCGGGCTCCATTGGAGAGATCGGGCCGGTGCGGCGGGACCCTCTGCATGGGCGGATACCCCCATGGCAGCGGCTGTTTCCAGGATCTTCTTTCGGACCGCGTCGCTGACACCCGGCTTTCCCCGCAGGGCTAGCGATACAGTTGCCGCAGATACACCTAAAGCTTGTGCTACTTGCTTTGCAGTTCCCCGCATCTCGGCTACCCCCTTTTCCCTAAAATGATACTAAATGTTTTCGGTGTTTGTCAAATGGTGCCAGTCACAAAATTTAATAAATAATTTAGTGAAACTGCATAAGTGGACAAGCGGCCTTTGTATAGGTCAATAAAATTGTAGCGGTATTTTTGCTGTTTTCGATAGTTTTGGGGCAGATCGCGTTCAATGGCAGTTCCCTTGAAAAAGCCCGTGCTATACTTTTTTATCATCTGGTGTTGTAAACGTACCAGCATTTGATCAAGGAGGATCTTCAGCATGAAACAAATTCGGATCGGGCTCGCCCCCACCCGCCGCAGTATTTTCTCCGCCCCGGACGCCATCAAATACCGGGGCCTCACCGCCGCCCGGCTCCAGGAGTTGGGCGTGGATCTCGTGGACATTGATGACATCAACGAGGAAGGTCTGCTGTACAGCGAGGATGACCGGCTGAAGATCCTGGAGAAGTTCCGGGCTGCCAAGGTGGACGGTCTGTTCCTCCCCCACTGCAACTTCGGCACCGAGTACCTCTGCGCTCGGCTGGCCAAGGACCTGAACGTGCCCGTACTGCTTTGGGGGCCCCTGGACGAGCGGCCCGAGCCCGACGGCACCCGTCTGCGGGACACCCAGTGCGGCCTGTTCGCCACCGGCAAGGTGCTGCGGCGGTTCGGGGTGCCATTCACCTACCTCACAAACTGCCGTCTCTCCGACCCGGTGTTCGAGCGTGGGGTAAAGGACTTCCTGGCGGTGTGCAACGTGGTCAAGACCTTCCGGAACATCCGCATCCTCCAAATCGGTCCCCGGCCCTTCGACTTCTGGTCCACCATGTGCAACGAGGGTGAGCTGTTGGAGAAGTTCGGAGTGGAGCTGTCCCCGGTGCCCCTGCCGGAGCTCACCACCGAGGTGAAGCAGGCTATCCTTGACGGGGACGAGGTGCGGGACACCATCGCCTACTGCCGGGCGCATATGGATATCAACGTGTCCGACGAGCAGCTCACCAACGTGGCCGGCCTGGCGGTGGCCATGGAGAGGCTCATCAAAAAGTATCATTGCAATGCTGGGGCCATCCAGTGCTGGAACGCCCTCCAGGGGGAGCTGGGCATCATGCCCTGCGCCGCCAATGCTCTGCTGAATGACAAGGGCATCCCCATCGTCTGCGAGACCGATATCCACGGTGCCGTCACCGCCCTCATGGTGGAGGCCGCCGCCCTGGATGGCACCCGCTCCTTCTTTGCCGACTGGACCATCCGCCACCCGGACATTGAAAATGGCGAGCTCCTGCAGCACTGCGGCCCCTGGCCCCTCTCCGTGGCGGGGTGCCGGCCCTGCATCACCTATCCGCTGGCCTTCGACTACCCCGGCGCCATCACCGCCGAAGCCAAGCACGGCGACCTGACCCTGGCACGGTTCGACGGGGACAACGGCGAGTACAGCCTGCTCCTGGGCAACGCCAAGGGGGTAGATGGCCCCAAGGGCATGGGCACTTATCTCTGGGTGGAGGTCCAGAACATCAAACGCCTGGAGGCCAAGGTGGTGGAGGGCCCCTACGTCCACCACTGCGTGGGCATCCACAAGGATGTGGTCCCCATTCTGTATGAGGCTTGCAAATATATCGGCGTGAAGCCGGACCTGTACGATCCCATTGAGGAGCAGGTCAAGGCGTATCTGCGAGGTGAGTGAGATGAATGAGCTGAAAGTAATGTCCTATGAGCTTCGGCAGAACGTATTGGATATGATCATCTCCGGCAAGGGTGGCCACATCGGCGGCGACATGTCGGTGATGGATGTTTTGGTGACGCTCTATTTCAAGGTGATGAACGTATCCCCGGATAACATCTATGACCCGGATCGTGACCGGTTCGTCCTTTCCAAGGGGCACAGCGTGGAGGCCCTGTACGCCGTGCTGGCAAAGAAGGGCTTCTTCCCAATCAAGCAAGTCATTTCGGAATTCTCCCACTTTGGCTCCAAATTCATTGGGCACCCCAACAACAAGCTCCCGGGCATCGAGATGAATTCCGGTTCCTTGGGCCACGGACTGCCCGTGGCGGTGGGAATGGCTCTGGCAAGCAGAATGGACGGCCGCCTCTACCGGACCTATGTGGTCCTGGGGGATGGCGAACTGGCGGAAGGCAGCGTCTGGGAGGGGGCCATGGCGGCGTCCCATTACAAGCTGGATAACCTCTGCGCCGTGGTGGATCGGAACCGGCTCCAGATCTCCGGCAGCACCGAGGACGTGATGCACCACGACGACCTGGAGGCCCGTTTTACCGCTTTCGGCTGGCACGTTATCCAAGTAAACGGTCACGACTACGACGCTTTGTTCGCTGCCTTTGACGAAGCCAAGGCCACAAAGGGTCAGCCCACAGTGCTCATCGCCAACACCATCAAGGGCTATGGCTCCCCCGTTATGGAGAACAAGGCGGGCTGGCACCACCATCTGCCTAATGAAGCCGAATACCAGCAGATTACGGCGGATCTCGCCGCCAGAAAGGAGGCCGCGCTCCATGAATAAGATCCCTAACCGTCAGGCCATCTGTGAGACGCTGATGGCTCACGCCGAGGCCGACAAGGACATCGTGGCCCTCTGCTCCGACAGCCGGGGGTCTGCCTCCATGACCCCATTCTTCAACGCATTTCCGGAACAGTCCGTGGAGGTGGGAATCGCCGAACAGGACCTTGTGAGCATCGCCGCAGGCCTTGCCGCCTGTGGAAAAAAGCCCTTTGCCTTTTCCCCCGCATCTTTTATCTCCACCCGTAGCTATGAGCAGTGCAAGGTGGATGTGGCATACTCCAACACCAATGTGAAGCTCATCGGCATCAGCGGCGGCGTCAGCTACGGGGCCCTGGGCATGAGCCATCACTCCGCCCAGGACATCGCCGCCATGAGCGCCATCCCCAACATGCGGGTCTATCTCCCCAGCGACCGGCACCAGACCAAAAAGCTGGTAGAGGCTCTGTTGGAGGACCGCCAAGGGGCCTACATCCGAGTGGGCCGCAACCCGGTGGAGGACGTGTATTCCGAGGACAACTGCCCCTTTGAGATGAACAGGGCCACCGTGGTCCGGGAGGGGGACGACGTACTCCTGGTAGCCTGCGGCGAGATGGTCCGCCCCGCCGTGGATGCGGCGGCGCTGCTGGAGGCGGAGGGTGTCCACGCCACTGTGCTGGATATGTACTGTGTCAAGCCCCTAGACACCGAGACGCTTTTGAAGTACGCGGAAAAGGTAAAGGCCGTGGTCACCGTGGAGGAGCACGCCCCCACCGGCGGCCTGGGCTCCATGGTGGCGCAGGCGGTGGGCGAACACTGCCCGAAAAAGGTGAAGTGCCTGTCCCTGCCTGACGCGCCGGTCATCACAGGCACAAGTCAGGAGGTCTTTGACTACTATGGCCTCAACGCAGCCGGTATCGCCAAAGCGGCGAAGGAGCTGCTGTAATGAGCCGGTATATTTTGGCTGTGGACCAGTCCACACAGGGCACCAAGGGACTTCTGTTTGATGAGGGAGGTATCCTGACAGCCAGGGCGGACCGGCCTCACCGGCAGATCGTTGATCACAAGGGCTGGGTAGAGCATGACCCGATGGAGATATTGGAAAATACCGTTGCAGTCTGCGCCGATGTCCTGAAGCGGGCGGGTGTTCCTTCCTCCAAAGTAGTTGCTTTCGCTATCTCCAACCAGCGGGAGACCTCCATGATGTGGGACAAGTTGACCGGAAAGCCCATTTATAACGCTATTGTCTGGCAGTGTGCCAGGGCGGCAGAGATCTGTGAGCGTCCGGCCATTGCCACCCAAGCGGAGATGGTGCAGAGCAAGACGGGCATCAATCTGTCCCCCTACTTCCCGGCGGCCAAGTTGTGCTGGCTGATGGAGAACGTGCCGGAGGCAAAGGAACTGGTTGCCCAGGGCCGCCTCGCCTGTGGTACTATCGACAGCTGGCTGGTATGGAATCTGACCGGGAACCATTGGACTGACTATTCCAATGCCAGCCGGACACAACTGTTCAATATCACGGAGCTGAACTGGGACAAGGAGCTGTGCGACCTGTTCTGCATCCCAATGGACAGCCTGCCCGAAGTCCACATGTCCGACGAAAATTACGGCGAGACGGATATACGGGGAGTGCTGGACCACAAAGTCCCCGTCCATGGTGTGCTTGGGGACAGTCACGGGGCCCTGTTTGGACAGAACTGCCGTACTCCCGGCAAAGTAAAAGCTACATATGGTACCGGGTCCTCCGTGATGATGCACATTGGGGATAGACCGAAGTTTTCAGAGAACGGCCTGGTGACCAGTCTGGCCTGGGGCATCGGCGGTAAGGTAGAGTATGTATTTGAGGGGAACCTGAATTATACCGGCGCGGTGATGACCTGGCTGAAAAAGGACGTGGGCCTGATCGCCACAGACATGGAGGCCACAGAGCTGGCCTATACCGCCAATCCCAACGACAGGACCTATTTCGTCCCGGCGTTCACCGGCTTGGGCGCTCCCTACTGGGACAGCCGGGCCACGGGCCTGCTGACCGGCATCACCCGCACCACCGGCAGGGCAGAGATCGTCAGGGCCTGTCTGGACTGCATCGCCTACCAGATCACGGATCTGGTGCTGCTGATGAGTTTAGAAGCAGACACGCCTTTGGACGAGCTGCGGGTGGATGGCGGACCGACAGCCAGCACCTACCTGATGCAATTCCAGGCGGATATTGCCGGCGTGACCGTCCGCATCCCCGACCTTCAGGAACTCAGCGGTATGGGTGCGGCCTACGCCGCCGGTATGGCGGTGGGATTGTATGACCAAGATCGGATCTACGATCATATCCAACATCGCAATTATCTGACCAAAATGGGAACCGCGAAACAGGACCTGCTTTACCACGGCTGGCGAGACGCTGTCCGGCGGACACTGAGCAGTTGACAGATGTTGAAGGACGACATAATCCTGATCAACACGGTATCAGCGGCGAAGGTGCCACGCATATACCGAACGGTACACCAAGCGGAACGCTGTACACTATCTTTTCAATCACGGTGCTTCTGTATAGCAAATAACGGACTATCTTTCAAGTACACGCACATGTGGTATCTTGAGGCGATAACTCGCGGATCCCAATTCCCTGTTGTTTGAAAAACGGGAGCGGATGTGCTGGAGGCAGACGAGAGAGTCGGTGAGTTATGAGCAGAGGAATAGGAGGATCGACGAGTGGGTGCGCTCGGCGCTCATGCACGCCCCAAGTTCCCCTGCACCACACATCGGCCCAAGAACCTGGGCTTAGGAACTCTCCTCTCGGGGGAAGAGTGAGGAGATGGGAGAGTCCGGGTCAGCATCCTTCTCTGAGCTGTCCCTGGGAACACAGCACAGACAGAACCGAAAGCCTTGTTTGCAGGACCAACTCAGAGACCTAGCCTGAAAAGGCGAGGTCTTCCGAGCCCGTCAGACGGGGCGATCCATACAGCCCATTTTTATATTAACTACGGTCAATGACTGTAGTATAATGCTTGCCAGGGGGGTGGTCCCGGTGGGTAAACGACAAGATTCCGCACGGATAACACGGAGGAAAATCGTCCAGGCGGCAAAGGAACTGCATGAGAAACGGGGCCTTTCCAATGTCTCTGTGGACGAGATCGTGGCGGAGGCAGGGGTCAGTAAGGGGAGCTTCTACGTGTACTTCAGACGCAAGGAAGACATCAGCGCTGAGATCGAACTGCTCAGGTTCGATGAGTTGAAGGACTCCTTGGAACACGCCCCAGGAACGGCGGTGGAGAAAATCGGAAGATTCCTAACGGGATCGGTCCGGTACATCCAGGAGCAGGGGCTCGCCCTGTGCAAGGAGTGGATGAAAAGCGCCGTCTCTCCCATAGACGAGGCGGGTCCCGGCATGGTGAAAATGAACTTCGACCGGGAATACATTCTGCAGACCGTCCACCAAGCGCAGGAATGCGGCGAGCTGGACAATGGCGCTCCGGCGGAGGCTCTGGCCGACCTCATTTTAGCGGATTACTACGGAATGGTGACGCTCTGGAGCATGACCAACGGCAGATTCCCTATACAGGAGCGCATAGAGAACTTCGCGGATACACTCAGCACAATTTTAAAGCCATATTGGCGGGAGGAAATATCATGAAAAATCTTGGTTTTGGTATGATGCGGCTGCCGGTGCGCTCTGGCCCGGAGGATTTTGACTATCCTCAGCTGGAGCAGATGGTGGACGAATTCCTGGCAGCTGGGTACACCTATTTTGACACCAGTTTCGTCTACCACATGGGTAAGAGCGAGGAGGCGGTGCGCCGTGCGCTGGTGGAGCGCCACCCCCGTGAGAGCTTTACCGTGGCCACCAAGTTTCCCACGTTCAACAACGTACCCGAGGAGCAGATCGACGCCGTATTTCAGGAGCAGCTCAACCATCTGGGCGTGGACTATATCGACTATTATCTGCTGCACAATGTTCAGACGGTCCTCTATGACGGCGTGGACGGAAAGGGCGGTGTCATCAAGACAACTCACCTCTTTGACCACGCCAAAAAGTGGAAGGAGGAGGGGAAGATCCGGCACTTGGGTTTTTCCTTCCACTCCTCGGCCAAACTCCTGGACCGGGTGTTGAAAGAGCATCCGGAGACGGAATTCGTCCAAATCTCTGTCAACCCCATCGACTGGGATAGTGAGCTGGTCCAGGCGGGGGCCTGCTATGACGTGATTCGCAAGCACGGTAAGCAGGTGGTCATCATGGAGGCCGTGAAGGGCGGTGGTCTGGCGAAGCTCCCCGAGGAGGCCGAGGCCATGCTGAGAGCCGCAGATCCCGACCGCTCCATCGCCTCCTGGCCGCTGCGGTTCTGCCTGGAGAAAGAGGGCGTCATCGCTGTCCTGTCCGGCATGAGCACTATCGAGCAGGTGCGGGACAATGTTCGTACCGCCAGTGAAGCGCAGCCTCTCACCGAGAGAGAGCAGGAGGTCTTGGCCGAGGCCATGCGCCTCTATCGGGAGAGCGCCCCCATTCCGCAAAGTGAGATCGATCAATACAGGGGCCTTACGTATCACGGCGTACCGGTGACAGCTATTTTGCAGGCGTACAGCATCTGCCAGATCCAGCCCGACCCTGGCTTTTCCGACGATAACAATTATGTGAAGAACGCCTTTGCCGAGGAGAGCCATCTGGACATCTTTAAGGGCCTGCCCCGGCAGACAGTGGTGACAGCGGAAGGTAAGGACATCACAGAAACGGTTGAAACGGCCATGAAGTGGCTGGTCGAGCATTCTTTTTAAGCCTGCAATGATAGAATTGTCGTTATAATGACATTGGTTGATCCTCCAGGAAGCAGAAAAGCTATCTTTAAGAGCCTGCCGGTGCAGGCTCTTTTTCATATTAGATATCTGATACTTTTTCTTGAAAGAAAAAGTATCAAAAAGAACTTTATTATCGCTCTCAAAGCGTTGCAATCCTTGCGATTCCC
>CANQCS010000106.1 GCA_947589745.1 uncultured Oscillospiraceae bacterium
AGCTCAATGCCGTTCATGTAAACCACAATGCTCATCTTGAGATCCCCAGTCTGGGGGTCCAGGCCGCCAAACTCAAATTCAAAGGTGAATGCGGAATCGGAGGGCGATTCGGGGGTGTCCGGCTCGGAGGTGTCCGGGCCGGTGCTGTTGAAGATGATCTCGGCGTTCAGCAGCGGGTCGTTATCGCTTCTAATCAAGATTTCGGCCCACTGTTCTTTTGTGCCCGAATAGTAAATGTATTTTAGACATTCACAGCCTAAAAATGCTTCATAACCGATAGATGTGACACTGTCTGGGATGGCCACACTGGTGAGATTGCTACAACCAGAAAATGTACCATTTCTGATGGAAGTGATTCCATTGGGAAGAGAAGCGCTGGTCAGGCCGGTGCATCCCTCAAATGCAGAACCCTCAATATAGGTGATGCTGCTTGGGACAGTCACGCTAGTCAGACTGGTGCAATCTGAAAATGCACCGTATTCGATGGTTGTGACGCTGTTCGGGATGACCACGCTAGTCAAGCCGCTACACCCCTCAAAAGAAGCATACCCGATGGTGGTGACGCTATTGGGGATATGATAAGCTCCGGCTTTTCCCGCAGGGTAAGAGATAATCTCCTCTTTTGATTTATCAAATAACACCCCATCAACTGAACAATAGTCGAGGTTAGTTTTGGGCACCGAAATAGCAGTGAGGTTGCTGCAATTTGCAAACACATTTAGGCCAATGTATGTGACACAGTCTGGGATGACCACGTTGGTCAAAGCGCTGCAACCCGCAAATGCCCAACTGTCGATGTCGGTGACATTGTCCGGAATATCGATGC
The DNA here is from genome assembly GCA_947589745.1 of uncultured Oscillospiraceae bacterium. Taxonomy (GTDB): domain Bacteria; phylum Bacillota; class Clostridia; order Oscillospirales; family Oscillospiraceae; genus Pelethomonas. The sequence continues at coordinate 827 of CANQCS010000106.1, forward strand.
TGGTCAGACTGGTACAATAATAAAACGCACCGTTCCCGATAGAAGTAACGCTGTCCGGGATTTCAACGTTGGTGAGGCTGCTGCACCCCCAAAAAGCCCCACCCATGATATCCGTGACACTGCCAGGGATAACTACGCTACTCAGGAATTCGCATCCCATAAATGCCCCATCACCTATAGAAGTGACGCCGTCCGGGATGACCACACTACTCAAACCGCTACAGTACATAAATGCACTTCTCCCTATGGAAATAACAGCGACACCCTCAATTTTTGCCGGAATGTTTGCCGCCGTCACACTTTCATCACAATCCGTGATTGCCCCCTTGGCTTTATCAAAATAGATGTTGCCGCCAGTGACGGGGTACGCTACATCGCCCTCCACCGCCAGGGCCGTGCCAGGTACCAGCGCCAGCACCATACACAGCGCCAGCAGGGTTGATAACAGCCGTTTTTTCATGTCTCTTTTCCTCCTTATGTTTTATATTTTGGAAAGCGCCGTCTTTCCGGGTCTCGGCACCATTATACACCATCAAGCCCCCGTTGTCACTGAAAAATTCCCCAATCCCGCGCCCGACACGAAACATCTATCAATTGCGTAGTAGAACGGAGCAACCGGCAGTCGGACTACGGAAAAAAGAGAAAGCATCCCCGATGAGTGCTTTCTCTGGGTACTTCCCACGGAAAACTATCGCAAACGTCCTTCCCCCACGGAGGGGATTCTCAAGGGGGCCAGAGCCCCCTTGAGCGCACTTTTGGGTACTTTTCCTGCGAGGGAAAAGTACCCCAGGGTCAGCAGGGACCGGAGGTCCCTACCAGGACTCCCCAGGGGCTGGAAGCCCCTTTGCACCGGGCCTGGCAGAGCCCAGGGAGTGCCAATCATCCCCGCCGGGGGCGGAGCCCCCGCCCCCCCAGCAGGGTGCACACCCAGTTGATATCTTCTCTGCCGATGACCCCGGTCAAAAACCACAGCCCCAGGGTGCCGATCAAACACGCCGCCCCGGGCGCAAAAGCGCCCGGAACCATCCCGGCGGCCAGGGCCGCCGCCGCAGCGCAGGCCGCCGCCCGCAGCGGCGGCCCGACGGCGGGCCGCACCTCCGCCGTGCGGAACAATCGACGGAGGCTGAGGCCAAAATTTACGAGGTGGGTGGCCGCGAAGCTGGCATAGTAGCCCCCCAGCCCCCACCGGGGCAGCAGCGTCCACAGGAACACCACGTCCAGAAAGGAGGTGAGTGTATTATATCTCGCGTTGGCGTTCTGCTGGCCCAGGCCCTTGCACATGGCGTCCACCACCGCGTCGGTGTACAGGAGGGGCACAAAGGGCGCGTAGAGCCGCAGCTGGCCGCCTACGGCGGGGTCGTGGTACAGCGCCTCCCCCAGGGGCCCGGCGGAGGCGTACAGCACGCCCCCCGCGCAGAGGCTGAACAGTAGCGACACCCGCAGCGCCTGGCCCGTCAGGTACTTCACCCTCTGCCGGGAACCGGCGGCGGCGCAGCGGGAGAACTCCGGTACCAGCAGCTCCGCCAGGGAGAACAGGATGGCCGACGGGAACATCAGCACCGGGAACACCATGCCGTGGATGGTGCCGTAGTCCGCCATGGCGTCGGCCGTCCCGGCGTACAGCGCCAGCCGCCGGGGGATCAGCAGGTGCTCCGCCGTGGTCAGCCCCGAGCGCATGGTGTCCGTGACGCCCAGGGGCAGGGCGGTGCGGAGGATGCGGCCGTAGGGGGGACGCTGCCCTCCCCGCCGCCGGGGCAGGTCCCGGAGGCCCAGGGCCAGCAGCAGCGCCAGGGACACCGCGATCCCCGCGCAGCTCCCCGCCGTCACCGCCGCGCAGGCCCGGCCCGTGTCCGCCCCCGCCCACCGGGACAGCAGCAGGAACGTGCTGCCCATGGCGCAGCCCTGCTCCAGGAACTCCACCAGGACCAGGTCCCGGATGCGGCCCGCGGCGGTGAAGTGGCCGGTGAGGACCCCGTTGAGGCACCGGAGGGGCAGGAACAGGGCGTAGAGCCGCAGGCTGGGGGCCGCCGCCGGGTCGCCGATCCACGCCCCCGCCAGCCAGTCCGCGCCGTACCACAGCCCCAGGGACACCGCCCCGGCGCACACCAGCGCATAGCGGAAGCAGCCGGTGAGCACCGGGCGGACGTTGCCCGCCCGCCCCCGGCCCCGCTCCCCGGCGGAGAGGTACATGGCGCAGGTCCGCACCCCCGCCGACCCCACCGTGAAGGAGGTGGCCGTCAGGGTCAGAATGAGCTGCAGCAGCCCGATGCCCGCCGCGCCGATGCGGACGGAGAGATACACCTGGAAGCTCATGGACACCAGCCGCAGCACCAGGTTGGCCAGTGTCAGCAGCACCGCACCGTAGAACATAGGATTGCCCTGTCGCATAGATATCCCCCCTGGGGATATTTATATGTGGCGGGATACGGAACATGACCGAAGGGGGCTCCGCCCCCACCGGGATTGATTCGCCCCCTGGTGGGGCGCCCCCTGGGTGACTTTTCCCTCGCAGGAAAAGTCACCAAAAGTGCGCTTAAGGGGGCTCGCGCCCCCTTAAGAATCCCTGCCGTTTGGAAGAACGTTAAGGGCAGATGGATGGTGGAACTAGGGGCCAGGGAAAGCATTCATCGGGGGTGCTGGTTTGTTTTTCCGTAGTCCGACTGCCGGTTGCTCCGTTCCACTACGCAATTGAGGGCGCGGTGCGCGCCGGGGTGGCTGGGAACTTTTTCGTGACAATGGGGGACGGATGGTGTATAATGGTGCCGGTACCCGGAAAGACGGCGCTTTCCGAAATATAAAACATATTAAGGAGGAAGAGACATGAAAAAACGGCTGTTATCGACCCTGCTGGCGCTCTGTATGGCGCTGGCGCTGGTACCTGGCACGGCCCTGGCGGCGGAGGAAGAGGAAGAGTGGTCCTATACCTATCCGGTAACCGGGGGAAACATCTATCTGGAGTATGGCTTTGACAAGGAATCAGGCTATGTATACCATGTCTACGACTGCGATGAAAGTGTTACGGAGGCGGTAATCCCCAGTCAAGTGGACGGACACACGATCACACATATTGGGTGGGATGCGTTTGCGGACTGCACAAATTTGGTTAGCGTAGTTTTACCTGACACTATCGAGGGGATCTGTGAGGGTGCATTTGCGGGATGTACTGCATTGGTCAGCGTGACGATTCCTGCAAGTGTGATATATATAAGCGGTTCTGATGTATTCCGCGGATGCAACAGTCTTACCAATATCACGGTCGCGGAAGAAAATACAGCATACACGGTTGAAAACTTTGCACTGTTCAATAAAGATAAAGCAACTCTTATTTGTTGTCCCGCGGCTTCTGGTTCATACAACGTCCCGGAGGGTGTTGTTCATATCGACTACGGCGCATTTCAAGAATGCGCAGGTCTGGAGAGCGTAGTCTTTCCTGAAACATTGGTAGATATTGGTAAGCATGCATTCCAGAATTGCACCAATCTGAAAAGCATAGTTTTTTCTGATTCTATCACAAAAATTGAGTCTGAAGCATTTGCAGGCTGTGCTGCGTTGACAAGTATTGTTCTTCCAAGCTCACTAACAACTTTACATGCCTATGCCTTCTCCAAATGCACCGGCCTCACCAGTGTAACTATTCCGTCCTCTGTCACATCAATGGGAGCCGGGATCGTCGGAGCTCCTGGTGGGGTAAGGGATGATCCGTTTGATAAATGCGACAATTTGACCGACGTATATTATGCTGGCAGCGAGGAGCAGTGGAACAAAATTTGTACCTGGGAGATGACAGCAACTATCCATTATAACAGCACCGGCCCGGACGAGCCCGAGCCAGACACCCCCGAACCCTCCGGCTCCGCTTTTACCTTTGAATTTGAGTTTGGCGGGCTGGACCCCCAGACTGGGAATCTCAAGATGAGCATTGTGGTTTACATGAACGGTATTGAGCTTCTCACGATTCCCCTGACCCTCCATCTCGGCTAAAAGGAGCGTCTCTTCTTCTCAGTCCACCGCCGCGTCCTCAATTGCGTAGTGGAACGGAGCAGAACGCAGCCCGTCCCAAACCGTATACGGAAATCTATCAATTGCGTAGTGGAACGGAGCAACCAGCACCCGGACAAGCACAAACCGACCAGCGCACCCAATCCATCGGTTCCGCCGCCCTCACAGGCGGCGGAACTTGCGCCGCAGCAGGATCTCCTTGGGGACATAGTAGGGTAGCCGCAGAATCCCATACACGGGACCCGGCCCGATTTAGGAAAAACAGACCACAGGGGGAGCGCAAAACTAAAAAAATAATGAGGAAAGATTCTCAAGAAAACCTCGGTTTTCTTGAGCACGCTTTTGCCTACTTTTCCCGTGGGGGAAAAGTAGGCCAGGGGCGCACCCATCGGGGGTGCGCATCAGACCCGGTGGGGGCCGGAGGCCCCCTAGATGTTCCTCGGGGCCATCGAGGCCCCTCGAAACATTTGACAGTTGCGCCTGCGGCGCAACTATCGCGGGGGCCGGAGGCCCCCACACCCCCCCTAAAAAGTTTCCTCCCTCCCTTGACCCGCCATAACAATTGCATTATAATGCAAATATAAGGTAATTGTGTGATGTTTTCCGTCAAAAGGAGGCCCCTATGAATTTAAAACAGGCTTTGTATCTCAAGACCATCGCCGAGGAGGGCGGCATCACCGCCGCCGCCCGCAAGCTGTATGTCAGCCAGCCCTCCCTCAGCCAGATGCTGCGGAACATGGAGGACGAGCTGGGCGTCACCCTCTTTGACCGGTCCCGGTTCCCCTTCCGCCTCACCTACGCCGGGGAGCGGTGCCTCCACGCCGCCACCGTGATGCTGAACACCAACGACATCCTCAACAACGAGCTCCAGGAGATCCGGCAGGAGGACAGCGGACGCCTCCGCCTGGGCATCAGTATGCGCCGGGCCGCCCAGCTCCTCCCCGCCGTGCTGCCCCGGTTCAGCCGGGAGTTCCCCCATGTGGTGCTGGAGCTCCGGGAGGAGGGCAGCGCCACCCTGGAGCGGCTGGTCCGGGACGGCGACGTGGACCTGGCCCTGGCCGCCACCAGCTCCGGCGACCCCGGTTTGGAGTACCGCCTCATCCAGCGGGAGACCATCGGCATCCTGGCCGGGGAAAAAAGCACCCTGGCCCGGGAGCTGCCCGCCGGGACCCCCATCACCCTGGAGCAGGTCCGGGAGGGCCCCTTTATCACCCTCAAGGTGGGCCACAGCATCCGGGTCATCCAGGAGCTGCTGTTCCAGGAGCAGAACCTGCGGCCCCCCTTCTACCTGGAGACCGACAGCATGGAGACCGCCCTGCTGGTGACCCGCACCAGCGCCGGGTATATGCTCTGCCCGGATGTGTACATCGCCCCCGGCGGCCATTTCTACCCCCTGGCCGGGCACGAGAACCTGCGCCACTTCTACGCCTGCGTCCGCCAGGGCCAGGTGATCCCAAAGTTTATGCGCGCCTTCCTCCGCATGGTGGACGAGGTGCTGGAGGAGGAAAATGCCTATGATCCGGCTCGCCTGCTGTGACTCCCCCCTGGGCCGTCTGACCCTGGCCGGGGAGGACGGGGCCTTGACGGGCCTGTGGCTGGAGGGACAGAAGTATTTCGGTGCCACCCTGCCGGGGGACGCGGTGGAGGAGGACCTGCCGGTGTTCCGGGAGGCGCGGCGCTGGCTGGACCGGTACTTTGCCGGGGAGCGGCCCGCCATCGGGGAGCTGCCCCTGGCCCCCGCCGGGAGCTCGTTCCGGCGGCTGGTGTGGGAGCTGCTGCGGGAGATCCCCTATGGGGAGGTCATCACCTACGGGGCCCTGGCCCGGGAGGCGGCCCGGCGCATGGGCCGGGAGTCCATGTCCGCCCAGGCGGTGGGCGGCGCGGTGGCCCACAACCCCATCTCCATCATCATCCCCTGCCACCGGGTGGTGGGCGCGGACGGCAGTCTCACGGGCTACGCCGGAGGCGTCCGGCGCAAGCTGTGGCTGCTGCGCCACGAGGGCGCGGAACTGTCGGGCCTGACCGTCCCCACCCGGGGGACGGCGCTATAGAAAACGAAACTGCCGGAGCGGGCTGCTTGTCCCGCTCCGGCAGTATTTTGTGTGTCAGCGTTGTCCTTGGCTTTTCTGGCCGTCAGTCGTCCCAGTCATCGTCATCATCGTCGTCGTGGTCCCGGTCGTGACGGTCGTCATCATCATCGTCATCATCATCGTCATCATCGTCGTCGTCCCAGTCGTCATCCCAATCGTCGTCATCGTCGTGGTCCCGGTCAAGCCATCCGCCGGGGGACTGGGTGCCGGTGCCGGGCGTCTGGGTGCCCATGTCGGGGGTCTGCGTATCTGTGCCGGGAGTCTGGGTGCCGGGGCCAGCGGTCTGTGTACCCGTGCCGGGGCTCTGGGTGCCGGTGTCCCGGTTGGGCTGGGCGGAGCGGAGGGGCTCGGACTCATAGCTCAGCACGGAGCCGTCCGCGCCGGAGATGGTGTACTCATACTCCGCGCTGTCCGTCACGAACTCGATCTCGTACTCCAGCCGCCCGTCGTCGTAGTCCGGCTTCGCCTTGGTGAAGGTGACCTGTCCGGCGGAGAGCCCCGCGTGGGACAGCGCCGCAGCCTTGGCGGCCTCCACGCCGACGCCGCCGCTCTGGGTGCCGGTGGTGCCGGTGGTCCCGGTCTGACCAGTCTTGACGTTTTCCGTCTCGGCTTTCAGCACGGAGCCGTCCGCGCCGGAGATGGTGTACTCGTACTTCTTGCCGCCGCTGACAAATTCGATCTCGTACTCCAACCGTCCGTCGTCATAGTCGCGCTCGGCCTTGGTAAAGGTCACGTCCCCGGCGGTCAATCCGGCGCTGGCGAGGGCGGCGGCCTTGGCGGCCTCCACGCCGATGTCGGTGCCCTGGGTGCCGGTGGTGCCGGTAGTCCCGGTGGTCCCGGTCTTGACGTTTTCCGTCTCGGCTTTCAGAACGGAGCCGTCCGCGCCGGAAATGGTATACTCGTACTTCTTGCCGCCGCTGACGAACTCGATCTCATACTCCAGCCGTCCGTCGTCGTAGTCACGCTCCGACTTGGTGAAAGTCACGTCCCCGGCGGAGAGTCCGGCGCTGGCCAGGGCGGCAGCCTTGGCGGCGTCCACGCCGATATCGGTGCCCTGAGTGCCGGTGGTGCCGGTCTGGCCCTGGGTCCCGGTGCTGCCCTGGCTGGGCTTGGGCTGGGCGGTCTGAATGGGCTCGGTCTCGTATTTCAGGACCGTGCCGTCCGCGGCGGAAATGGTGTAATCATACTCGGTGGTGCCCGTCACAAACTCAATTTCGTATTCCAGCCGCCCGTCGTCGAAATCCCGCTGGGCCTTGGTGAAGGTCACGTTTCCAGCGGTCAGCCCCGCGTGGGACAGGGCCGCAGCCTTGGCGGCGTCCACGCCGATGTCCGCGCTCTGGGTCCCGGTGGTCCCGGTCTGACCCTGGGTGCCGGTCTGGCCCTGGGTCCCAGTACTGCCCTGGCTGGGTTTGGGCTGGGCGGTCTGGATAGGCTCAGTTTCCACACTCAGCACCGCGCCGTCTGCGGCGGCGATGGTGTAGTCGTACTCGGTGGTGCCGGTCACGAACTCGATCTCATACTCCCACACACCGTTGTCCAGGTCTCTCTGGGTCTTGGTAAAGGTGACCTCGCTCTCCTTGAGCCCCGCGTGGGCCAGGGCCGCGGCCTTGGCGGCGTCCATGCCGATATCGGTATCGGTGGGCTGAGTGGTGGTACCGGGCTGCGCAGTGCCGGGCTGGGTGGTACCCGGCGCGGCCTCCGTGCCGGGGGCGGTCTGGGCGGAGACGATATCCTTCGGCCCGCTGATCACCTCGCCGGTGTAGGCGTCCACGATATAGTCGTACTCCCGTCCGGCGTACCGCAGCTCCACCTCGTAGCAGGGCGTCCGCTCGTCCAGGTCCGGCTCCACCTCGACGGTGACGGAGTCCACGGCGGCGGTGCCGGCAAACGCCTCGGCGGCGTACCGGGCGGCGTCCGCGCCGATGGGCATGGCGGGGGCGCCGGTCTCGATGAGCTCCCGCAGCTCCTCCACGTTGAGCTTGGCCAGCTCCTCAAATTGCAGACCGGGGTTCAGCTCCAGCACCCGGCTGATGAGGGCGGCCTTGCCGCTGGAGATGCTGTTGGCCTGGGCCTGGGCGTCCAGCCCCGCGTCCACGGTCATGTTCTGGCCGTACACCGACGCCTGGCTGGAGGACTCCTGGAGCAGGCCGTCCACGGCGGCGGTCAGCTCCTCCTGGAGCCGGACGGCACGGGTGGTGTTGTTGTCCTCCACGGAGATCAGGATGGCGGAGGACAGGCTGTCTAGGTATCCGTGGCGCACCAGGGCACCCACCACGGCGTTCACCGCCACGTCCAGCTTGGACCCCTCCAGGTCCTTCCCGCCGCCCATCTCCGCCAGGATGGCGGAGGCGTCCTCATTCAGCGCGGCGCAGGACAGCACCCGCTCCTTCTGATTGACCCGCAGCTCGATGCTGGGGTTCACGTCCAGGGATACGATGCTGGCCACGGCGTAGTTGGCCTGATACCACATCCCGCCGCCGGCTCCCGCGCCCAGCAGCACCAGGGCCAGACAGGCCGCGATCAGTCCCCGCAGCCAGGGCTTTTTGCGCTTGTTGGCGCTGTCGTTGGTCATCTTCGTCATGTCGGTCACATTCCCCTTTCCCGAGCCGCAGCGGGCGAGGACGTCCCCGAAGTCGTCCGGGGCCGCGTGGTCCAGGGCCTGGGCCAATCTCTGTTCCAGCTCCCGGTCCGTCATCGGATGCCGCCTCCTTCCAGCTGGGCTCTCAATTTTTTCAGTGCGCGTTGGTACTTGGACAGGACCGTGGACAGCGGCAGCTCCAGCAGCGACGCGATCTCCCGGTGCTTCAGCCCCGAGGCGGCGTGGAGCAGCACGATCTGCCGCTCCTGGTCCCCCAGGGAGGCCAGGGCCTCCTGGAGCACCGCCCGGTCCTCCGCCGTGACGGCGGGGGCATCGGCGGGGATGGCCTCCCACTCCTCCTCGGTGAGCTCCCCGAGTCGGGCGGACTGGCGCAGCCGCATCCGGGCCAGATTTCTCGCCACCGTCAGGAGCCACGCCATGGGCGAGCCCTGGGAGCGGTAGCTCCCGGCGCTGTCCCACACCTTCACGAAGGTGTCCTGGGTGATCTCCTGGGCGTCGTGGGCATTCTTCAGCATGGACAGCACAAGGCCGTACACGGGCCCCCGGGCCAGCCGGTACAGCTGGCCGAAGGCCTCCCGGTCTCCGTCCGCCACCTGCCGGAGCAGGCGGTCCAACAGGGCCCGGTCCGCGCCTGCGCCATGTTCCATCGTATTGATCGCCGCTGTCAGCATTTCTCTGTTGTCTCCTGTCATAGATGGAATGCGCGGGGAAGGGGATTTATTGCACGGGGAACGAAAAAATTTTTTCCATCTTTTTTCGTCTGCCATTATAGTCCCTCCCGCCGCGTCTGGCAAGCGGGAGGGAGAGAAAATGTACAAAATATCGCGG
>CANQCS010000107.1 GCA_947589745.1 uncultured Oscillospiraceae bacterium
CCAACCTTATTCTACCACGGGGTGATTACTATGGACCTTCTTTTGCCCAAGTGTCCAACTTCATTTTACAATCAACCAAAATTTTTTCCAGAATAAAAGAGATTCAAAAGCGGGGGTCCATAAGGCGCTCGTGAGTAGCCACTTCGGTCCAGACTCAGCGGTCACTCGGCCCTACCCCATCGGCCAACATAAAATGGAAACTTTTCGAAGCAAATCATAGGTCTGCCTGACAACCATTGATTTCAAAGGGGATTTCGGGTCAATGGGCCGCTTTAGCGGCGGCATCTGACGCGAAATTCACTTTGAAATACCCGGCCGCCGAGACAGGGCATCAGTGGCCGCTGGCCGGGGCAGAATGCAGTGGGGGAAAACTGCCAGAAAGGCGAATTGCCACTTTCCTCCGCAAAAGTTCTGTTTTGCGTCCACAGGAAGCGAGTAAAATGTAAATGATATTTTTAGTGTGCTGTCGTATTACGCCTAGGTGGGCCCGTCAAAGCTCCCGCAGCGCATCGGTCATGGATTTCACGTAAGCCCCCACGTGCTCTGGAGCGTCCTTGCCGTACTGGGCCAGGATCTTGATGATGGCTGAACCCACGATGGCCTCGTCGGTGAGGGAGGTCATTTTCTTCGCCTGCTCCGAGGTGGAAATGCCGAAGCCCACGGTGCAGGGGATATCCGGGATGGCCCGCCGCACTAGGGACACCATGGCCCCGATGTCGGTGGTAATCTCCGTGCGGACCCCGGTGACCCCCAGGGAGGACACGCAGTAGACGAAGCCCTCGGCGGCCCTGGCAATCTTGTCAATGCGCCCCCACGGAGGTGGGAGCGATGAGGGGGACCAGCTCCAGGCCGTACTTCCGGCAGGTAGTGGCGAACTCCTCTTTCTCCTCAAAGGGCACGTCGGGAAGGATCAGGCCGCTCATCCCCACCTCTGCCGCCCTGGACAGGAACCAGTCCATGCCATAGGAGAATACCACGTTGGCGTGGGTCATGAATACCATGGGAACGGTCACGTCCCGGCGCAAGTCCTCCATCAACTCGAACAGCTAGCTGGTGGTGACGCCGCCGTTCAGGGCCCGGAGGTTGGCCCCCTGGATGACAAGGCCCTCGGCGGTGGGGGCGGAGAAGGTGATGCCCAGCTCGATGAGGCTGGCCCCGTTTTTGACGCACTCCTATTGTAATCCTGTGTATGTCTACTTTATAGGGGATGAGGCTCTCTCTAAACAATAAATAATGGGAAGGACCCCATGGCAAACCTGCCACGGGGTCCTTCCCTTATTTGATACGGTTTTATACTAATCTTCAATAAAAGCAAGATAAAATCCAAGAACGAGCGGTGATGCTGCGGATGGTGTGGGGAGAAAGACGGCAGATACACAGACAAAGGTCATCCACGACTTTCTCCAACGTGGAGAACACCTCATTTCGGAAGCCAATCCGGCGCAGTTCTATCCAGATTTGTTCGATAGGATTCATCTCCGGAGTATATGGCGGAAGAAAAAATACTCCATCTGAGGTCGAAGCCGGGGGCTTTCCTGGTAATATCAGAGCCTGTCCAGTGCCGCCCAAATGCTCACTCCAAGATACACACCTCGTTGCAAGCCATCCGAATTCGCAATGCGCCGATTTATCGTCACAAGTCGATGGGATTGGGCAGCGCGTCCCGCTGCTCCGCCTGCTTGGCGGTGTTCCAGTCCTCGGGACAGCCGATGACAGCCCCGCCCATCTTCCGGAGCTCCCGGACGTTCCGCAGCTCATAGCTCACGGTCACGCCCTCGCCGTCTGCGTCCAGATACATCTTTTCGATGAGTCCGATGGGCACCTTCTCTGTGACGTGACGGACGCAGTAGTCCTGCTCCTCCTCCGTGAGAGTTCCATTCAGCATAACGATCTGCATTCCACAGTCCTCCCAAAAACAAGATCAACGTCCATTATAGCACAGATGTATCAAAATGCAAGGAGCAAAATGATGCCATACATCCATTTCACCGATGAACAGAAGCGCCGCGCCAACGACGTGGACCTGGTGGAGTTCCTGTGGCGGAGGGGTGAGAGGCTCATCCCATCCGGGCGGGATATGCGCCTGGAGAGCGACCACAGCGTCACCGTGCGCGGCAGTCAGTGGTATGACCACGCCATAGAGAAAGGTGGCGGGGCCGTATCCTTCCTCCAGTACCACTATGGCGCGTCCTATGTGGAGGCCGTCAGCCAACTCCTGGGCGGAGAGAGGGAGGAATATACACCGCTGCACAGCAGAGGCCGGAGGAGAAAAAGGAATTTGCCTTCCTACTGGCTGACAGGACCATGGAAAGCTGGTTGATGATCTGTGGGAAAACTCATCCACGCGCTGTTTTGGGCAATACGAGTACGAGTCTTTGCCCTCATACGATTGAACCGCCATGTACGGACGTGTACAGAACCGTTCGTCCGGTGGTGTGGGAGGTCAGACCCGTGAGAGGCCTATATTCCAATTATAGTGCATTTTAGCTCCAATTCCGTTGGAGCACCTCGCTTTTCAAAAAAAGCTTGTTTTTTGGGCTGGTCTTGATTGGGTGGAGTTTGTCCCTACGGACAAGATTATCAATGTTCTGTCGGGAACACTCCAGTAACGCGGCAGCCTCCGCCGAATTGATGACGCAGTTGGAAACAAACAATACAAGATCCTCCATGCGAAGAGGAATCGTCTCGCCTGACGTGTATAGAGTGAGGTCGTCTACGATAAGATTGTTTCCCCAGACCGCACCGTAGCCGCCAGGCAGAATACTGACCCGAGCAAACAGCTCTGGCTCACGAAGTATCGGAGCGAATCTTTGGTCTTCTCTCTTCAAAGAAGCAACATCGCATTTTCTGACAGTACCATCACGAAAGGAGACCAGCAGTCGCCGGTTGTTAAGGGCTGCGACATTCTCTGCCTTCCTTTGGTAACGGTCAGGAAATTTCTCTCGTAAAAACTCCGCCGAAACAGGGGACAGGTAATAATCATCCTGTGCGCAGCGGCCGTCCGCAAGTACGAGCAGCGTAAATTCGTCGTATTCAGTCAGTTGGTTCTCTTTCAGGATCTGTCCAATGTTTTGGCGGTCTGGGGGCACAATGCGCTGCTGCACCCACAATTTACTCCAATAAGGGCCGATGGTCTTTTGCCCTTTTTTCAAGAGCGAGGAAAAGAGAAGTGGAGTTTCCCAAAAATCTGCATCATCAGGCAGCTCGGCAAAAAAACGTTTAGAATCCTCATAGTAGATGAGGTACGCCAGATCTTTATCGCGGCCATCCTCTCGAATCGCAAAAGCCTTCATAAACACACCACCTCTTCCAAAGCATTTCCCATATCTTATCCAGCCATCTTCGGGGGAGCACATCCTCCAGTCCCTCCAACAACACGTCCCGATGATCTTCCTGAAGTGGGTGGAAGGCAGGAGGAACGGCAATCAGCTTGAGATTCTCCCATGTAGAACGGGAACCGACGAAGCTTTGCACAGGTCCGTCTTTCATCACGTCAAATGAATCAATACTCTTGTCGTCATGGCAGTTGAACATCAGAGAAAGGCCATGGTCGAATAACGGCGCAAGCCGGATAGTCCGAGCATTGACATCCCTGAGTACTTCGATGTTGGCGCCGTGTCGGTCACGATTCAGTATGAGATAATCGACTGCCAGCATTTCAAAGATATAACGGCCCCAGCCGCAACGGATGCAGAAGTCCAAGGGAGATTCATTTCTGTCGCGCTCGGCCTGATAATAAGCATCCAGAGCAAGCTTTGATTCCCCTTTGTGCTTAAAATCTTTGGAGGCACAGACCCAGGTGTCATGGACTCTGGAATCGATACAGACTTCTGCGTGTATGAGTTGATAATGGAGATGCTCCACACCGAGGATGTCCAGGAGACGGTCAACGATCAATTCATTCACACACTCATGACCAATGACGCCACGAAAAGCATCATAATTTGAGAGCTTGTAGTATGTCTTCTGACCGTCTAAATCGGAATAGGCCTTCAAGAAGGAACCTGCTGGACCCGAGGAATGATGGATCTTCGACCAGGACAGATACGTCAAATCTTGCTTTTCATGGATAATCTCAGCCATCGTATCACCTTCTTCTGCGAACAGAATATCACAGCACTTGACGTATGTCAAGCACTGTGATATTCGTACCGGAAGAACTCTCTTTCCCCTCAAAACTCATGCAAGAGCAACTCGGATAAGTTTGGTCCTGACACAATCTTGGAGATATGCATAAGTTTAAACGGCAATTTCTAAAAGGCTTGCCGAGACAACGCACCACAGCCCTCACTTCTTATCCCGGATACGGCTAAATTCTCCGTGGACGGTTCCTGTTGCACGATCGTTCCAAGCCCCTCGATGAAGACGTTGTTGACCATCTCGAAGACCTGGTCCTGTCCGGGAGGGAATTCCATCATAGTCGTCGGCAGGTCCGGGATTCTGAGCCTCACGCCCTCCTGCTTCAGCCGCTGCATCTCCCTCTGAATATCTGCCTTGCTCCTGCTCAGGCGGTCATGGCTTGTAACGACCAGAGTGTCTCCCCGGTATAGCGTCATCGTGGTGAGCGCCTGATAGTCAGGGCGCTCCTGGCTTTTGCCGGACTCTTTGCCGACGACAATGATATTCCGTTCCGCGATACCGTGATCCCGAAGCCGGATCGCTTGCCTGTCCAGGTTCTGCTCCCGGGTCGATACCCGGGCATATCCGAAAACCATATTGTCCATCACATCTTCACCCTCCGAAAAGGTGTACCTTCTGGGACACTCAAAATGGAGCCGTTTTGCCTCTTTTTCTACGTCCCAAAAGGTAGATATTCAAATTTTGGGCCATCCCAATTTTGGAAGGACCTTTTGGAACGGATTTAGAGCATCACGCGCATTCGACCTCTTCAAAATATGTAGCCTCCAGGTCCGCCATGTGGGTGATGACTGCCAGCGGGTACTTTTCAAATGGTGGCACAGGTTGGAGTGAGTTAGCGGCGATAGAGAAAGCCCCAACGAGCAAAATCCCCCTCTGCCGAACAGGCAAAGGGGGATGGATGGTTGAGAGCGTAAGATGATGGGAAAGTGGGCGGTAACAGATAATTGCTCAGCGGATACCGTAGCTGCGCATCAGCCGGTCGAGCTCCGCAGTGTCAAGCACCGTTTTGTGGAAATCCAGAATGCGGCCATCCCTGCCTAGATGCAGCGCCAGCTTGACCAACGGGTTCTCCAGATGCTCTGCCTTCATAAGCCGCTCCGGCAAGTACAGAGGATACTCCTGCATAAGCTGATTCCTCTCCTCATCGGTGACGGCAGCCTGTAAAACGTTATCCACAAACCGGACGATGGGCGTCATCTGGAACTTGTCGAGTAGTTCCCCAGCACTGCAACTGTCATACTCCTTGAAGGCGGACAGGCTGACTGCGCAGCCATCCTGGTCGTTGGAGAACTCTACGAGGATGTCGCCTTTGCCGGTTTGTAACATAATGTAGTCCGAGATCTCGAAGTGAAGGATCTGACCCTGTGGCGTTGCTCCATTAATGTTGAAAAGCTGCATGAGGCAGTCGTTCTCTGCCTCTTTCCCTTCGTGGCAGCAATATGCGATGGGATTGTAGTTAACGCATGTCCAAGAGATCTGTCCGAGAACAGTAAGTGCAATCAACTGCTCCATCCGCTGCAAAAAATTGATAGCGTTCATAATTTTTATGTGCCGAATCGTCGGCATACCTCCTTTGTGTGAATATCCACGTGTGTTGTATCTAACACCACTCAAGTTATCTATGTATTTCATCTTCCTCGATATGAATTGTCCAACGCCGGTCTCACGACAGGTCTTCCATTAGCATCGGTGCCCCTTGTGGTGACCACAGATGCTGGATGGTAGTACCAGTGATGGACCTAAGGCTCCTTCCACGACTTACCAATCAGCCTGGTGGCCATACTTGCAGCAGCATCTGCCTCAAAGAGGTTAGAGTATACGTCTGACCCTTCGGGGGGCTTTGTGACACAGAGCCTCCCGTTCCTCCGCTCTTCATAACAGCAAGCGGCAAGTCAGTGGCAATTGCGGTGCAGTTAGATCCGGGGACGTACCCCATCGCCATGACGAACACCAGCACAGGCGATAGCAGCCGGTTAAATGTACGTTTTCTCATGGCATGTGATTTGAAATTCATGCAGGTTTATCCTCCTGTAATTTGGTTGTGGTTAGGGTTCCGTAAATCTATTTGTCTAAATCACATCTTCTACACCTTCTTTTTATTGTACAAGATCATCAGAAGACACATGCTGGATTTGTTTTCAGGTGATCTGTATTCTATTTTATTATATGCAAATCAGAATAAAAATATCGAAATCTGTCAGCATTTTGTTAGGTTAATTTTTACCTTCACAACGGCAATCATTTTGATCGCTCTTCCGATTTCTGGCCCAGATCACAAACACCTTCTACTTGACAGCTCCCATTTGAGTCGAGCTGAACAGGCTGTGATCGGAGGGGAGGGGAATGGATCATGATGATTGATGTTTGAATATGTTTTTGATATAATATGAAATGACGTACCTCTCAACTGCCGGCGGATCCAGCCACGATATCTTGACGTAGCTGGAACGGTTTGTGAGAGAGCCTTATCGTAAAAGGAGGAGACCGCCATGGATGCGCTGTCACATCGCAAAGCCGCGGCGCGGTTGCGGCTCGTACATACGAATGGAGCACCAAGAGCAAATTGCCCGGTAGACATTGATCAGACATCACATGTATTTCTTTTCGGCTGCGGCGTGTTTGAGGCCGTAGACCTGATGAATGCCAGGAACGACTGGCAGCGCGACTTCCTTTCGCAACGCTTGGAAAAGTGGCTTCACCTTTTCAACTACGGGACGCTCCCCTTCTATTGGGGTCGCTACGAGCCGGAGCCTGGCAGGACCGAATTGGAACCGACCCGAAAGGCCGCCCTGTGGCTGCGTGACCGGGGTGTGACTCTCAAAGGCCATCCTCTGTGCTGGCACACGGTCTGTGCAGACTGGCTGATGCAGTACAGCAATGACGAAATATTCCGCCGACAAATTGCTCGTATTCACCGGGAGATCTCCGATTTTAAGGGCCTGATAAATCTGTGGGACGTCATCAACGAAGTCGTCATCATGCCAGACTTCGATAAGTACGACAACGCGGTGACCAGAGTATGCAGGGATAAAGGACGGATATCCCTCGTCAAGGAGGTATTTACGGCGGCGAAGGAGAGCGATCCCAGTGCTGTGTTGCTCATCAACGACTTTAATACGAGTTCCGCTTATGAGAAGCTTCTGGAGGAATAGTTGGAGGCCAGCGTGCCTATCGGTGCCATCGGTATCCAGTCCCACCAGCATCAGGGGTACTGGGGCAAAGAGGCTCTTGAGGATGTGCTGGGGCGCTTCTCGCGCTTTGGGCTCCCGATACATTTTACTGAGAACACTCTGATCTCAGGCAATATCATGCCCAAGCATATCGTTGACCTGAACGACTTCCAAGCTGAGGAGTGGCCTACCACTGAGGAGGGCGAGACCCGTCAGGCAAGAGAAATCGCAGAAATGTACACGGTGTTATTCCATCATCCCATGGTCCAGGCGATAACGACGTGGGATTTCGGGGACGATGCTTGGCTCCACGCACCAGCCGGGCTTGTCCGCACGGACAACACGGAGAAGCCTGCCTATCACCAGCTCAACTCACTCATCCATGGGGCGTGGGAAACACACGAACAGCGCGTCACTGACAGCAACGGATATTTGAGCTTCACGGGATTCAAGGGCGGATACACACTGACGGTCAGTGGCAAATCAGTCACACTAGACATGACAAAGGATATCTCTGAACCATTAACGGTGATAGTGTAATGCGTAGCCTCCGCGAGAGAAAGGTTAAGGAAGACGGGAGAGATGTGACATGTGCGGACGGTATCAGTTCTCCGATGAACAGATGGAGGAGATTCGAGAGATTGCAAGAGCCGTTGACCGAAAGTATGGGGCCGGGGCAAGCGCCAGCGGGGAGATAACACCAGCTATGCGGGCGCCAGTGCTCCTCCCGCAGCAGGACAGGATAGAGCCGCTGCTGCTCACATGGGGTTTCCAGGGACCAAAGAGCCTCATCATCAATGCGAGGGCTGAGACGGTGCCTGAACGTCCGATGTTCAGGGGCAGCTTCCAGGACAGGCGCTGCATCATCCCGGCGTCTGCGTTCTTTGAGTGGAGCGAAGATAAGAGGAAATACCTGTTCACTCTGCCGGATGGCCGAGCTCTGTATATGGCGGGGCTGTATGAGGAACACAAGGGAGTCTCCAGATTCACCATCATCACGACAGAGGCAAACGCCTCGGTCAGGGACATCCACCACAGGATGCCGGTCGTGCTGCAGAGAGCGATGATAAAGCCATGGCTCTTTGACGGCTCCGCCGCGAAGGAGATACTGCGAGAAGTGCCACCGGAGTTGGAACGGGAGGAAGCGAGTTCGCAGCTGCGGCTGTGGTGAGCGGAGGAAGATGCGCAATATGGCAGTCACATAGGATGGTGTCCTCGATTACCTGACGCTAAAGGACGCCCTGCCAGATGATCGGCGGGAAGTGTGGGAGCGGGACCTGATGCTCGTGACCGCTTGAGATTTTCAGGAGGAGAAGATAATGCTCACAGTAAAAGAGGCCGCAAGGTTTGGTATTAACTTCTGCATCATACACTTGGCCGTGATTTCGTGATGGCGAACCGGAACAACGGAACATCCACATATGGGAAGTGTGAAGTTGGAGGTGCGGAATGGCAGTCAGACAACATCACAAGGAAAAGGTCATTGATTATCTAGTGAAATGGGACGCCTCACCAGAGGAGTGCCAGGAGGTGTGGGAGTGGGTCCAGCAGGGACGGAACCTGTTTGGAAATCCGTGGCCCATGCATGACGAGTCAGGATGCCCTATGGATTTCATCTCCGCTTCGAGGGAAGTCAATGAGTTGGCGCAGGAGCACGGAAAATAAGCTATTTCCGATGACGGAGCCGACAGAGGAAATACCTACAATAGCTACAATACCGTCACTGACTGCCCGGAAGGAGCGTGACGGTATGGGTGTGAAGAAATCTGAATATCGGAACGAGGAAAAACTGCTTTTGAGACAGCAGATGTATTTTGACCGCTGCGTGGATTTCCTTGCCTTGATGATAGAGAAATACAGTGGTGAGATTGAACTGCCCTTGCCGGAGGCAACAAATCCACAAGCCGACAGAGTAGTAGCAGATGCGGCTTAGTTCCGTTGGGGAGAGTGTTCTGAAGAAGGGCGCTCTCCCCTTTTTCGGGAAAGTTTCGGGAAAATCATCTTTGCATATTGACGATTGTATTTACATTCGCTATAATGTAGTTGGGACAAAAATAAAAATACTGTAATTCGCGACTTTGAGAGGTTTCATGTCCTATAATGTTAAACGTATCGAACTCGATACGTTTAGGCGGAGCATCGGTACAAATGCCTGATAGAAAAGCTATGAAGCGTGGTACAGTTTAAAAAGGAGGCTGCTTATGGTGGAAAGCCAAAGCATCGAGTATAAAGAATCCTGGCGCGATGAATATCTGAAATGGGTATGCGGTTTTGCCAATGCTCAGGGCGGTACTATTTATATTGGCGTTGCTGATAACGGCAAAGTGGTCGGAGTGAAAGATATAAAGAAGTTGATGGAGGATATTCCAAACAAGATTCAGTCAGGACTGGGTATTGTTGCCGATGTGAATAAACATACGAAAGATGGGAAGGACTATTTGGAAATTAAAATTAGACCAAGTGCATTTCCTGTCAGCTATCACGGAGAGTTCCATTACCGAAGCGGCGCCACCAGGCAGCAGCTGACTGGAATTGCGCTGACGGAGTTTATTATGCAGAAAACCGGTTTTCGCTGGGAAGACGTCACCGTCGATAATATTACAGTGGACGATCTGGATGATGAAAGCTTTAAGATTTTTAGGAGAGAAGCACTTCGCAGCAAGCGGATGACGGAGGCTGAACTTAATATTTCAAATGAGGAATTACTTTCCAAGCTGAAACTTTTATCGAACGGTAAGCTGAAACGTTCAGCCGTGCTGTTGTTTTATGGTGATCCGAGTATTGTGCAGGTCGGCAGTTATGTTAAAATCGGTAAATTTGGTGAGCATGGAACCGTGGAATATCATGATGATCTTGAGGGCTCGCTCATATCTACGGCAGATAAGATTGTGGATCTTATTTATCTTAAATACTTGGGTTGATTGTAAAATGAAGTTGGACACTTGGGCAAAAGAAGGTCCATAGTAATCACCCCGTGGTAGAATAAGGTTGG
>CANQCS010000108.1 GCA_947589745.1 uncultured Oscillospiraceae bacterium
CGCTCCGTCTGCGTCAGCAGGATGTTCTGGTCGAACTTGGGGTCGATAAAGGGCTTGATGTCCTCGGCATTGCCCCAGCGTGCGCTGCCGTATTCGACTCCGTGCCGGAATTTCTTGGCGTTTTTCTTCTTGACATAGACCGCCGCCCAGATGACTGCCGTGCCCAAAGCGCCCACCAGGAGATCGCGGGGGTGAAAGCTGGGCAATGGGTCCTGGGAGATCACTGTCCCCAGGCCGGAGATGGCGCTCATCAGCCGGTCCAGTTCATCCGCGCCGGGGGCTAGCCGGAACCTCTGGCCGATCTTATCGAAAAACCAGAACATGAACACATACGGGAAATTCAGGAGCAGGAACTTCTTTACATCAAATCTCACAGCTCGACCCCGCCTCTCTGCCGGTCCTTCGCTTTTTCCTGGACCATGTTCTTCACCATCTCCTTGAACTCCGCGAGCTGGGAGCGCACAGAGGGCTTCTTGCTCCGGGTGACGGTCTTACCCGCATACTCGGAGAACGCGGCGGTAATGGCGTCCGCGTCCCTCGCCTTGAAAAACACCAGATACTTGCCCTGGGAGGGGTCCTTTTTCAGCGCGAAGTCCACGCCGTACTTACGGGCCACACGCTCAAAGGACTTGATGTTCTGGCCGGTGATCTCAATGTTCTGGACCCCAGCGCCCTGCCTGACAAGCTGCTTTACAGACTGCTTCCCGTGGTGGATAGGGTTGCGGGACCGGTCCAGATACCGGCGCATGGCCCATTTCAGAAGGTCGGCGGTCAACTTGCCGCCGGTCTTGCCCACCTTGATGGCCAACGCTACGGACTTGTCCCGCACTTCATCCTGCATGGTCAGGACCTCCTTCACATAGAATGGGGCAGATCATCTGGACTTGTCCGGCTTGGACCGGCTCTCCTGGGCCGGACGTTGGCTGGCCGTCCGCTCCGCCTCCCGCAGTTGGACCCGAATGGAGGGCTTCTCCGCACTGGGAGCCGGTCCCGGTCTGGCTGCCCGCTCTTTCTCCGCCATGGTTTTCTTCGCGTCCTCGATGGCATCACCCACATGGCTGCCCATATCGAACAGCTCACTGGCTTCTCCGGGCCACAGGTCCGCAACGAACCTCAGCGGATCTTCCATTTTGAGCAGAGCTTCCGCGTCCCCTGGCTCAAAAATATAGGAGTTCTTCATAAAGTCGTGCGCGTCCTGCATGGCGGCGATCTCTCCGCACTTGTGGATGATCTCGGCCCTGTCCATGACCAGCAGGGAGTTGTGGTAGTCGGTCATGTTCTGGTCCAGGACCGCCTTCACCTCACGGATCAGCCGCTCCTGTTCCAGTTCATGGCCTGCCGGGTCCACCAACGGGAACATCTCATCCGCGTGGATCTCATCCAGCAGGTCACAGATGGAAAAGCCGTATTCCGGGTCGTGTTCCTCCCAACACGCCTCCGCCACTTCCAGCGGGTCCTGGAACTGCATTAGGGCCTTGACCTCGGCGGCGCTGAAGTCGTGCTCCACCTTCAGGTAGTAGTGGATCTCCGTCAGGGCTTGCAGCTTATACACGTCCAGGATGTCGGGGCCGCCGTCCTTGGTCCCCGCTGCCACGGCGTGGTCCAGCAGGCTCTTGTCCAGCCGCTCGATCAGAGGACGCTTCATTTCGTAGTCAATGGTCGTCGTACTCCTTTCTGTTTTGGAATAGATAAGGGGCGGCGCTAAGGCGGGACCACCAGCCTGTGAAGGAGTTTTTTCATGTGCCGCTGGCACGCTCCTCTCCGGCAAAGCGTTCCTCCAAACGGGCGACGCTCCAATTCGATTTGAATTGTCCCAGCGGGCCGGGGCCGAACTGCTGTCTGGCCCTGTTGTCCAGTTCCATCAGCCGCGTCCACAGCTCCGGGTGGTGTTGGCGGAGTTTTCGCAGCTCATCCATGCGTTGAAAAGGGCAGCACCAGCAGGAGGCGCGGTGATAGATCTCATACAGTCCCCCAAAGTCAAAGCCGCGGTCATAGCAGATCCGCAAAGCCTGAGCCTCGGTGATCCCCCATTCCACCAGAGGATAGCGGTCGTTCTTACACCGCCAAGCCTCATCCGCCGCTATGCCGACGTAGTGGATGGCGTTTTTCTCCTGCTTGAGTCGGTTGACCTCCTTGTTGATGAGGTGAGTTTTCAATTCGCCGGTACACCATCGGACCCGAATACCGGGCCAGCCGTTGCCGTAGGGCGTGATGCCCAATCTAGCACGGTTCTCCAGACTGCGCGGCTTTTGCTTCTTTTCCTCGAACATCAGCCATTCAAAGCCCCGTGGATGCCGCAGGGTGGTGATGTGGATGCCCCGCTCCCGAAACAGGTGATCATCCAGCTTTTTGAGATGCGCGTACATCTCCGGGAACTCCATACCGGTATCAGCTGAGATCACACAGTCGATGGGCATACCCCTCTCGATCATCAGCAGGACCATAGCCGTACTGTCCTTCCCGCCGGATAGCGAGATGGCGTGCAAGCTGCCGGTGTTTTGCTGTTTTGTTGTCAAAGAGCCTCCTTTCCCAAAAATAAAAAAGGCCCCGGAGAAACAGAAGTCTCTCCGGGGCGGCGGATCGCACTCTCCGGCGCTTATCCCAGCGCGGTCCACACCTCGGTGGAGCCGCTCATGGTGAAATCGTGGGTGTTGGACGCCTCGATCACATCCCAGTAGTACCACACGCCGGAGCGCACGTCCTCAAAGGTCTTGTAGCCCCGCAGGACAGTACCGGCGGAGGCGCTGCGGCCCAGGATGCGGTTGACCATGGCGATGACCTCCGCGCGGGTGATGCGCTGGCCGGGACGGAAGGTGCCGTCCGGGAAACCGTTGACCAGCCCATGGTCGGCGGCGAGATTGATGGAGTCCCTGGCCCAGCTCCCAGCGATGTCGGAGAAGTGGTCCTTCACGGAGTCCTCGTTCACATCGAAGAAGCGGGAAAGGATGGCGGCCACCTCGCCGCGGGTGATGAGGTCATTGGGACCGAACTTGCCGTTGGGATAGCCGTTGATGATGCCGATGTTGGTCAGCGTGGACACCGCCGTGGCGTACCAGGCGTTCCGGGGCACGTCGGAGAAGCGGTTGATGCTGGTGCCGTAGATGGACCGGGCCTCGCCGGTCAGCAGGCGGTAGAGCATCATAGCGACCTCAGCCCGCGTGATGTTGGCCTCGGGTGCGGCCTGGGTCTTAGTCCGGCCGGTGATGTAGGCGATGTGGTCGGTGGTATTCAGCAGGGCCAACAGAGAACCGTTGCCGGAGCCGGAGCCGAAGCCGCTGCCGGTCCCGCTGCCGTTGCCGGTCCCGCTGCCGTTGCCGGTCCCGCTGCCGTTGCCGGTCCCAATAGTGACGGTCTGAATGGCGGACGCCATCTCGGTGGCCGTAGCCGCGTAGCGCACCTCATAGGTTCCAGGAGCGAGGCCCCGGACGGTGCTGCCGCAGATGCCCTTCCACTCGCCGCCGGACAGCCGGTACTCCATGGTCTTGTCCGTCTTGGTCAGGGTGCCATCATTGCGGCCCCGGCGCGTCTCATCGGTGTGGCCGACGTTGGGCGCGCCGCGGCGGGCGGGGATGGTCACGGTGACAGTCTCACTGGGCGGGCTGTCGCCGGTGCCGGGGTAGCGGACCATCACATCCTTGCCGGCCAGATCGGACACGTCCAGCGGGTCGGTGCAGGGATGCCACGTCTTGCCGCCGTCGGTGCTGTACTCCATGTCGGTGGTGGTGCTCAGCGTCTCCTTTTCCGTGTCAAGGACCAGGACAGGAGCGCCGGGGTGCCGGGAGATCACCACGGTCACGCTCCGGCTGGCGAAGTCAGCGTTGGTGCAGGGATAGCGAAACAATAGAGTCTGGCCCTTGTGTTCCTCGGTGCTCAGAGGCTGGGTCAGGCTGTTCCAGGTCTTGCCGCCGTCAGCGGACCACTCGGTGCCCTTGTCGGAGCTGACGGTCTGGGCGGCGCTGTCCACCTCCACCTTGGGGGCGTCCCGGCGCTCGGGGATATCCACCTCCACGGGGTCGCTGGGGAAATGGTCCTCATCGCCGTGGTCGCGGACCAGGACAGTATCGCCGGTCATGCCGGACACGTCCAGGGGGCCGGTACACTGGGTCCAAGTCTTGCCGCCGTCGGTGGAGTAGTCCATGCCGTCGGTGGTGTTCAGCGTCTCCTTGGCGGTATTCAAAGAAACGGAGGGCTTCGCCGCGCGGGTGGGGATATGGACCTCGGTGGCTTCGCTGCGGAAGGAGTGATCGGTGGCGGCGATCCGCACCAGCAGGGTCTGGCCCTGATAGTCCTCCACGGACTGGTCATCCTCACAGGGCCGCCATGTTATGCCGCCGTCGTCGGAATACTCCATCTCCGTGGTGGTGTTCATCGTTATCTCGGTGGTGTTGACCTTGACATCCGGGGCTGCGGGACGCTCCGGCAGGACCCCCATCTCCACAGGCCCGGCCTTACCGGTCCCATCGTCCACCAGCCGGGCGTAGACGGTGCTGCCAGGAATGACGGTGCCGCCATTGGGCAGACCGTCCTCCATCTGGTAGTCGTTGGCCATCTCCACCACGTCGGGGTCATAGAGGATGACTTCATTCCTGAAGTCAACGTCATACTTCAGCCCGGTATCGGCCAGGGTCCGGCCCTCCACGGTCTTGCTCTCGGATGCGTAGAGGTTGTCCGTTTCCTTCAGCCGCTGGGTAAAGGTATAAGCGGTGTCGGGGTCCAGGCCGGTAAAGATGCTGCTGTCCTGCCAGGTCTGGCCGCCGTCGATGCTGTACTCCGCGCCGGGGACGGTCTCCAGAACAATGGTAGCGGTTGTGCGGCGGGTGATGGTGGGCGCGGCGTCCATGGTCTGCGGGGCCTTGCTGATGGTCATATCCGCGTAGACCTGCTCCGCGCTCAGATCGTAGTTGTCCTCGGCGGTGAGGTAGAAGCGCACCTTGTAGGTCCCGGCGTTGACAGGGGCATCGGCGCTCTCATAGGGCTTGCCGCTGGCCATAGTGCCGACGTACATGACGCTCACGCTCTTGACGCCCTCCAGCCCGGTCAGCAGGTCCGTATAGGGATAGGGCTGGGCGCTGCCGTTGTAGACGGTGTGATACGCGGGCATCTCCTGGCTCAGCGGGTCTACCGGCGCTTCAGTGGTCCGGCCGGCAACGGGCCGCGTACCGGACGGGCGATGGTTTTCGTCCTCCTTCATCCGCACCAGGATGGTGTAGCTTTTGTTGGCGTCCAGGCCGGTGAAGATGTTGCTGTCCTGCCAGGTCTGGCCGCCGTCAATGCTGTACTCCGCGCCGGGGACAGCGGAGGCGGTCAGGCTGTGGGCGGTGCTGTCCTCCAGCGCCGCCATGGGGGTGTCCTGGGCGGCCTTCCGGATCGTCAGCGTGGCGGTATATTCGCCGTCCGCCAGGATGTGGTTGCCGTCGGCGGAGAAGTAGGCGGTCACATGATAAGTGCCGGCGTTGGTGGGCGTGGTGGAGGTCTCATCGTACTGGGTCCCGTCGATCCCGGTGTAGACCAGGGACACGGAGGCGATCCCCGCGATGTTGTCCGCGCCGTGATACCGCTGGGGCGCGCCGGTGTAGGTCACCGTCTCATCCGCCAGCACAGGCCGGACCATACCGGCCTCGCCGGAGGGCCGGATGATGTGGAGCACCGGCGTGGGGAGCTGGCCGGGGAGCTTGTAGCCCTCCGCCGCCACGAAGTCGATGTTCACCTTGTAGTCGCCCACGTTGACCGGGGGCTGGGCGATGCCGTCATAGCCGGTGACAGTCATAGAGGCAAGGCCGGCAACGCCCTTGGGGAGCGTGTAGGTCTGCGCGTGGCCGGTGTACTCCACCGTCTGGTCGGTGAACTTCTCCAGCAGCACCAGAGTTTTGTCGGTGGCCTGCATGGTGGAGGGACCTTCCAGCTCCTTGTAGCAGGGGGTCTCCACCGCCTTGACCTTGATCTCATAGGTGGTGTCGCGGTCCAGCCCGCCGAAGGTGTCGCTGGTCTGCCAGGTGTGGCCGCCGTCGATGGAGTAGGCCATGCCGTCCTCCACCTGGATGGTGATGGAGTGGTCGGTGACGCCCACCACCACAGGGGCGGGAGGCACGGGCGGGGTGGCCTTGTTGATGGTCAGGTTGGCGTACTGGGGCTGCACTTCCTCATAGCCCGCCTCCATGGTATAGCTCACCTTGACGCGGTAAGTGCCGGGGTCAGTGGGCGGCGTGGTGGTGGGGCCGTAGGAGGTGCCGTTGGTGCCGGTGAAGGTCTGCACCACCTGGGTACAGCCCAGAGGCGCGTCGGCCACCAGAGATTTGGGGGTGCCGTCGTAGGTGTAAACGGCGGACTCCACCACAGCGGCGGAGGTGTTCTTCCGGTTCGTGCGGATGACAGAGGAAGACACCGGGCTCTCATAGTGATTCTGGTCCTCCGGGTACTTGGCCTGGATGGTGTAGCCGGTGTCCGGCGTTAGATTCTCAAAGAGGGTGCCGCTCTGCCAGTGCTGGCCGCCGTCGATGGAGAAGACCGCGCCGGGGATGGCGGCGATGGTGATGCTGTTGGTGCCGGTGCTGCTGGCCCTGGGGGCAGCGGGGGCGTTCTGGCTGATCTTGGTGATGGTCAGGCTGGAGGTCACGGGCTCCAGCTGCGCGGTGCCCGCCTGCATGGTGAAGCTGACGCTGACGGGATAGGTCCCCGCGTTGGTGGGCGGCGTGGTGGTGTCCTGTCCGCCAACGGTGTAGGTGACGGTGACCTTGGTGACATGGGGGACCGTGGGGACCTGATAGGCAATGGGGTTGCCGGTGTAGGGGTAGGACTGGGGCTTGAAGTTCAGATCGCCGGGGTCCACGGTGGTGTACTCGGTGGAGAACTGGGCGGAGGCGCTGTCAGATGCCTCATAGTTGCCGTCCTCGGTGGCCTTCAGCCGCTGGTAGAGGGTGTAGGTGGCGCCGGGGTCCAGATTTCGGAACACGGGGCTGTCCTGCCAGACTCTCCCGTCCCTGCTGTACTCGGCGTTATCCACCGCGTTCAGGGTCAGGGAGCTGGTGGTGGCGCTGGCCAGAGTGGGGGCTTCGCAGGTCTGCAGGGCCTTGTTGATCGTGTAGCTCACCGTGGCGCTGGAGAGCTGGGGATAGCCCTGCTCCATCACATAGGACACGGTGGCGGTGTAAGTGCCGGCATTGGTGGGCGGCGTGGCGCTGCTGTAAGGGCGGCCGCTGTTGCTGGTGCCCTTATAGGAGATGGCCACGGACTTGATCCCGGCGGGCAGGGACGGCGTGGGGAGCGGGGTGGCCTTCCCGTCATAGGTCTTGGTGTAGCCGCTGATCTCAGGGGCCTCCACGCTGGCATAGGACAGGTGGATGGTGGCGGTGACGGTGGGCACGTTCTCGTTACTGAGCTGGGGGAACCGGCTCACGTCAAGAGTGCCGGTGATGGTCTGCGTGGCCGTGTTGGGGTCATAGCCCGCGCTGCTCCAGGTGACAGGGACACCGGGGACAGACTTGATGCTGCTGCCGCCACCGGCGGTGACGGTGACGGTGGCGGGAAGGTTCAAGCTGTTGAACGGGGTCCCCATGAGGGCGGAGCGGACTACTTCCTCCGCGCCCAGGACGGGACGGGCCTTGACGGTCACCGGGACCAGCACCTGGCTGTAACCGGTGCCGGACTTGGAGACCGTGACGCGCACGTTGGTGGTGCCGGGCTTGCTGGAGTCAAAGCCGGAGTAGCTGGTATCCGTTGTCCACTTGTAGGCGGAGGGATAGACGCTGCTGCCGGTGGTGAACACCACGTCGTTGGCGGTGTCGCCCACATAGATGGTGTTGGTGGAGGGCAGGACCCACACCAGCTTATAGATGGTGGTATACTTACTGCCGTCATCGTCCTGCCACTGGTAGTTTTTGTCCTCCATCGGAGCGGCGACAGCGTAGGGGCCCGCAGCGATGGCACGGGTGACGGGAGAGGCGGTATCCGCTTTCAGCATCCCGTCCGCCACCTTGACCTGACAGGCGGTCAGGGACAGGGGGACGGAGTTCCCGGACACGTCCTGGTAGCTGACGGAGAGGCTGTCCAGGAGGTTCGTGCCGTCGTAGACCTTGTCCTCAAAGTCCGGCTCCCAGGGCACGGCCTTGGGATGGACGACCAGCCGGTCCGGGGTAAGCAGCTTTACGTCATAGATGTCACTGGTGACAGTGGTGTAGAGCGAGTAGGTGCCGGCGGAGGTGACGGCCACATGATTTGTCAGTTCCTTGCCCATGTAGCGGTGGTAGGCCGCGTTCACGTCGTAAACGACCGTATAGGGCTGGCCGCTGAACTCCACGCCGTTGTCGATCACGCTCTGATAGGCGGGGTCCAGAGTAAAGGCGTCGTTAGTCAGGGCCGGGACGTCTATCTGTGCCCAGCTTCCGCAGATATCGCAGGTGTACTTGACATGGCCGCCGGTGGTGGAGGTAGCCTTGACAATATCTCTTGTAAGCGTGGCCCCGGGGGTACACATGTGGGAGGCACGGATACCGCCGTTGTCCTTGTCGCTGTAATCCAGGTAGAGGTACACAGGGTTTTTGTCCTGCGCCGTGTAGTGAGAATCCGGCGCGGGCCAAGTGGAGGGGTCATCGTCTGGGGAGATGGCCATGGCCTGGAGGGGCAGGACGCCCACCGCCAGGCACAGGACCAGAAGCCACGTCAGGATACGCGGCCACAGGTTTCTTTTCCGCATTTCAAATGCTCTCCTTTCAAATTTTGTTGTAATGATTTTGAATTGGATCAAACATTGCTGCCGTGTCTGAAGTCAGATGATGTGACGATTTAACAGTGAATACAGAACTTCGGGATGGTCCACAGCCGCATTGAGCGGCTGCGGATCATTAGAGCGGTCCATACGCGATCAAGATGCGGATCAAAAATCATACACGATGGAATAGGTGATATTGCTCTTGTTGTACATGCAGTCGTGGTTCGTGTAGTAGTAGAACCGCATCTGCGTGTAGGTGCCGGTGGGGAGCTTGCCGGAGAGGGTGACGCCGTTGCTGGTGGTCTTGTAGGCGATCTGCTCCCAGTCGCCGGTCAGGATGTTATACGCCTCGATCTTGCCGTAGTCGCTGCCGTAGTGACCGCTGACGGAGGGGACATCAAAGGTGTATTCGGTGATGTAGCCGTAGTAGGTCTCGCCGTCCGCCTCAAAGCTCAGGCCGGGCTCCTCGATATAGGAGTTGGCGGTGGTCAGGGTCATGCCGCCGCCGCTCTCATCCATGACAAAGAACACGATGGCGGACCAGGGCGAAGCAGCGCCGTAGGCGTCCACAGCCCTGCACTTGACGATGTGCTTGCCGTTGCTGTAAGTGGCAGACTCCGCGTCGCGGCCATCCCACTCGTAGGTGATGGCGTCGCCCTCCGGGTCGGTAGAGGAGGCGGTGATGGTGACGGTCTCGCTGGGCTTGATGACACCGTTGGAGGGCGTCTTGGTGATCACCGGCTTGGAGGGGGCCTGGTTCACAAACTCGATGGTCTTCTCCTGCCAGGGCGAGGCCGCGCCGTACTGGTCCACCGCCCGGACACGGACGGTGTGGCTGCTGGAACGGGAGTACCAGCCGGAGGGATCGTAGTCGCCGCCCCACTCCAGTGTCACCGTGTCGCCGTCCGGGTCACTGGTCTGGACATCCAGCGTGGCGTAGAAATTCTTGCCGTTGGTCTGGCGTGTCACATCAGCGGTAAAGGACGTGATGACCGGGGCGCTGTTGATGAACTCGATGGTCCGGGACTCCCACGCGGAGGCCGCGCCCCACTCGTCCACAGCGCGGACGCGGATGGTGTGGGTCCCCACCTCGTAGTAGCCGTCCGCCTGATACTCGCTGCTCCACTCCAGATGCACAGCATCACCGTCCGGGTCGGAACAGGAGGCGGCGAGATCAGCGTAGAAGCGGCCATCCTTCATGTTGCGGGTGGCGTTGGCGGTGAAGCTGTCGATCACGGGGGCGGTGTTGGTCACGGTCACGTTGGCAAAGGCGCTGTTGAGGTTGCCGGCATCGTCCCGGACAGTGGCGCGGATGGTATGGTTCCCCTCGGAAAAGAGGGCCAGGGTGCCGCCGTCGTTGGAGAGGAACCCGGTGTTGCTGTCCAGCGTCACGGGCTTATTGCCCAGCTTCACGCCCCAGCTCACATCCAGGCCGCCCGCGCCGCT
>CANQCS010000109.1 GCA_947589745.1 uncultured Oscillospiraceae bacterium
CGCCACGGCAAAAACGCCGCCGAAGATCGGCATGGCCCCCACCGGCCCGGTCTATACGCCCGCGTCTGAGACGGAAGGAGATATCCGGAAAGCCTATGACGCCACGTTTGCTGTCATGCCAGGGGCGGAAGGCGCGGCCTGGTGGATGGATCCTATCGTACTTGGCAGGCTCCCGGACGAACTGAAGCCGTATATCAGCGATGAAGATATGAAGACGATCTGTCAGCCGCTGGACTTCTACGGATATAACGTATATCAGTCCAGGAACTACAGCGAAGTGAACGGGCGCAACCCCGCAGTTTACCCCGGCATGCCGAGAACCGCTTTCTCCTGGCCGATCACGCCGGAGGTCATGTACTGGTCTGTGCGGCTCCACTATGAGCGATATCATCTTCCTGTTTTTATCACGGAAAATGGCATGGCAAACACCGACTTTGTCATGGAGGACGGAAAAGTCCACGATCCGCAGAGGACAGATTTCCTTCGCCGTTATCTGAGAAGCCTGAAACAGGCCGCGGACGAAGGTTATCCCATCCTGGGTTATCAATATTGGGCTCTGACGGATAATTTTGAGTGGGCTTCAGGCTACGATAAGCGGTTTGGCCTCATTTATGTGGACTATCGAACGCAGGTCCGAACCATCAAGGACTCCGCCTGGCAGTATAAGCAGATCATTGAAACGAACGGAGAGAGCCTGTGAGAAGGCACTCGTGAAAGGAGAAAAACATGATCATTGACAACACTGAATTCGGCCGCGTAGAAGTGACGACCGTCCCCCTGCCGGAGGGCTTGGGCTCCGATGTGATCGGCACCTATACCTATTCCGGGCGGGTGCTGGTAGCAGTCCGGGAGCCTGAAAAGGGAAAGGACTGGTATCGCGTCTTTACCGTGGAGGACGATGGCACCGGCATCTGCGAATTGTTTGACGGCGACATTCCCCAAAAGCGTGGCGCCAACGGCATCCGCTGGATGTGCTATGCCGACAACAAGCGCGTCCTGCTGGGAGATTATGTGCTGGAATGCACACCGGATCTGGACAGCTGCACAAGCTCCAAACTGGTCGATGTAGTCTTCCCCCAAGAGGTCAGCCAGATCCCCGGCATCTTCATGCGCTGGTCCGAGCCGATCATCGCGCCAGATAACGAGCACGTCTGCTTCTCATCCCTCACCGGCACTGGAGCTTTTAACTTCCTGGGAAAGCTTGGTCGGCGTGAAAATGACTACATGATCTCAGACGTGCGCATCATCAGCACTGTCAATGGGATGGAGCCGGATCCTCAGTCTCCGGGCTGCTACTTACAGAAAACACAGCGCGGCGGCGAGGTCAAGCAGTTTGTGCGGGGAGGCAGGTCTATTACCCTGGCCGGAGGCGGCAGGAGCATCAGTGAAAGCTGCCTTCAGGCTCTGGATAGTGAGGACGTGGCTTTCATCACGGATACCCTGGGCTATGAGGAGACGGCTATTTTCTCCCCTAACGAGGTGTACGCCATCTGCATGTCTCCTCGTTTCTCCCCGGCGACAGATGCAGGCGTGCTTGGTGTCATCCCCCTGAGCGGAGACCTGGTCACCCGCGGAAAGTATCTGAATGTGCTGTATCAGTATGCTATCGCGGGCGTCCGCTCTCACAGACACGGCAACATCGGACCGGCGCTCATCAATGTGGAGCGGTCTATGAAGGAAGGCCGCGGATATATGGGCGTAGATCTCAGCGATCCGGAGGATAAATGGGTGTATTATTCCCCCATGAGCTGGCATCCGGACAGCACGAAGGCCCTGTGGAACGAGCGGACACGGCTGTGCGAGGGCAATGTGCAGTGTCGGCTCCAGGTGTGCCATCTCATTGACATTGATCCCTCCGCACCGATCCCTGCCCAGAAGACGCCGGACAGCGGGGAGATCCCCTACTCCGAGCCTGTCTCTGCGATCTTCCGGCAGGACAACTTGACTTTCCCCCTAACCGTCAGGGGTAAAACCGGGACAGTCCAAAATCTGCCGGTAGAGGGCGGCGCTTGGGAGACGAGATACGACCATTTCAGCGAGGACGGGGAGACCGTCTATGACGGCTGGCTTCGTGTCAAGGCCCCGGACAATATGTTCAGGCCGGGAGAAACGACCATCGAGAGCGACCTCACCGTCTCCGGTGCTCATTCGGGACGGATGGATCTGCGCATTGTTTTCCGCTCCGATGAACGGTTCCAGATCTACCCCGATATCGGAACCCATAAGGATGGTCGGCCTAAGTGCTTCGGATACGCAGAATACGACGGCCTTCGCCGTGAAGTTTCGGAGCTTGCGCCGTGATCCTAAAGTAAAATACAAGAGAGCTGCCCGGCAGCTCTCTTGTATTTTATCTGAAGGTGTTCATTGAAGCCTTCCCCCGGCCGGCTCACCGGCGGATATAGCGGAGTGCGTTTGAAGGACATCTTTTTGAATCTTTGCCGCCTTGCGTCGGTCCTATCGCGGCACTGGGGACGCATCAGGGAAAATCTCGCAATCGGGTTATAATTCGGATGAGCGCCAGAAAACCTCCAAGCTTGCTTGGAGGATGAATGGCGACTTAAAGAGTCATAAATGTGAAAATGTTGCATTCTGACGCCTTCTTCAAACATTTAATCTTTAAAAAATTACAGAAAATTAAATAATACTATTGCAGGCTACGATGCCCCATACCGCGCTGCTCATCATTCCAGGGAATTTTGAAGAAAGTGGCGAAATCTCCGCGCCCGTTTTCAAACACAACGCCTTAGAGATTGTGACCGTCCCCGGCGGGTGTAATAACTATGACTCGTTGCGAAAAGACGTCTATTTTCAGACTCACACCTCAAAAACGGCGGTGCCGTAGGCGGGGATGGAGTAGCTGCCCTCCACCCTCTCTCCGGTGTAGAGCAGGATACCCGGCTGTTTAAGGGTGATCTCAGCCGCCTGGGGCAGATAGTTCAGCAGGAAGAGGAATCGCCTGCCGTCTTTCTCCCGCTGGATGACATCCACCGTCTCGGGGGCGTCCACCAGACCGGCAAAGGGCTCCAGCACGCCGATGTAGGCCAGAAGTTGGCGAACGTTCTCCCTGGAGAATGTGCTCCCCAGATGCAGCACCCTACCCTTGTCCACCCGACGCTCGGTCAACGCAGCAGCACCGGCATAGTAGTTGTTGGCGTAGGAGGCCAGCACCCTTGTGCCCTCCAATGGGGTCAGGATGTCGTTAAAGATGGGCGTCTCCAGCTTTTGGCCATCCCAGTCCGCCCAGACAGGCTCCTCTTCGGGGCTGGTGAAGGTGAAGTCCGTCACATTGGAGCCGGTAAGGGCCTGGAGCAGCCCCGGCTGTGGCATCATCACACAGCGGCCGGTCATGTCCTTGTATCCGGAGCGGCAGCCCAGGATCAGAGTGCCTCCCTGCTCCACATAGGCGCGGAGCACCGCCACTCTTGCCTCGTTAATGAGAGTGGGATGCGGATAGAACAGGACCGGATACGGGGCCAGCTCCTCCACAGAGGAGTCATCCCGGATATTAATGATGTTGTAGGGAGTATGGTTCACCTCAGCGGCCACAAAGATTTCCTCTTCGCTGTGCTCCAGGAAACGGCGGTGCCAGCTGTCCACATTGGTGTCCCAGTCGTTGTCGTAGTCCTTCAGCAGTCCGAAAGCGGCAGTGTATTCTGCGCCGCATACGGGATCGAGGGCCTTCAGCTTTTTGTAAAAATCTTTCAGCTCCGCCACCCTGCGGTTGTCCCGGTCATCATAATCCAATATCCCGTGCCAATAGATCTCCGTTCCCATGACGCAGGTACGCCAGCGGAAGAAGGACACAAAGTCCGAGCCGTGAGCTACACTCATCATGGCCCAGAGGCTCATCTGACCGGGGCGGGGCGACGGTGCCAGCATCCTGGACACCCAGGAACCGGCGCCCGCCTGCTGCTCCATAAAGCCAAAGTGGGGGCAGACGGACCGGACCTCCGTGAGGTTCTTCGCCCAGTGCCGGTCCAGCAGGTTTGGTCGGACAGTATCATCCACCCCATGGGCAAAGTTGGGATAGTTGTCGTAGGTGAAGACATCCAGCTGTTCCCGGGCCATCCTGTGATTGTCCAGATTCCGGAACTTCCCGTTGGTCGTGATAAAATCCCCCGGCTTTTTGTACTTGCGGATGATATCCGCCTGCATCTTGCAATAGCGGATAGCACTGTCTGAGATGAAGCGGTAATAGTCCAGATACATATGTGGGTTCACGCCGCCGGGGTTGCCGGGGCGCGGAACGTAGATCTGATCCCAGGCGGTATAAGTCTGGTTCCAGAAAGCAGTGCCCCATGCCTCATTCAATGCGTCCAGTGTGTCGTATGTATCTCTGGCCCAGAGCCGGAACGCATCGGAGTCCGCCTTGGAATAAAATTCGCCGATCTCACAGTTGAGCTCGTTGTCGATCTGCCAGCCCACGACGGCGGGATGGGGCGCGTAACGGGATGCCTCCTGTTCCACGATCCGTGCGGAGAGGTGCTGATAGATCAGGGAGTTGTAATTATAATGACGCCTGCCGCCGTGATAGTACGGCCTGCCGTCGTGATTGCAGTTGAGCACCTCGGGGTACTTCTCCGTCAGCCATGCGGGCGGGGTGGCGGTGGGCGTACCGAAGATGACCTTCATGCCCTTCTCGACGCAGAGGTCCAGGAACTCATCGAAAAATGCAAAGGTGAAGCGGCCCTCCTCCGGCTCGATCTTGCTCCAGGCAAACTCGCCGATACGGATGGTGGATATCCCAATCTCCTTCATCCGATCCAGATCCCTGGCCCAGAGTGCCTTGTCCCAGTGCTCGGGATAATAGCAGGTCCCCATCGTCATTTCATTCCACTGATAGCTTTGCTTGTTTTTCATGGGACTCACTCCCCTCTGTAATAATCAGGATGCCGAAAAAGCCTTCAACCCTGATAGGCCGAGTTCCCCGACCGGTAACGCTGTCCGAGGGTCTCTCGGTCCCAGATAACAAGGAAACCGTTCACTGTCCTGTATATTTGGCATTGTATCATGGGAAACAGGAGAAATCAACTCTCCGGAAAGATCCATCGTACTGCTGCACTGCCTGAAAAGCCATATCTGGATGCGGGAGTTATCGCCTCAAGATACCACATCTGCGTGTACTTGAAAGATACTCCGTCATTTGCTATACTGCAAATGTACCTTTGGACATTGGGGGAAGAGGGATGAATAAACTTGGATTTGGCTTTCTGCGGCTGCCGCAGACTCGGAACAGGGACATTGATCTGCCTCTTTTGGAGAGGATGGTGGACCGATTCCTTTCCAGCGGCGGCACTTACTTCGACACCGCATACACCTATCTGGACGGAATGAGCGAGACGGCCCTGAAACAGGCCGTAGTAGAGCGCCATCCCCGCGCCAGCTTTCAGATTGCCGACAAGCTGCCCGGATGGATGGTGCGGCGCCATGAGGACTGCGAGCGGTACTTCCTGGAGCAGTGTGACCGCTGCGGCGTGGACTTCTTTGACGTGTACCTGCTCCACTGGCTCAACCGGGCCAACTATGCCATTGCGGAGAGATTCAATGAATTTGGATTTCTGGAGAGGCTGAAGGCAGATGGGCGGATCGGAAAGATCGGCTTTTCCTACCACGGAGATGCGGCGACTCTGGAACAGGTCCGGGACAATATGCGGGATATGGCCCCGTTGTCCCCGGAGGAATCTATCCTTCTGGAAAAGGCCAGGGATATCATATCAAGAAACACCGCCATTCCATGTACCGAATGCCGCTACTGCGTAAAACAATGTCCGAAAGAGATCGCCATCCCCGACTACTTCCGCATTTATAATGCGTACAGCCGCTTCCCCGCAGAGGGCTGGAAGATGGAGCCGGTATATGCCTCTCTTGCCCGGAACAACGGGAAAGCATCAGACTGCATCCGCTGCCGCGCATGTGAACGGAACTGCCCGCAAGGTATCCCTATCACGCAGTGGCTTAAAAAAGTTGCAGAGGCACTGGAACAGGCCAACAGCACAGGGACACCATTAAAATGACTCCGTCCGATGTGATTCGGCCGGAGTCTTTCTAATACAAGTCGGGGAATAATTTCATTTGCTACTCTTGTTTTCAAAAGAGCGATGATAAAGATCTCCACTGTTAGATGGAGATCAGATATGGGGACGCGTACTCAGGCATTCCCTATTCGAGTGCCATGGAGAAAGCCGGACGCATATATTCCTGAGCGGCACGGCTCAGCCCACATTCAGAAGCCAGCCGGCTCCAGTTTTCCCGGACAGTTTTCAGGATATCGGCTGCCATGGCTGATGCATCTTTCTTGTTGATCTCGCAGAACGGCGCGATCTCAAACGCAAGATCCAGCGATATCGTCGCATCATCCATGTTCACGCAAAGGGACAACTCATCCCCTTCCGGCACAGGGTTTACATCGTACAGAGGGGAAAGGTGCCACCCGTCCTTTTTCAGGATAAACCCATGGTTCCGCATATGGTCATCCGTATTGGACACCGCCATGTTGAATACGATCCTCTTCCACAACTCGACCAAATCCTGTTTAGGAGCGGCTCCGTAGGATCTGATGAACGATACCAAGTCGAGATAACTGGAGCCGTCTGCAGCCGAAGCACCATCCATCTTATTGAGCATCGTCATGGCTGACGCGAAATGGACTCGGTCACTACCGTTTCGGTCGAATCTGCGGACAAGGAATGTGCTTCCATATTTTGAGAAGTTTGCCAGTTTGGATTCGGGAACATTCAAACCGCAAAGTCTCGCGAGGTCGTGAGTGACCTTTTCCCACGCACCGACATTGGTATCGTCATGCTTGGACGGAAATTTGGCAATCCACAGGCTTCCGACTGGGTCCAGAACGGTCGCCTTTGGCCGAGCACCGCCTAGGGAGGAACCCGGCTTGATCAACTGTTCGATCCATTTCGATTCGAGTCCGGATTCGTCATTTTCAAATTGGCGGGCGGCTTCTTCCAGGGTCCTTAAACTGGTCCAAGGAGGAGTAGGTGTTTCCGAATCATCAGAGAGGAACGGGCCATCCTTATCCAGCTTGAACCGGATGGCTCCCATACGAGTTTCATCATATACACCTATCAGGAAATCGCTATCAAGTAGTTTCCGCGGTTTGCGGCCTTCTCGTTCTGCCAATATCCTTTCCCTGCGCGTCATGAGCAAACGGCCCCATCGATCCGGAGTAGAATCAGCAAACAGGCCAAACATGCTTTTGCCCCCAGTGGGATACTGCCGCCCGGCATACAGTTGAAGATCTGGATCGATATACGTATAGCCTCGACTTACCTTTAGCCATTCAGGATCGTACTCAAAAGAGTAATTTTCACGACCTCGAACATTCACCACAAAAAGAGTTCCCAGGAAGTTTGGCTCACGGGAAAAGAAATTTTCATAAATATAGATCACTTTCTGATTTGATGCCACAGTTATTCTCCTCCGCCTCGCGATACTCTCCTGTGTGTGGTCAATTCAAGATCCTGAAGTTTGCGCCCCAAATCGTCATCCTTTGCGACAAGCAAAAGGTCTTTATCCAAATTGTTCAGAGCATGCAGCACGACAGCATAGAATCCGATGGCGACTGCGGGATTGCCCTTTTCAACATTCCATACCGTGGCTCTGCTGACGCCTGCTCTTTGCGCGACTAATTTAGTAGACAAATGCCGTCTTAATCGAGCTGTCTTGATCTGCTCTCCAAGCTGCTCCAAAATCATCTGTGTCTGTGGAAGCACGGTAACCTTCTTTCGTCCCAATCGTGTACACCACCTTCCCTCATTACTTATGTCTTTTATTATAAACAAAATCAGCCTTATTGTCAATAAATAGAAACAAATTGATTTCGCATTTCAGGAGAAAGACGTACCGATTTCTGAGGCTATCGGTGCGCCCGTCCAAACATCAAGTGCGCACGGGGATTCCCCATGCTATTGAAAAATTCTGCCATCTGACGCACTCTCTACTCTTCTAAGTAAAAAAGAGCCCCCGCAGGGACTCCTCCGATTGCGGGCCCCACAAGCATCCACAACCTGTTTACTGGATAAAGTATATCTGATTTCTCTGAAATTATCAACACCAAGTCGGGAATTACTTGAAAGAGATACATCCGCGCAACATCAAAAAT
Source organism: uncultured Oscillospiraceae bacterium (assembly GCA_947589745.1). Classification (GTDB taxonomy): domain Bacteria; phylum Bacillota; class Clostridia; order Oscillospirales; family Oscillospiraceae; genus Pelethomonas. Next base: position 8,117 of record CANQCS010000109.1, read on the forward strand.
ATATGTAAGTGCAGCGAGAAATATGTATCGAGTACTTTACTGCCCAAATGTCTTATCTTAAGCGACGCCGCATTGCATCTGCACTATCGAAACTGCAAACTGTCGCGCAACAGGTACAGATGCCATGGAAAAGGCAAACCCATATCGGTGTCAGATCATGGCCATTGTAGGATGCATTTCGGGTCTGCCTAGAGAAGGGGAGGGTATTCTCGGAAGCTACTGTCTTCTCAGCATTTTTCTAAAACGGCTACGTCAAATGTCAGGGGGGCTCTGCTTATGCTAAAAGCCTTTAAAGACTAAAAGCACAGACGGGGCGGCATAGCGGAGGCTGCAAAGCGACACCGAATGAAGGCAAACACCTTGCAGTCTCGGGAACACAACGACCGAGTGCCCCTGTGGTTTCGGGACTGCCTCATTTCCGAGACAACTCAGAAAATGGCGCAGGCCCCGTCCCTCCTATCTTCTCGCCCATCCCTCCAAAGAGGCGAGTTACTGAGCCCAGGTACATGGGCCGATGTGTGGTGCGCGGGGACTTGGTGCGTGCTTCTGTCTGGATGCCAGGGGCGTGCCTGAGCGCAGACCGCACCCACTCGTCGATTCTCCCCATCCCTCTACTCATAACTCACCGACTCCCTTATCTGTCTCCAACACCTCCACTCCCGCTTTTCAAACAACAGAGAATGATTCAAACATCAACTCCCAGGACTCCACAGACACATTCCCAGAAAACTCAGTTCCAGGCTTGTGCTCAGAGTCGGGGTCTTCGCCGATGTATGAAAGTCCTTAAAGGACGTTCGCCCGCAGCGGTTCTATACTGTCTTCAAAGCAGTCAGCCCCAGGGCATATTCTTTTGGGTAGAGGTGAGCGATATCATAGGCCAACAGTGTTGTGATCTGGATGCCTTCCCTTATCTTGCAAATGAAGAATTCTATCGCCATTTACAATTTGGTTATACAATTATGAGTTGACACTCTTTAGTGCAAAAAGTGAAGGGGTCGGTATGAGATGCAAAGGTATCCGCATCTCATACCGGTCCTCTTTCTTTAGCTATGCTGCCCGCATATCCAGCAGAATCACCAAAATACAGCTCGGAAAATAGTGCATGCCACCAATTTTTTCAAAAGAGGAAAGCAGGATATTGACAAATATTCTAAATCCCTATATTATACATACAACATCCTACATTGACTGAGCGATGAAACAATGAGAGATGTGGAGAACAACTGATGGAGGTAATGCAAGTGAAACACAGCAATCGCATCCTGGCTTTCTTCCTTGCGGCGCTGCTGGCGGCGGCTCTGACGGGCTGCGGCGGCAGCGGGAATGGGGTGGACGTCAAGTGGGACCTGTCCCTGGCGGTCAACGGCACGGACACCCAGATCGACTCCCTGGTGGCCAACCACTTCGCTGAGCTGGTGGCGGAGCGGTCCGGCGGCACGGTGGTCATCAACGTATTCCCCAACGACACCCTGGCCGGCGGCAACGCCACCAAGGGCATTGAGTATGTGGCCGTGGGCGGCACGGATCTGGGGGCCTACGCCACGTCGGTGCTGGCGGGCCTGGCGCCCAAGATCTCCGTGGCCAACATCCCCTGGGCGTTCACGTCCTATGAGCAGGCCCGGAAGGTCATCGATACCACCGGCGGCCAGTTCTACGCGGAGACCTTGGCCTCCAAGGGCATCACCTACCTGGGCTCCTTCCACAACGGTTTCCGCCAGCTGACCAACAGCAAGCGGCCAGTGACTAAGCCGGAGGACCTGGATGGTCTGAAGCTCCGTGTGCCCGGCTCTGCCATCTACATGGAGTTCTTCAACGCCCTGGGCGCCAACCCCACCGCCATGAGCTGGAGCGAGGTGTTCACCTCCAT
>CANQCS010000110.1 GCA_947589745.1 uncultured Oscillospiraceae bacterium
CGCGCACCCTGGGTTACTTTTTGTGCGGACAAAAAGTAACCAAAAAGCCGCCAGCCCGTAGGGCTGGACCTCTTTAAATTCATTAAGGACACATTGTTCTGAGAAGTACCCAGAGAATGCATTCATCGGGACTGCCCTCTGTTTTTCTGTAGTCCTACTGCTGGTTGCTCCGTTCCACTACGCAATTGATAGATGTTTCTTGTCAGGCCGTATACGGGAATCTGTCCTGTGCGTAGTGGAACGGAGCAGGACGCAGTCGGATTACGTAAAAACCGACCAACGCACCCAATGAGCCCCCGCACCAGCGCTTCACTCTCCTTGAGGACATACTAGGGTAGCCGCTTCGCCCCATACACGGGACCCGGCGCGGTTTAGGAAAAACCAGCCCAAGGGGGAGCGCAAAACAAAACAAAAAATGAGGAAAGATTTTTAAGAAAACCTCGGTTTTCTTAAACGTGCTTTTGGGTACTTTTCCCACGGGGGAAAAGTACCCCGGGGTGCCGTCAGGCACTGAAAGGCAGAATAAGAGGTGGGAGGGGCCGGAGGCCCCTCCCGTTTTATCTAACGATTAGATTTTGCTTTTACCCTTTTCCACACCGCGTCAATGAACGGCGGCGGCGCGGGCTTTCCTGCGGGAATAGCCGCCGTCTCCGCCGCAGGCGTTCCCGCAGGGAAGGCCGCCGCCGCCTCCGCGGGCGTCCCCGCAGCAAAGGGGCCGGCAGGGGCATACGCCCCTGCGCCTGCTGCCGTCGGGGACGGCAGCGTCATCTCCGCCTTGAAGAGGTCCCCGTCCACGCTGAGAGAAAATGTCCCGTGCATCAGGTCCATCAGGCTCTTGGCGATGTTCAGGCCCAGGCCGCTGCCCTCCGTGTGGCGGGAGGCGTCGCCCCGGACGAACCGCTCCATCAGCTCGTCCGCGCTGACGTTCAGCGGGTCCCGGGAGATGTTCTTCAGCGACAGGAACACCCGGTTCTCCCGGACCCCCAGGTCCACATACACCCGCGTGCCCGCCATGGCGTACTTGCAGATGTTCCCCAGCAGGTTGTCCAGCACCCGCCAAAGCAGGCGGCCGTCCGCCATGGCCGACAGGTTGCCCTCGTAGCTGTTGATGATGACCTCCAGCCGCCCGGCGGACAGCTTCTGGTCGTAGTCCGCGATGGCCTGGTGGACCAGCTCGTTGACGTTGATGGCCTCCAGATGGACCGCCATGTTCCCCGTGGACGCCTTGCTAGCCTCCACCAGGTCCTCCGTCAGCTTCTTCAGCCGCCGGGACTGCCGGTCCAGCACCGCCAGATACTCCGCCGCCGTGCCCGTCAGCTCCTCCTTTTTCAGCAGGTCCACGTAGTTGATGATGCTGGTCAGGGGGGTCTTGATGTCGTGGGACACGTTGGTGATGAGCTCGGTCTTGAGGCGCTCCGACTTCATCCGCTGCTCCACCGCCTTGTTCATGCCCACGCCGATGGCGTTCAGGTGCTCCGCGTGGGTGCGGAGGTCCGGCAGCAGCTTCTGGGTGTCCAGCTTGGCCTCCAGGTCCCCGGCGGCCAGGGCCGCGCCCAGGTCCTTGACCTTGCTCAGCTGGAGCGCCACCGCCCCGGACCCGATGATGAGGGCCAGGTCCATGAGGAAGATCAGGAAGCCGAAGAACAGGGGGATCTCCACGTCATAGCGGAAGGCCAGCAGCAGGATCACCAGGATGCCGTGGAGGGCGAAGACCCCGCCGGTCACCGCCACCGTCCGCCAGGTCATGGGCAGGGACCGGAAGAACTCCCCCATCCCGCGGCGGAACCGCTTCCACTTTTTACCCACCCACTGGAGGACCCGCCAGCACAGGCTCAGGACCCACCAGCAGACCGAGTTCCGCCACCACTTGCCCAGCTTGAACCGGGTGCAGAGGGTCAGCAGAGAGGAGAGGACCAGGATCACGATGCCCAAGAACCCCGCCGCCACCGCCGCCAGCATCAGCGAGAACTCATAGCCCGTGAAATGGAAAAGGCCGTAACCCAGGCGATAGCCCACGTCGGACACCAGGATACCGCACAGCACCACGCCGATGGGCACCGCCACGCACAGCACATCCAGGGGGATGCGGTCATAGAGGTTGGGGACGACGCCCTCCCGGCCCTTCCGGTGTCCGGAGGCGCAGCAGAGGAAGATCACCAGCGCCAGGGCGCACCCGCCCATGAGGACGAGAAGGACGATCAGCAAGGAGGGGGAGCGAATCTGGTGGATGGTCCGGAAGATCTTGGCGGTGTTCTCAAAGACGCTGCCCTGCTTCACGTCCTCCCAGCGGTAGTAGCCCACGATGGTGCAGTACCCGATGTCCGTGTCCTCCGCCTGTCCTCTGTCGGTGTCATCCACCGGCTTTGTCATCTCCCGGCGGATGTAGGCGCTGTCGCCGTCCCTGGGCGGGGCGCCCATGGTCCAGAATTCCTGCCCGTCCGCCGGGTCCCCCCGGTAGGCCCTGGCGGAGAACCCGCTGTAGACCCGGGCCACATAGGAGCTGTCGTTGCCCATGTAGTCGTAGGCGCAGTACATGGCCGACCGCATGGTCTCGTCAAAGAGCTGGTCCTCCTCGTAGCTGTCCGCCGTACCCCAGCCGTCCGCCAGCAGGGCCAGGACCAGGACCCCCGCCGCGCACCCCAGCGACAGGGCCAGGACCAGGACCGTGGCGATACACTTGGCCCAGATGTTGGACCGCAGATCGGTCGTCATGGCTTGCCCTCCATTTTGTAGCCCAGGCCCCAGACCACCTTCAGATACCGGGGCTCCGAGGGGTTGATCTCCAGCTTCTCCCGCAGGTGCCGGATGTGGACCGCCACCGAGCTCTCCGAGCCGTAGGCGGGCTCGTTCCACACCAACTCATAGATCTGGGCGGAGGAGTACACCCGCCCCGGGTGCCGCATCAGCAGCAGGAGGATGTTGTACTCGATGGGGGTCAGGTACACGTCCTCGCCGTCCACGGAAACGGTCTTGGCCTCGTCGTCCAGGACGATGCCGCCGATGACCAGCTTCTTGGGCTCCCGCTCCATGCCGCCCAAGGTGGTGTACCGCCGGAGCTGGGACCGGACCCGGGCCTGGACCTCGATGGGGTTGAAGGGCTTAGTGATGTAGTCGTCGGCCCCCACGTTGAGGCCCAGGACCTTGTCGGTGTCCTCGCTCTTGGCGGTGAGGAGGATGATGGGGATGTTGGTCTCCTCCCGCAGCTTCACGGTGGCGGAGATGCCGTCCATCTCCGGCATCATGATGTCCATGAGGATGAGATGGATGGTGTTTTTCTTTACGATCTCCAGGGCCTCCCGGCCCGTGTAGGCCTCGAAGAGGGTGTAATCGCTGTTTCCCAGATAAATTTTCAGAGCGGAGACGATGTCCCGCTCGTCGTCGCAGATCAGGATATTCGGCATAGTGATGCGCTCCCACCTTTCTTTTTGCTATTGTACCATAGGAAAGATTAAGGTTAAAGGGGGAAGTTTATTAAGATTCCCTTAAGATGGGCGGTAGGGGGCTCCGCCCCCACCGGGATTGGGAGGGGGCGGGGCCCCCTGCCCTCCCTGGGGTACTTTTCCCTCGCAGGAAAAGTACCCAAAAGTGCGCTTAAGGGGGCTCGCGCCCCCTTAAGGATCCCTGCCGTTTGGAGGGACGTTAAGGGCAGATGGATGTTGGGACTAGGGGCCAGGGGAAGCATTCATCGGGGGTGCATCCTCGTTTTTCCGTTGTCCGACTGCCGGTTGCTCCGTTCCACTACGCAATTGAGGGCATATGCGATTTTGAAATTATCGTGTGCTGCTTCAATATATTCATTCCTGTTCCGCGTAAAACCCGCTGAAAAATCCGGTATTTATCTGCCAGGATATCCGTTTAGCATATCCGTGCTCACCAGGGTGCAGAGCTCAATCTTGGTGAAGCCGCCAATGGATTCAGCGGTTTCAGAGGATTTGGTGACTGCAAGAGGGCTTTGTCAGGGCAGCAACCGGCAGGTTGCCGCTTTTGGATGGCGGGATAGGGCCGTCGGGGAAGAAACATCGCGGGGGAGGAGAATGCCTCCACAACAAAGCAAAACAGGGGACAGCCCGTATCAGGCTGTCCCCCTGTGCTGTGTTTCAATTACTGATCTCCGGCCTCGTTGTCCTTCTTGGAGGAGAAAGCCATACCGATCATGGAGAGAATGGCCATCAGCATCCACAGACCCTTCTTACTCTTGTCGCCGGTCTGGGGTACATCGTCCATCGGGACGTCCTCGTCCGGGATCTCCGTCAGCGGGGGCTCCTCGTCCGGGATCTCTTCCAGCGGCGGTTCCTCATCGGGAATCTCCTCCAGAGGGGGTTCCTCGTCCGGGATATCCGTCGTCGGGGGCTCCGTATCAGGAATGTCCGTGGTCGGAGTGTCCGTATCGGGAATGTCCGTCGTCGGAGGCGTCACATCGGGAATATCCGTTGTCGGAATGTCCATATCAGGAATGTCCGTGGTCGGAGGCGTGATGTCCGGGATATCAGTCTCAGGAGGAGTATCCGGCGGATTGTCTGGGGGATTGTCCGGCGGATTCTCCGGAGGCGGGTTATCCGGTTCATCAGGCTCATCCGGTGTGTCGTAGGTGTTGGTGATGGCCAGCGCGCTGCTCTGTCCGGCTTCCACTGTCACAGCGCCTTGCCCGCTCGCCGACCAGCTCCAGCCGATGATGCTGGCATTCAGCTCCTCCACGTTGTACTCACCGGGGAGCAGATCCTCCAGGGTCACGCTGCCCGCGCCGTTGACGGTCACGGTCTGGCTATAGCCGTTCGGGCCGGTCACCAGGAAGGTGTAGGTCCGCACCTGCGCGGATACGCCGCCGCCCACCACGCGCTTGCTGATGGTCAGAGACCCGGTCTCGGGGGTGTAAGTGTTAGTCACGGCGGCCTGGGCGGTGTTGCCGTCGTTGGTCACAACCGCGGTGGTGTCGCCGGTGACCTCCAGGGTGTAGCCCGGGATCTCCGCGTCGCGCTCGGTGATGGTGTACTCGCCGGGAGCCAGGTCCTCCAGCGTCGCGGTGCCCGCGCCGGTGATGGACACGGTCTCGCTGTAGCCGTTCGGGCCGGTCACGTCGAACACGTAGGTCTGGATGGCCGCGGCCACACCGCCGCCCACGATGTTCTTGGTGATCTGGAGGGAGCCCTCGATCTCGGTGTAGGTGTTGGTCACGGTGAACTCGGCCTTTTCTCCTGCCTCCACCGTGGCGCTGCCCTCGCTGGTGACAGCCAGGGTGTAGCCCGGGATCTCCGCGTCACGCTCGGTGACGGTGTAGTCGCCGGGCTTCAGGTTGTTGAGAAGGGCGCTGCCGCCGCCGCTGACGGTCACGCTCTCGCTGTAGCCATCGGGGCCGGTGACGTCAAAGGTGTAGGTCTTGCCGTTGGTCTCGCTGCCGCCGCCCACGACCTGCTTGCTGATCTGGAGGGAGCCGAGATTCTTTTCGTAGGTGTTGGTGACGGTGACATTGGCGGTCTTGTCGGCCTCCACCGTGACGTCGCCCTCGCCGCTGACGGTCCACTTCCAGCCGTCAATGCTGGCGTCGGCCTCGGTGACGGTGTAGGTGCCGGGATCCAGGTTCCGCAGGGTCTCGCTCTCACCGTCCTTGAGGGTCACGGTCTCGCTGTAGCCGTTGGGACCGTCGACGGTGAAGGTGTACTCCTTCTCTGCAATCTCGCTGCTGCCGCCCGAGACGGTCTTTGTGATGGTCAGAGCGCCGAGGGGGCTGCCGTAGGTGTTTGTGATGATGTAGCTCGTGCCGCTGCCGGTCACCTCGGCGGTGTAGCCCTCGGGGACATCCACCTCCTCGACGGTCCACGTGTAGTCGTCGTTCAGGGAGCTCCACCTGTGGCTCCAGCCATTGCTCTCGTTCAGCGTGACGGGGTCGCCGTAGGGCTTGCCGTCCCGGTTCAACTGGACCTTGATGCTGTCAGGCTGCTGGTCCTCGTGGCCCTCGTTCTTCCACACCTTGTTCACAGAGAGGGAGGTGTAGGAGGGACCGGGCTGGTTCTGCGCGTTGGTGATGGTGATGGAGCCGTCCTCGTTGGTGGTATAGGATGCGGTGTAGCCGGAGTAGGCAACTTCTTCCACGGTGTAGGTAAACTCGCCGTTTTCGTCGTAGGCAGGCAGATCGGTGAAAGTGTAGGACCAGCCGTTGGCCTCGCTCAGGACCACGGAATCCACGACCGCGTTGCCGATGGTCTTGTTGACCAGATTCACAGTGACCTCAGCGCCAGCAGGAGCGGTGCCGTCGGCCCAGGTCTTGTTGACGGTCAGAGACTTGTCTCTGTCCTCGCCAATGATGATGGGGCTGTTGGAGGCAATGCCGCCGCCGCGGGCGGTGGCCCGGTTGCCGGTGATAATGAGCGTAGCATGGTCCTCAGCGTACTTCAAGCCCTCGGCGGACAGTTCGCTGTGGGCGGCGAAAGCCTGATCCGTGCCCTCGAACACGCGGGTCTCAACAGGAGTGTGGGTACCGTTGCTGTAGCGGGCACCGTCTTCATCCTGGTACCAATCCAGCGCGTAGCCGCCTAGGGAATGGGAAACCAGCCTTGCGCCGGTGATGGTAGATTTGCCGTTGGTCTGGGCTTTGTCAGGGTTGTCAGCACCGTTGTAGCGGACGTCGTCGCCCTGATCCAAGTCTTTCTTGGTGTCCGGATACCTTTCATCGGAGCCGGTATCGGCCGTATTGCCGTAAATCGCGCCGCCCAGAGTGGAGTAGACCTCCGTGGTAGAGGTGGGGCAGCTCCAAATACCGCCGCCGCCGCCATACGTTCCGGCGCTGTTGCCGGTGATCAGGACGTTCTTCAGCACCAGAGTGACCTGATCCTCACGGCTGTAGTCGATGCCGCCGCCGTATTTCCCACTGTTGCCCACGACCATGCCGGAGCCGACGGAAAGCGTGCTTTCGGTTTTATCCTGGATGGCGAAGTAGACGCCGCCGCCGTACCATTGGGAATAGTTCCGATCAAGCGTGAAATCATCCAGTTTGACGTCGACCGTGGCGCTGGTGGCCCGGATATGGATGCCGCCACCCTTTGCAGTATTGAGGTCGTCGTTGTCTGGCTTGAGTCCATTCTCGGAAACCGCGCCCTTTGTCCAAGCTTTGTTGCCAGTGAAAGTAGAACTGGTGAGATTAACACTGGCATTCGAGGTCAGGAGACCGCCGCCCCAGTATGCTTCATTCATGAAGAAGGTGCATTCGGAGATTTTGACGGTGGGGGGCACGCTTCCGCTCATCTTTGCAGCCACGCCGCCACCCTGCTGGGCTGTATTTTTAACAAAGGTCACGCCATCAAGCGTCAAATCCAACGTGCCGGAATATATTGCGCCGCCCTGCCCAGCGGCAGTGTTGTCAGAGAAGGACCCGCCGGTGATCGAGGCCTTACCACCGTTGACGCTGATGTAGATTGCGCCACCGCTGCCTTTCGCGTAGTTGCCGTCAGAGGCACTGCCAGTCGTGGTGCCGCTGTAATCACCCTCGTAAGTGTTGCTGCCAAAAGTGCTGTTGCTGATCTTGGCTTCCTGTGCCGCGGTGTAGACCGCGCCGCCGTTCTTGCCTGCTTTGTTGTTGGTGAAGGTGCTGTCAGCCAAGGTAAAGCTGTCGCAGGAATCATCAACGTAAATCGCGCCGCCGTTGGAGGTCATGCTGTTTCCGGTGAAACTACAATCCGTAACATTCAGGGTGCCTTCCGATATATAGACAGTTCCTTTGGCACCGATCGTGTTGTTATTAAACTGGCATTTTTCGATGGTCAGAGTACCATCGGGAGAGTTGTAATCGACCGCTGCGCCGGCTCTTCCAGATATGCCGAACCCTTCAAAGACAACGCCAGTGATAGTCAGGTCGGAGCTCTCATAAATTGTTGTTGTTCCGTCTACCGTTATAGCATCCAAATAGAGTGCACGGCCTCCGGAAGAGTCTTCCGCCAATTTCATTGTGCCGTTCTCAATGGTGACGTCAATGTTTGATGCTTTAATCTGGATACCATCAGTGCTAGTCGCAACCGAAACCGTATACCCGCCCAAGTCTATTGTTACGGACTTCTTAATGGAGATTGTCCTATTAACCGTAATATTGTCGGTCAAGGTGATGGTTTCGCCGCCCTGCGCGTCTTCGATAGCTTTCTGCAAGTCCTCAAAGGTGCTGACGCTCGTTGTATTTCCAGGGCTTGCTTCAGAGGTGATGGTGACATTCATCGGGGCAACATTGCCGCCGAAATCGAGGGACACGCTGCCCTCAGCGGTGTCGCCAGCCTGCACCGTGACTTCCTTGATCTCAACACTGATAGAGGCGCTTTCGGCGGCTGCTATCTTCGTCTGGGTGGCCTCGGTGAGTTGGATGGTCAGCTTGCCGCTCTCGTCAATCGAGCAGATGTCACTGCTGGGGCCCGCTTCGCCGTCGGCGGGAGCAAGAGCAGTCACAGCGGCAACTTCAACGGTGAGGGCGACGGTTGTCTCGGAAGAGGTCTTAAAGGCATCGGGAAGCTGATAGGTCAAAGTCCCGGAACTGAATGCCGCCGCGCTCCCGCTGAACGTCAGGCTGATCGTATAGCTTTGGTTCACATTCAGGGTGTCGACGACGTCGTTCCCGTCAGTGCCTTTGATCGTAGCTGCTGTCAAAAAATCAGTGATAAATACCGCGGTTCCAGCGGTCTCCGCATCGCCCGGCTCCGCCACCGCGCCCTTGCACACGGCGTTCAGGTCAGCTCCCTCGGCGCCGCACTTGGGGCACGTCGTTTCGCCTGTATCTACGCACTTGGTCTCGCAGGTGCAGCCCTTGCAGTTCTCAATGCCGTCTTTGCACACAGCGCAAGCGTTTTCATCAGTGGGAACTTCGGTGCAATGTTTCTCGCAGGTGCACTCCCCGTTCCCGGGAATCTCAGTGTCATTCTGGGGAGCGTCGCCCACAGGGGCGGGGGCGCGGCACTCATCCGTGTGGGTGTGCTCCTCCAGGCCGCAAATCAGCCGCTTGGTGCACTGATCGTTGTGGGTGTGCTCGGGCAATTCACAGATCAGATTGCCCTCGGCGCCATAGCATTCGCCAGCGTGGATGTGCTCCGTCATACCGCAGAACAGCTGATAGCACGCGCTGGTGTGCTCGTGCGCCTCGCTCTCCTCCAGTCCGCAGATCAGACCGGTGCTGATCTCGTAGCAGTCGTCGCTGTGGGCGTAGCTACCCTCGCCCTCGGGGATTGTGCAGATCAGCTCGCGGCTGGTCTGGTCTCCACCGTGTAGCACTCGTCGCCGTGTTTGTGGCCGGGATCGACCACGATCGGCTCCAAGTCGGCGCTAGGAATCCCGTTCTCGTCATATTGTGCCTGAGTGACGGGGTCCCTCTCTTCCTCGCCGCAGGTCAGGGTGCGGGTCTCGGTGACCTGATAGCACTCGTCGCCGTGGACGTGACCCTCGCTTTCCTCCTGGTTGCAGATCAAGGTACGGACTTCACCGTAGCACGCCTCGGTGTGGGCGTGACCTTCACCTGCTTCCTTGCCGCAGACTAAGACCGGGTCTCCGTAGCACTCGGCCGTGTGGGTGTGCTCGACCTTGCCGCAGGTATAGGACTCGCCGCTACCGTCACTGCCGTCGTCCGCCGCCATGGCCGTGACATTGACCAGGCTCAGCGATAGGTTCAGGGCCAGGACGATGGCCAGCAGCCTGTGGATTTTCTTCCGCAGCTTCATAATGGTTCCTCCTTTACTTGTATTTACTACATGATACTGCGCTCTCGCGCTTGGTGCTCTTATGTGGTTCCAGGGGAATGGGGTTCCTCACCCGCCTGCTCTGGAGAAAGAAAACAAAATTTGCATTTTGCGCTCACCTCCGTCATACATCCCGGTTTCCTGGAGATTCTGCTCAAGAACAAAAAAGACCACTGATGCCATCCATCAGCGGTCGTCGATCTCCCCGCGGCAAATACGCGCAGGGGGAA
>CANQCS010000111.1 GCA_947589745.1 uncultured Oscillospiraceae bacterium
GCCACCCAGCGGAAGAAGTCCCTGGAGGTCATGGAGATCTACGCCCCCATCGCCCACCGGCTGGGGATGCAGAAGATCAAGTGGGAGCTGGAGGACCTGGCCCTCAAGTACCTGGACCCGGTGGCCTACGAGGAGATCGTGCGGAACCTCCAGGCGGACAGCGCCGAGCACGACCGGTTCATGTCCGCGGTGCAGGAGCAGATCACCAACCGCCTGACGGAGCTGGGGATCAAGAACGCCACGGTCTACGGCCGGGTGAAGCACCCCTACAGCATCTACCGCAAGATGTACGCCCAGGAGAAGACCATGGAGGAGGTCTACGACCTCTTCGCCTTCCGGGTGATCGTGGACACGGTGTCCGACTGCTACAACGTATTGGGCGTCATCCACGAGCTGTACCGCCCCATCCTGGGCCGGTTCAAGGACTACATCGCCACCCCCAAGCCCAACATGTACCAGAGCCTCCACACCACGGTCATCGGCGAGGGCGGCACCCTCTTTGAGGTGCAGATCCGCACCTACGACATGCACGCCATCGCCGAGTACGGCGTGGCGGCCCACTGGAAATACAAGCAGGGCATCACCGGCACCGGCAGCGAGGGCACCTACGAGTGGATCCGCCGCCTGCTGGAGAACCAGGAGGACGCCGACGCGGAGGAGTTCATCCACACCCTCAAGATCGACATGTTCTCCGACGAGGTGTTCGTGTTTACGCCCCGGGGCGACGTCATCAACCTGCCCGCCGGGGCCACGCCCATCGACTTCGCCTACAACATCCACTCCGCCGTGGGCAACACCATGGTGGGGGCCAAGGTCAACGGCCGGATGGTGGGCTTCGACTACCAGCTCCACAACGGCGACATTGTGGAGATCAACACCTCCAAGTCCGCCCACGGCCCCAGCCGGGACTGGGTGAACATCGCCCGCAGCAGCGAGGCCCGCAACAAGATCCGCCAGTGGTTCAAGCGGGAGAGGAAGGAGGAGAACATCGCCCAGGGCCGGGCCTCCTTCGAGGCGGAGCTGAAGCACGTGGGGCTGGCGCTGAACCAGGTGACGGTGCCCGAGGTGAAGGACGCGGTCCTCAAGCGCATGGGCTACTCCTCCCTGGACGACATGTACGCGGCCATCGGCTACGGCGGCATCACCTCCCAGAAGGCGGTGAGCCGGATGCGGGACATGGTCCTGCAGTTGAACCGGGCCGCCGCCGTGGAGAAGGCCGCCCAGGAGGCCGCCGCCAAGGCGGCCCAGGAGGCCAAGGCCGCCCCGCCCCGCCGGGTCAAGAGCGAGAAGGGCATCATCGTGGAGGGCCTCTCCAACTGCCTGGTGAAGTTCTCCAAGTGCTGCGCGCCGGTGCCAGGGGACCCGGTGGTGGGCTTCATCACCCGTGGCTACGGCGTGTCGGTCCACCGGCAGGACTGCCCCAACGCGGACCCCAACCGCCGCACCAGCAACGAGCAGGGCCGCTGGATCAAGGTGACCTGGAGCGACGACATCACCGAGAGCTACTCCACCTCCCTGGAGGTGGTCTGCAAGGACCGGGTGGGCCTGCTGGTGGACATCTCCACGGCGCTGAGCACCGCCAAGGTGAACGTCACCGGCCTCAACTCCCACTCCACCGCCGACGGCTTCGCGATTTTCCACATTGTTCTCTCCGTCACCGACGCCAAGCAGCTGGATCTGGTGATGCGGAAGATCAACCAGATCTCCAGCGTGATGAAGGTCAACCGGCCGGCCGGTTGAGGAATTTGAGGTAACGAGCTATGCGGGCAGTCGTGACAAGGGTGCGCTCGGCGTCGGTGACCATCGACGGCCGGGTCAACGGGCAGATCGGCCAGGGCTATCTGGTCCTGCTGGGCGTAGGCCCGGCGGACACGGAGGCGACCGCCGTGAAGCTGGCGGACAAGATCTGCCATATGCGCATTTTCACCGATGAAAACGACAAGATGAATCTGGACCTGTCCCAGGTGGGGGGCAGCATCCTGGTGGTGTCCCAGTTTACTCTTTTTGCGGACACCGCCAAAAGGAGGCCGGGCTTCACCGGCGCGGCGAAGCCGGATCTTGCCATTCCCCTCTACGAGAGGTTCATGGCCCGGTGCCGGGAAAACGGATTCCCCGTGGAACACGGGGAATTCGGGGCCAAAATGGAAGTAGAATCTGTCAATGACGGACCAGTCACCATACTATTTGATCTTTAAATGGGGGTGTGGGGGCTCCGCCCCCACCGGGTCAGTAGGCACCCCCGGGCGGGGTGCACCCCCTGGTTACTTTTCCCCCGTGGGAAAAGTAACCAAAAGCACGTTTAAGAAAACCAGGAATGGTTTTCTTAAAAATCTTTCCTTATTTTTTGTTTTGTTTTGCGCTCCCTCTGCGGCTGGTTTTGTCTAAACCGGACTCGCTCCCGTGTATAGGGGCGAAGCGGCTACCCTACTATGTCCCCAAGGAGATCCTGCTGCGGCGCAAGTTTCGCCGCTTGGGGCGGCGAAACCGGAACATTGGCTGCGCTGGTCGTTTTTACTTTGTCCAACTGCCGGTTGCTCCGTTCCACTACGCAATTGATACATTTCCCTATACGGCTCGGGATGCACTGCGTCCTGCTCCGTTCCACTACGCAAAGGATAGATTTTCGTATACGACCCGACAAGAAACATCTGTCAATTGCGTAGTAGAACGGAGCAACCAGCAGTCGGACTACGGAAAAAACAAGCCAGCAGTACCGATGAATGCTTTCCCTGGCCGCTAGTCCCAACAACCATCTGCCCTTAACCGTCATCCCCGGGGATTCTTAAGGGGCGCCAGCCCCTTAAGCAATTTTTTGGTTACTTTTTGTTTGCACAAAAAGTAACCCAGGGTCCGCAGGGACCGGAGGTCCCTACCAAGCCCGGTAGGGGCCGGAGGCCCCTGCCCCCCGATTAGAAGATAAGGAGGTCCCCCGCTATGATTTTCGATACCATCCCCGCCGGGCCGCTACAAACCAATTGCTATTTGATCGGCGACGAGACCGCCGGCGTCTGCGCCGTGGTGGACCCCGGCGGGAACGCCAGCGAGATTCTGGACATGGTCAAAAAGTCCCATCTGGAATTAAAAATGCTTCTTCTGACCCACGGCCACTACGACCACGTGGGCGCGATAGCGCCCATCCTGGCCGTATATCCCTCCCTCCCGGTCTATATCCATGAGAAGGAGCTCTGCCCCGCCGGGACACGGGAGCCCCGGTACTTCCTCCCCCACCTGGGGGACAACCAGCGGACCTACGGCGAGGGGGACACCCTGGATTTGGGGAGCCTGAAGATTCAGGTGCTCCACACCCCCGGCCACTCCGCCGGGTCCGTGGTGCTGCTGGTGGAGGATGTGATGCTCTGCGGCGACACCCTCTTCTGCCGCTCCTGCGGGCGGTACGACCTGCCCGGCGGCGACTGGTGGGATATCCTCAACTCCCTGTCCCGCCTGGGTCGGCTGGAGGGCGACTACAGGGTCTGCCCCGGCCACGGCCCCCTGTCCACCCTGGACTATGAGCGGGAACACAATCCGTATTTGAAGCAGGCAATGGAACGATGAAGCTGGAACTGCGAGGACACGATCACCGATATGTGGTGGAGCAGAGCATGCTGGCTCTGTTCCCAGAGGAGCGGCCCGTCTACGGCGCCGTGGACCCGGCCGCCGATGCCCGCTGGGCCATCATCACCGTGGCAGACTGCGGGGACCGGTGCGCCGTCACCACTGAGCTGGGCTGGGACGGAAAGGCCGCGCCCTTCACCCAGGAGGTCCCCCTCTCCGGAGACGATTACGCCCGGGAGGGCCAGCGCCGCCGGGCGCTGGGGCTCAGCTTCTTCCGGGCCGCCAAGCTCGTCTGCGGCATCGCCCCGGCCTGGGGCAGCCTCTCCGGCATCCGGCCCGCCAAGGTGGCCGCGGAGCTGCTGGAGAAGGGCCTGACCCCGGAGCAGGCGGACCGGGTGCTGGAGGAGACTTACTTCGTCACCCCGCGCCGCCGGCGGCTCTGCCTGGACGCCGCCCTGGCGGCGGAGGATGCCAAACGGGACCTGAAGCCGGAGGAGATCTCCCTCTATGTGGGCATCCCCTTCTGCCCCACCCGCTGCGCCTATTGCAGCTTTGTCAGCAACAGCGTGGAGAAGTCCTTCCACCTGGTGGAGCCCTACCTGGAGGCCCTCCATCGGGAGATCGACGGCGCGGCGGACATGGTGAAGGACCTGGGTCTGAAAGTCAAATCCTTCTACATGGGCGGCGGCACGCCCACCACCCTGACGGCGGAGCAGATGGACCGCCTGCTGGGGAAGCTCAACGACGCCTTTGACCTGGGCAATACCGTCGAGTACACCGTGGAGGCCGGGCGGCCGGACACCATCACAGCGGAGAAGCTGGCGGTGCTGCGCCGCCGTGGCGTGGACCGCCTCAGCGTCAATCCCCAGAGCATGGACGACCGGGTCCTGGCCGCCATCGGGCGGCGGCACACCGGGGATGACATCCGCGCCGCCATGGAGCTGGTGGCCCGGGAGGGGTTCCCCCACGTCAACATGGACCTGATCGCGGGCCTGCCGGAGGACACGCCGGAGCGTTTCCGGCGGACCCTGGACGAGGTCATCGCCTTCGGCACCGACAACATCACCGTCCACACCCTGTCCCTCAAGAAGGGCAGCCGCATCACCCTGGAGGGGACCCGCATCCCCACCGTGGAGGAGGTGGCGGAGATGCTGGACTATGCTGACGACACGCTGCGCTCGGCGGGCTTCGCTCCCTACTATCTCTACCGGCAGAAATATATGTCCGGTAGCTTTGAGAATGTGGGCTGGTGCCGCCCCGGCGGAACAGGCTGGTACAACATTTATATTATGGAGGAGCTCCACACCATCCTGAGCCTGGGGGCCGGCGGGTCCACCAAGCTGGTGGACCCCAAGCGGAACCGCATCGAGCGGGCGTTCAACCTGAAATACCCCAAAGAGTATATCCAAAGGCCCGAGAAGTGCGCGGCCAATCGGGCCGCATTCCGGGCGTTTTACGCGGACATGCGGTAGGGGGGACAGGGTGCCGTGGGGCTTCCAGCCCCTCGGGGGATGGTAGGGACCTTCGGTCCCTGCTGACCCTGGGTCCACTTTTTGACGTCAAAAAGTGGACGGAAAAAACGCCAGCCCTACGGGCTGGACCCCCTTTGTTCTGTCAACTGCCATGCTGACAAATCATCTGGTGGGCCTATTTGTTTGCTATTTATCGACCAACTGCGTCCTGGCGCTCCGTGCTACTACGCGCGTGACAGATTTCCGTATACGGTCGAATAGATTCATCTATCCCTGGCGTAGTGGAACGGAGCAGGAGGCAGCCGGTCAACATTTCGGCAAGCACCGCGCCCTCAATTGCGTAGTGGAACGGAGCAACCGGCAGTCGGACTACGGAAAAACAAACCGGCAGTTCCGATGAAAGCTTTCTCTGGGTCCTTCCCACCCACAATCTCCCCCGAAATAAAGGGGGTCCAGCCCGTAGGGCTGGCGGTTTTTTGGTGACTTTTTGTCCGCACAAAAAGTCACCCCGGGTGAGTAGGGGCCGAAAGGCCCCTCCCAGACCCCGAGGGGCTGGAAGCCCCACGGCACCCAGTCCCCACTCAGTGACTGCGTTTCTTTTTGGAACAAAAAAAGAAAGGAGTGTTTCCAGTGGCATATTCCCTCAAGCAGATCAACGAGGCCATCCGCTCCGACCCTAAGGGGTATGTGGAGGAGTGCGACGCGGCCTACAACAAGAAGATCGAGAGCGCGGCCCGGAAAATCGCAGAGAATCGCAAAAACTCCCGGATCGTTCTGCTCTCCGGTCCCTCCGGCAGCGGCAAAACCACTACCGCCAAGAAAATCGAGGCCAAGCTGGAGGAGATGGGCATTGAGTCCCACGCCATCGCCATGGACAACTATTTCCAGACCGTGGACCCGGAGACCGCCCCCCGGAACCGGGAGGGGGAGATCGACTACGAGTCCCCCTTCTGCCTGGACATGGACCTGCTGAACCGGCACTTCAAGATGCTGGACAACGGCGAGACCATCCACATCCCCAAGTTCGAGTTTGCCCGGCAGATGCGCTCCGCCATCATGAGCCACCCCCTGAAGCTGGGCGCGGACGAAATCGCCATCTTCGAGGGCATCCACGCCCTCAACGACATCATCACCGGTAAGAACCCCAACGCCGCCAAGGTGTATATCTCCGCCCGGTCCAACGTGGTGGATGAGGACGGCAGGATCGCCTTCAAGGGCACCTGGATGCGCCTGGCCCGGCGGACCGTCCGGGACGCCAAGTTCCGTTCCTGGGAGCCGGACGTCACCGTCCGGATGTGGCCCAGCGTCCGCCGGGGGGAGAAGCTGTACATCTCCCCTTTCAAGGACAACGCCACCATCGTCTTCGACAGCTCCCTGCCCTATGAGGTCAGCGCGGTCCGGCCCTTCGCCCAGCCCCTCTTCGACCACCTCCACCTGTCCCCGGACATGGAACGCTACGAGGAGGTGGGCCATCTGGTGGGGGCCTATCCCAAGTTCGAGGCCCTGGATGAGAGCTGTATTGCCCCCGACTCCCTGATCCGGGAGTTCATCGGCGGCGGCATTTATGATGACTAAAGGAGGCCGATGGTATGAAGATCACCGTCAACAAGGATTCCATCAAGCAGCTGGGCCACAAGGCCGGCAACGCCGCCTTCGACGCGGCGGAGACGGCGGAGGCCGCCGCGGAGAAGCTCCGCACCAAGGCGGAGGACCACATCCAGAAGGTCCGGCTCACCCGGGCCATCCGGGACCTGGAGGAGGAGATCGACCTGCAGATGTGCGCCATCGGGCAGCTGATCTACGCCACCCATAAGGGCGACCCCTCCGACAGCGACGATATGCAGGAGATTTTGCAGTACGTGGACGGGCTCTACGAGGAGCTGGAGGGCCACAGGCAGCAGCTCCGGATCCTGTCCGGCGCCCTGCTGTGCGGCGCCTGCGGCGCGGAGAACGAGGAGGGCAGCGTCTACTGCCGGAACTGCGGCCAGCCCCTGAGCCAGGGCTGACGCATGGTTTTGCCCTGTCCACATATATTGATACCGAGCGGCGGAGGCCGCATCCCGATTCCAAAAAGAGGTTGATCCATGTCCAAGGAAAAGAAACAGTCGTTTATGGGCGGCGTCACCGTGATGGCCGTCTCCACCGTGTTCGTCAAGATCTGCGGCGCGCTCTATAAGATCCCCCTGAACAACATCCTGGGGGAGGAGGGCGTCACCCACTTCATGAGCGCCTACAACATCTACACTGTCCTGCTGACCCTCTCCACGGCGGGCCTGCCCCTGGCCCTCAGCAAGCTGGTCAGCGAGGCGGGGGCCACCGGGCGGCGGAACCAGATGCGCCGCTGCCTGCGCAGCGCCATGATCGTCTTCGCCCTCATCGGCAGCGTGGGCACCGGCGTCATGCTCCTCTTTACGAGGCAGCTGGCCGGTATCCTCCACAACTCCCTGGCCTACTGGCCCATCAAGGCCCTGGGCGTCTCCGTCATCTGCGTGTCCATCATGTGCGCCTTCCGGGGCTTCTCCCAGGGACGGCAGAACATGGTGCCCACCGCCGTGTCCCAATTCATCGAGGCATTCGTCAAGCTGGTCATCGGCCTGCCCCTGGCCTGGTATCTCATCCATCGGGGCCTGGGCCTGGACATCGGCGCCGCCGGCGCCATCGTGGGCGTCAGCGCCGGTATCGTGCTGGCCATGCTCTACATGTGCTGGGAGTATTTCCGAAACCGGGGCCCCATCCTGGGCGGCACGGACATCCCCCAGAGCTACGGCACCATCATCCGCCGCCTGCTGGTGCTGGGCATCCCCATCGCCATCGGCCAGGCGGGCATGAGCCTCCTCAACATGATCGACCAGTCCGTCATCCTGGGCCAGCTCCAGGACGTGCTGGGCCTGGAGGAGACCGTGGCCGCCGCCCTGTACGGGCAGTACACCTTCAGCAGCACCCTCTTCAACCTGCCCTCCTCCTTCCTCCCCGCCGTGGCGGTGAGCCTGATCCCCGCCATCTCCGTGGCGGTGACCCGGCGGGACCACCAGGAGGTGAACCGGGTGGTGTCCACCAGCTTCCGCCTCATCGCCGTGCTGGCCATCCCCGCGGGCGTGGGGCTGTCGGTGCTGGCCCGGCCCATCCTGCTGCTGCTGTACCCCGCCCGGCAGGAGACCGCCCTGGCCGCCACCTACCACCTCCAGCTCCTGGGCATCGCCTCCATCTTCGTGTGCGTGATGCTGCTGACCAACTCCATCATGCAGGCCCACGGCAAGGTCCACCTGCCTATCATCACCACCCTCATCGGCGGCGTGGTGAAGGTGCTGGTGAACTTCATCCTGGTGGGCAACCCGGACATCAACATCAAGGGCGCGCCTGTCGGTACCATCATCTGCTACGCGCTCATCGCCCTCATCAATCTGGCCATCGTCTACCGCCTGCTGGAGGAGAAGCCCCGGTATCTGCGCATCTTCGCCAAGCCGGTGCTTGCCTCCGCCATCATGGGCGCGTCGGCCTGGGCCAGCTACGGCCTGCTCAGCCGGGTCCTGGCCGGCGGCTACGCCATGCAGGCCCTGGCCACCGTGGGCGCCGTGGGCATCGCCGTGGCCGTCTACCTGGTGCTGGTCATCGCCCTGCGGATGATCACCCGGGAGGACCTGCAGATGGTGCCCAAGGGGGACACCCTGGCCCGCCTGCTCCACATCCGCTGATGGCGGCGCTTCCCCCAATAAACTGCCATATTTTCCGCTTTTTGTGTCCTCTGCGGATAAAATCCTTGCAACTGAGGAAAAAGTATGATAGATTAGGGAAAGCAGATCCATCAGGGATATCCCCGGCGAGTACAAAAGAAATCAAAAGGAGATCCGTCTATGAATAAAGCTGAGCTGATCAACGCTGTGGCGGAGAAGACCTCTCTGTCCAAGAAGGATTCTGAAGCCGCGGTCACCGCCGCTTTCGAGACCATTACCGCCGCCCTGGCTGAGAGCGAGGAGGTCCGCCTGGTGGGCTTCGGCACGTTCGGCGTGAAGAGGCGCGAGGCCCGCACGGGCCGCAACCCCCGGACCAAGGAGGCGATCCCCATCGCCGCCACCAAGGTCCCCGCTTTCAAGGCGGGCAAGGCGCTCAAGGACGCCGTCGCCAAGTAATACTTTTTCTTGAAAGAAAAAGTATCAAAAAGAACTTTACCCTCGCTACCAAAGCACTGCAATTCCTATCTTTCCCGCACGGTAACGATATACTGTTCTAATGGAAGAACAGTATACGGCACACACAGGAACGGGGCGCGGCCTTGGCCGCGCCCCGCTAAACTGTCCCAAAAGGCCGTGGTCTTTTGGGACAAGGGAGGCGCTGCGTTTCGCGCCCCGCTTTTAGAAAAGGAGAAACTGTTCCATGCGTCTGGACAAGTATCTGAAAGTATCCCGGCTCATCAAGCGCCGGACCGTGGCCAACGAGGCCTGCGACAACGAGCGGGTCACGGTCAATGGCAAGATCGCCCGGGCTTCCTACGAGATCAAGGTGGGGGACGTCATCGCCATCCGCTTCGGGGAGCGGACCCTCACCGTGGAGGTCCTGGCGGTCCAGGACAACGTGGGCAAGGCGGACGCCGCCGCCATGTACCGGGAGGTATCACAATAGGCCCCACTGCAACTTCATACTAGAAACAATGCCGGACGATGCTTTTGCAAAAGTATCGTCCGGCATTTCTTATGCGTTTTTAATACTAATCCCTAATTAAAACAACCAACGATCCAGCGTCTAGCGGTGATGCTGCGAATGGTCTCAGCAGATAGATCACAGATGATGTCGCAAAGCCGGTCCACAACCTTCTCCAATGT
>CANQCS010000112.1 GCA_947589745.1 uncultured Oscillospiraceae bacterium
GGACATATGCTGGACCTGGCTAAGGTCGAGGTCGGGGAGAGTGTGGTGGAGATGGAGCTGTATTTGGCGTTTTGATACTTTTTCTTGAAGAATTTGCTTTTGGGAATCGCACGACAATTTTTTGCTGATAGCTTGCTTTCAGCAAGCAAACATGGTATACTGTCCTTACATTCTTCCGAGGAAACGAGGTGCGAACCATGGCAAGAGCGGCAACCAGAACAGCGAATGTGTACACCCGCGTTGACCCCGACACCAAGGAGCAGGCGGAGCTGATCCTCAATCAGCTCGGGATCCCGATGTCAAACGCAATCGGGATGTTTCTGAAGCAGGTGGTTCTCCAGCGCGGTATCCCGTTTGAGATGAAGCTGCCCACCGCGGCTCCCGCCGCGCTCGGCAGCCTGCCGAAGGAACAGTTTGACGCCGAAATGCAGCAGGGCATGGACGATGTGGCCGCCGGCCGCGTCGTTTCCGCTGATGAGGTCGAGGGCGAAATGAGGACGCTCTACGGCGTATGAAGGTGGTCTACACGTTCAGGGCCCGGCAGGACCTGAGAGATATCTACGAGTACATGGCATATTCCCTGCTAGTCCCGGATACCGTCCGTAAGATGGCCGCCAGGATCATGGCGGCCGTCCGGTCTCTGGAGTCCATGCCGGAGCGGAACCCCCTGTACAGGGAGGAACCGTGGCACAGCCGGGGAGTGCGTTTTCTGCCGGTGAAAAACTACCTTGTTTTTTACACGGTGGATTTGAAAAAGGACACCGTCTCCGTTGTGCGTATCATGTATGGCGGCAGAGATATCAGCCGCCAGCTTGAAGAGACGAGCGAGAGGGAGTAATTGAAAACGCCCGGCAGACCTCTGTTGCACAAGGGTCTGCTGGGTGTCAACTTTAGCGATGATCACAAAATGACCATATTCATTATTCATTTAAAGGGGAATATCAAAATGAATTCAAATTATTTGAGAGGTCTATCCTCTGATGAATATACTGCTTTAACCAAGAAACTCCATATGATACAGCATGGAGTCTGCTATATTTGTCAAAAGCCCATCGACCTAGACATTCACACGACCAATATTGACCATATTATTCCCCTTGCTAATAAGGGAAAGGATTCAGAAGATAATTTTGCTCTCACACATGAAAGCTGCAACAAATCAAAGAAAGATGCTGATTTGACAGTCGCACGTTCCCTGGCTGTATTAGATGATATTAGGCAAGAAATCGCATCTGGTAAATTGGGGAAGAGCAAAACGGAATCTGTTTCGTTGCGCCATGTTTTAGAATATTTTGGCGGGTCAAAATACGAAATGCATTTTAAGGTAGAAAACGGTGTATTCAAATATGCTCTACCTGATATGGGTAAAGAGGATATAGTTTCTGTTCCTATTTTTACCGATGGGTTGTCCGGCGAACAGACAGTTTTCATTGAGCTTCCAATCGAATACATATTTCACGATGAGCTGATCAATCCCCGTGGCATTAACAGTAGTATCAATAAGCTTGTAAAAGAGTTCTATCAGAAGAATCCGCAACTCCATTTGTCACTTGCGAGAGTGGATGGTAATAAAATCAAAATATTTGATGGTCAGCACAAGGCTGTTGCTCAGCTGCTTCTCGGGCAAAAGAAACTGCTGATTCGATTGTTTATACAACCGGATTTAGATCGTCTTATTATCACCAATACAAATGCAGGGAGCAATTTACGTCAAATCGCATTTGATCGATCGATTCTGCGTCAACTTCATGATACACTTTATGAAGATAAGATCCGTAAATATCAAAAGGAACACAATCTAAAAGAAGATGATTATAGCTTCTCGGAGCAGAATTTGGTAGACTATTTTAGAGGCGAGGCTTCTTTAAAAACGCTCATAATCAACAGTATTAAAAACCAAATTACTCATTCTCCTCAAAACAAATTAAGAACATATATCGATTTTGAAGGACGCGCAAAAGAACTTCCCATTTCATACAGTGCTTTTGATAAGGCATTCTTATCGACGCTTTTGAGTAGTTCAAATATCATGACGACTCCTATCAATTATAGAATCGATGAAGGAGAAAATCCTCGTGAAGTGGAACAAAGGCAGATAATCCATTTGCTTAACATCATTGCAAGTGAAATTTATATAGACAAGTTCAAACCGGAGATCGGTGTCTATCGCATAGAACAAAGAATAATAAAGAACACTGCGTCAGATATTACAGATGATCATTTAGCTGCATATCGTATCTCCAAAGAGGAAATTCTGCGAAACTGGGTGGGATACCTGAAGGAGCTTATCCGATTTCTGCTTTTGAGCAAGGGGAGGCCTTTGGGAGACGGCTGTGAATTTCAGATCCCATTTGATGAAGCAATGTGGATCAATATAACAAATTTTGTTAGGAATCTAATTAAACTTCCATTATGGAAAAACAGAGAATTTGCAGAAACTATCTTCTCGGGGAAAAACAACTATGATTATTGGAAGAAGGTTTTTGAAACAGGAAGAAATCCCGACGGCGTCCCCGTACTGGCAAAACCCCTGAATTATATAGAAATGATACAGGCGTAACTGTTTTTTAAGGGTTATTGGTAACAAAGAATCAGATAGCCTAAAATTTGAGGATAATGGATATAAGGAATCCGATCTAAATTCATAAACAGAATATGTTTTAGAAACTTCTGACAAGCGTGATTGGGAATAGACGAAGCTCCGCCGGTCCGGGGCAGCAAGGATGACAGGAACGGCCGGTCCGGCCGCGTTGAAAAAGAGGGGGAAGCGTCCTGCTTCCCCCTCTTTTATTTTGTCTTCTCCCCGGCCTCGACGTAGCGGTCCTCCGCTGTCAGGAGGGCGTTTCGCAGCATCTCCGCCGCGTGATCCACGTGGGCAAAGTCGAAGGTGCGCTCGGTCAGCACCTGGGACAGGTATTGCAGCGTGTCGTCTACCTGGCCCACCAGGTAGGCGTAGAGTTGTGCGTGAAGATTGGACATGGGCAGGGCCTCCTTTTTTCTTCCATCATAGCACGGAATATCAATAAATACAAGATGTTTTTTATCCGATATTAGTTGATGTTAAAAGTCGCAGCTATCACTCATACTATCACTTGAGGTGATAGTCATGCACACACGCATCCGTCAGGCGAGAGAGAAAGCCGGGTACACTCGTGAGCAGTTCGCGGAGCTGGTGGACGTGAGCGTCTCCTATATGGCCGAAGTGGAGCGGGGCCGGACCGGCGTCTCGGTGAAGACACTGACCGCCATCTGCCGCCTGCTGGGACTGTCGGCGGACTATGTCCTGTTCGGGGAGCCCAGAGACGAGGACGCGGCGCTGCTGGACAAGCTGCACCGGCTGGACAGCAAATATCTGCCGCTGGTGGACTCGATGCTCAATGAGCTGCTGGCGCTGGAGGCCGGGGGAAAGTAGGCTATGTCGTACTATCCACGGCTGAGGGATTTGCGGGAGGACGCGGACCTGACCCAGACGCAGTTGGTGGAGCTGCTGGGGATGCACAAGACCACCTACACCAACTATGAGCAGGGCAAGCGGGAGCCGCCTTTTGAGCTCATGATCCGGCTGGCGAAGCTGTACAACGTGTCCATCGACTATATCGCGGGACTGACGGACCGGCCGGCGCCGCTGAGGAAAAAGCGGAAATGACGGCAGCCGGGGCTATCATGAAGGGGGCGATGCCCTGAAGCTCGACAA
The DNA here is from genome assembly GCA_947589745.1 of uncultured Oscillospiraceae bacterium. Classification (GTDB taxonomy): domain Bacteria; phylum Bacillota; class Clostridia; order Oscillospirales; family Oscillospiraceae; genus Pelethomonas. The sequence goes on from CANQCS010000112.1 coordinate 3,695, forward strand.
GGCCGCTGTGGGCCGGACGATCCGCGCGCTGCGGAATGAAAAAGGGCTGTCTCAGGAGGTACTGAGCGGCCTGGCCGGGATTGCCCGGACCCATCTGACGATGATCGAGAACGGCAACAAACAGGCCAATTTCGAGACGATCTGGAAAATTGCGCTGGCGCTGGATATGAGGCCCAGCGAGCTGACGGCCCGGATCGAAGAGACCATTCGCATAGAGGAACAGTCTGGCGTCCAGGACCAGGGGGAAGTCTAATATGCCGCACTATCCACGGGTAAGAGCGCTCCGCGAGGACAGCGACCTCCGGCAGCAGGACCTTGCGGAGTATTTGCAGTGCACCCAGGTGTGCTACTCCTACTACGAGAACGGCCAGCGGGATATCCCCACAGATGTGTTGATCCGGTTGGCCCGGTTTTATCACACCAGCACGGACTACCTGCTGGGGCTGACGGACCGGAAATAAGAGCGGCGGGGCCCAAGCCCCGCCGCCGGTTTTGTGGAGGGAAACAGTACGAAAATGCGCACACTCCGCATTCTCCTGGCCCTGGATGCCGTGTGCGGGAATTTCCCCTTACCGTATTGCTATTTCCCTTAATTTGTGGCATACTTTAAGGGAAACATCCGGGGGGTGAGGAAATGCGGGGCTTTCACTATTCCGAAATCAGGGACCAGCGGTGGGATTCCGAGATCCTTGGCCTGGTGGCGGCCATCTACAGGGAGGCCGGGAAACAGGAGATGTACCTGAAGCAGCGGCCGGAGGAATTGGAGAAACTCATCGAGATCGCCAAGGTGCAGAGCACCGAGGCCTCCAACGCCATCGAGGGGATCGTCTCCACCAGCGCGCGCATCCGGCAGCTGATCCGGGAAAAAACCACGCCGCGAAACCGCGACGAGCAGGAGATCGCGGGGTACCGGGATGTGCTAAACCTGATCCACGAGAGCTTTGACGTGATCCCGGTCACGCGGAACTACATCCTCCAGCTCCACAAAATCTTGTACAGTCATTTGAATAACCCCATGGCGGGCAGGACCAAAAACGTGCAGAACTACATCACCGCCGCCTATCCCGACGGCCACGTGGAGACCCTGTTCACGCCGCTGGCGCCCTACGAGACGCCGGAGGCTCTGGACAGGATCTGCGAGGAGTACAACCGGGTCATCGGAAATATGGAGGTGGAGCCCCTGATCGTGATTCCGGTCTTCATCCACGACTTTCTCTGCATCCATCCGTTCAACGACGGGAACGGCAGGATGAGCCGTCTGCTGACCACGCTGCTCCTGTACCGGAGCGGCTTCTATGTGGGGAAGTATATCTCCCTGGAGGCGAAGATCGCCAAGAGCAAGGACCTCTACTACGACGCGCTGCGGCAGGCCCAGACTGGCTGGCACGAGGGCAAGGAGGACGTGGTCCCCTTCATCAAGTACCTGCTGGGGACCATCCTCGCCGCCTACAAGGACTTCGGGGACCGGTTCGCCCTGGTGGAGACCAGGCTACCCGCCCTGGAGACGGTCCGGCGGGCCTCTATGGAGAAGGTGGGCCGGTTCACAAAGCAGGATATCCGGGAGCTCTGTCCCTCCCTCAGCGTCAGCTCCGTGGAGGGCGCGCTGCGCAAGCTGGTGGCCTCCGGCGAGCTGAAGCGGGAGGGCGCGGGGAAAAATACCCGCTACTACAGGACAACATGATCCGCATAAAAAGGCGGCGGGCTTTTGCCCGCCGCCTTCGGCTATCCCCATATCACTTCTTCTTCAGCTCCAGCCTCCGGCTCTCCACCACGGCGCGGAAGATGCGGCGGAGCTGGGCGCTCTCCTTCTCCACATCCTCCATCTGGGCCTTGGGCAGCAGCCACGCCTGCTCCTCCGCGATGAAGAGATAGAACGCCTTCCGGGTCTCCCGGACCCGCAGCAGGCGGTCGAAAGGCAGCTTGGCCTTCTTCTTCCCCACCCGGACCTGGACGCCGAAGCCGTCGATGCGGGTGGACTGGACGTAGGGGCCCTGGCCGGAGCGGCCCAGCTGGTCCCGGACCTTCATCCTGGTGGTGATGGCCAGGGCCGCCAGGACCCCCGCCGCCGTCAGCACCCCGAAAATTCCCGCCACCACCGCCACCACGGCGGGCGGGCTGTCCGGGATCAGGCGGTACAGGTACATCCACACCACCAGCACGCCCACCACGCCGAAGCCGATGGCCCCCTTCCACCAGCGGCGGAGGACCAGGGACAGGTGGAAATCCTGGGTCTCCCGCAGGCCGATGGTGAAATCGCGCTCGTATGACATTGGCGGGACCTCCTTTTGCTGTCCAAAAAGGCCTCCGGCCTTTTCGGACAAGGGTTTTCGCTCCGCTACGCGCCTCGCTTGTGCGCCAAAGGCGCACAAGTTCGACGCACGCTTCGCGCAAAGTGTTTTTTCCGACGCCGCAGCGTTAAGAAAATGTGCCGGTGGCACATTTTTAGCGTAGGCCGAGCGGCTATGCCGCGAGGAGGGAACCACGCAAGGCTCTCTCTTTCACGCCGCTCCGGCGGCGAAACTCTGCGAGGCTTTTTGATACGATACTCCTCGCGTGTCTTATGCTACTGGCACGTAAAGCTGTACCACCCCTCGGAGCTGCGCTCCTCCAGGATGGTGAGCCCGGCGGCCTGGAGTCCGGCGCGGAGCTCGTCCGCCCGGGTGTCGATGATGCCGGAGCAGATGAAGAGGCCCCCCGGCTTCAGGAACCGGCCCGCCACCGGGGCCAGGGCCAGGATCACGTCGGAGACGATGTTGGCCAGCACGATATCGTACCCGCCGCCCAGTTTCTCCAGCAGCTTCTCATCCGTCAGCACGTCCCCAGCCAGGACCGTGTACCGGTCCCGGCCCACGCCGTTGAGGGCGGCGTTCTGGTAGGCGATATCCGCCGCCTTGTCGTCGATATCGCAGGCGGCGGCGCTGTCCGCCCCCAGCAGCAGGGCGGCGATGGACAGGATGCCGCTGCCGCAGCCCAGGTCCAGCACCTTCATACCGGGCGCCACCGCCTTCTCCAGGGCGGTGAGGCACATGCGGGTGGTGGCGTGGCTGCCGGTGCCGAAAGCCAGGCCCGGGTCCAGCCGCAGCACCACACGGCCCTTGGGGTCCGCCTGCTCCCAGTCCGGCAGGACCAGCAGCCGCTCCCCGATCTCCATGGGCTTGTAGTAGGCCCGCCAGTTGTTGGCCCAGTCCGCCTCCTCCAGGCCGTCCACGGTCATGATGAGGGGGGCGTACTCCGGGTGGTCCCGCTTCAAAGCCGCCAGGGCGATGCGGACGGCGGCCATCGTGTTGAGGCCCTGGCCGTTGTTCTCCACGTAGAAGGTCACCCGGCACTTGCCGGTCATGGCCTTGTCCAGGCTCTCGTCCACGTAGTCCCAGTACTGTTGGTTCTGCTCCAGGAAATCCCGGAACTCCCCCTCGTCCTCCACCATGAAGCTGTCGATGCCCAGGTTGCTCAGCATCAGCTCCACCGACTCCAGGCCGGGGGGGACGGTGTCGATGTGCAGGGCCAGCCATGCCGCCATACCAGTGTCTCTCTTTCGCATTATTTGTGTTTGCCGACGAAGAACAGGGCCAGGGTGCCGGGGCCGGAGTGGTTGCCGATGACCGGGCCCACGTAGTTGATCTCCAGGCGCTGCACCGGGTACTTGGCCTTCACCATCTCCGCCAGGGTCTTGGCGTCCTCCAGGCAGTCGCCGTGGCTGATGAACACCGTGGAGGGGTCCTCCACCAGCTGGTCCATCATGTCCACCAGGGCTTTGATGGACGCCTTGCGGCCACGGACGTTGGTAATGGGGATCAGCCGCCCCGCGTTGTCCACGTGGAGCACCGGCTTCATCTGGAGCATGGTGCCGAAGAGGGCCGCCGCCGTGGAGACGCGCCCGCCCCGCTTCAGGTGGTTCAGGTCGTCCACGGTGAACCAGTGGCAGATGTGGTCCTTCAGGTCCTCGGTGTAGGCCCGAACCTCCTCCATGGAGCGGCCCTTGTTCTTCTCCTGCACCGCCAGGTACACCAGCAGGCCCTGGCCCAGGGAGGCGGCCCGGCTGTTGACCACCGCGATGCCGCACCCCGGGTTGGCGCTCCGCACGTCCTGGGCGGCGATCACCGCCGACTGGTAGGTGGTGGACAGGCCCGAGGAGAAGCAGATGCACAGGACGTCCTTGCCGGACTGGACCAGCTCCGTCATGGCGTCCTTGTAGGTGCCCACGTTGACGGCGGAGGTGGAGCCCAGAGCGCCGCCCCGGAGCCTGGCGTAGAAGTCGCCGGGGTCCATCTCCCGGTTGTCCGGGTAGTTCTTGTACTCCTGCCCCTCCATAATGAAGGACAGGGGGAGGATCTGGACGCCCAGCTCCTCCACCATGGCCTGGGAGAAGTCGCAGCAGCTGTCGGTGAGAATGACATAATCGCGCATGAAAAAACCCCCTTCATATTTTCAGTGCGGACACGGCGTGCGCGTCCGGCGGTCATAGTTTTCCAGCACTATTATACCACGTTCTGCCAGTATCGCAAGAGCATTTTAGGCACATGGCCCGGTATTCACGGCACGAACTTCTCGAAGATCACCGCCGCGCCGTCTTTTTCCAGCCGCTCCATGGTCTCCCGGTCCCGGACGGTCCAGGCCGCCTCGTGGACGCCGTAGAGCTTTTTCATCAGCCGGAGGTTGAGATTGGACCGGTGCTTGTGGTTGTAGGCGATGAAGTCGGGCCTCGTGAGGAAGGTGGTGAGCAGGTTGGTCATGGCGAAGTCCGCCAGGCGGCCCCGGCCCGTGCCGCCGTCCGCCATAAAGTTCTCGCTGAGCTGGCCCCGGATCACGTCCGGCCACTTCTCCTTGAGCCGCCGCAGCACGTTGGGGTGGAAGGACTCCACGCAGTAGGTCCCGTGCCAGTCCTTCAGCCGGGCCATGGCCGCCTCGGTGAGGGCGGCGGCGTTGTCCCCGGCGGCCTTCAGCTCCACCACCAGGGGCGTCCTGTCCTCGAAGACGGCCAGCACCTCCTCCAGCAGGGGGATGGTCTCCCCGCTGCCCAGCAGGGGGTAGCGGTCCAGGTCCTCCAAGGTCAGGTCCTCGATGACGGCCTCCTGGCCGCAGACCCGCTTCAGGTTGCTGTCGTGGACCACCGCCAGATTGCCGTCGGCCATCAGGTGGACGTCCAGCTCCGCGCCGAAGCCGTGTTCCACCGCGGCCCGGAAGGCGGAGAGGGAGTTCTCGGGCACCCCGGCCTCCAGGTCGTGGAGGCCCCGGTGGGCGAAGCGGACGCCGTCCAGCTTCTCCCAGCCGGGCTGTCCCCGCCGGGGACACAGGGCCAGGCACCACGCCCCCGCCGCGCCTCCCGCGGCGGCCAGGGCGATGCAGAGGGCTTTCTTCATGGGCGCATCTCCTGTCTCTCAAAGATTTACAAAAAGTTTACAGTCTCATACTTTTTCTTGAAAGAAAAAGTATCAAAAAGAACTTTATCCTCGCTCTCAAAGCGTTGCGATTCCTACATTTTCCGCACGGTAACGAAGTGCACTTTTCATGAGAGAATAGTATCATAAAAATTTACGGAAATTTTACATTCCGAGAATTTACAGAAAGTTCACACTTTTTGTTGCACGTCTCCGTGCAACTTTCGGGCAAATGGGGCCTATAGGTGTAGGGACCTTTCGGTGCGCGCCCGGAAGGCGAAGCTTCCCTGAACACATGAGGCTGCCAATAACCCATGGGTTTTATTGAAACCCGCCGGTTTTGGGAGAAAGCCAAAAAACCAAATGCTTTTTCGGAAAGCAAAAAAACCAATTGCTTTTTCCGAAAGCAAACCTAAGCAAAAAAAGCCATGGTCAAGGACAAGGTCAAAGGACAAGGTCAAGGACAGGGTCAAGGGCTTAGATAGCTTACGCTATCTGCGCGGAGCGATTGCTTCGGAGCCTGATCCGCCGGCGCTCCACGCCGCCGGATGCAGGTCCTCAGCTGTCG
>CANQCS010000113.1 GCA_947589745.1 uncultured Oscillospiraceae bacterium
CCCTGCCGCTCTCCCCGAGCGCCTCCTTGTCGCTATTTCTCTTTCTATTCCCGCTGATTCAAAGGGATAACCATATTATTTTATTGCTGGAGTAATAGTTTTTGACCAATAAACAAGCCGCAACTCTTCTGTTGCGGCTCAGGAAATCTTTGCTATATCCATTCATAAAAAGCTGACAGACCACACCTTGGCGGTCTGTCAGCTTTTTGTGTATGCCCCCCACTTTTGATGCTCTCGCCCTTTGGGTCTCGGTGACGCAATGGCTTAAGGGCTACACACCAATGGCGCAAAATGGATACTCTACGGAGATAAATCGACTATGAACTATATCAGAAAAACTACTGCCCTTCTTGTTTGTTATGCGTTGCGTTCAATGCAACGTCCTCTATCATATCGGACACTACCCTGTTGAGTTGGGCAGCATTTTTGGCCGTGATCACTGGGACCCCGGTCTGAGCCTCAACTGCTTTTCTGGCATCTCCAGCTACTTTTCCACCCGCACGAGCGACCTCTCCATTCTCGGAAAATGTTTCCGGCGCGCGCTGTTTGGATATCTCCGTCGTGGTGGCCTCCGCCAACATATTGAGCACCAACTCCAGCGTGGTCATGTTGTCTCGAAGGTTCTCCTTGGTCAGGCCTTTCAGATCCTTATACTGCCGGGTGCTCATGCCGGACCAGGCCCGAGATATCTCATCAGTCAGAATGGCGTACTCGATCCCTTTTTGGACGCCCCGGGCATCCCACTCATCTGTGAGCTCCTTCCGCACCTGGATGGCCTGGAGCCGCTGATTGGGTGTACCCCTTCTTCAGATAGGTCTCCAGCGCCCGCTCGATGGTCAGCTCCGGGTCGATTGTCTCCTCGATGCGCTCACGCCCCACCTGGGCCAGCCACAGCTTGAACGGCTCTGCCTTGGGTGACGGGATGGACTGGATGATACGCAGGAGCTGCTCCGTGTCGGCCACGTCGGTCATGCGGCGCTTTCCGTCTGCGGCCTTCATCCGCAAACCGTGACAGTTTGTCACGGTTTCATTTCCTTCCTCTTTCATGCGTTGTTTCAGTTTACGCCAGTATGCCGCAGGGTCAACGCTGTCCGTCAACACCGCAACGATATCTACTACCGAGAAGTACCATTCTTCTCGCTCCGCATCCCAGGCGGTGCGGATGCGCTTGTCCTCAAAAAGCTGGATCTGATCGTTCTGCTCCATTGCTGTCTTACCCCCAGTTTCCTGCCTCTTAATGATCCATATATCCCAATATATCATAATAAAAATTGACAGACCGCGCTTTAAGCGGTCTGTCAGCTTTTTGGAGGCGACACCCGGATTTGAACCGGGGAATCAGGGTTTTGCAGACCCTTGCCTTACCACTTGGCTATGTCGCCATATAAGTGACAGGAGCAACATTCTTGCTCCTGTCAGCTTTTGTGGAGCGGGCGACGGGGCTCGAACCCGCTACCTCCACCTTGGCAAGGTGGCGCTCTACCAGATGAGCTACGCCCGCAAATGAACGACAATATCTGTCGTTCATGGTGCCTCCGGTCGGAATCGAACCAACGACACGAGGATTTTCAGTCCTCTGCTCTACCAACTGAGCTACAGAGGCATATCATGGCGACCCAGAACGGGCTCGAACCGTCGACCTCTAGCGTGACAGGCTAGCGCTCTAACCAACTGAGCTACTGGGCCATATATGCGTGACCGGGACAGGAATGGTGGGAACAACTGGACTCGAACCAGTGACCCCCTGCTTGTAAGGCAGGTGCTCTAACCAGCTGAGCTATGCTCCCGAAGGGCTCCTTCCCACGCGGCAAGGGTTATTATACTAAAAGGGGCCCCGTCTGTCAATAACAAATTTCAATTTTTCGGAAAAATTTTTGCGGGGGACAGGTCCCTGTCCCCCGCAGCCGTTCAGACCAGTTTCTCAAAGTAAAGGAACGTCTCGTCCTCGCCGGACGGGCGCATACAGGAGGACAGCATCCGCCGGGACGCCTCGTTCTCGTGGAAGCATTTGGCTTTCAGCCGGTAGAGCCCCAGCTCGTAGAGGCTCCAGTCCGCCGCCCGGCGGAACGCCTCCGCGCCGTAGCCGTTTCCGGCGTACTCCGGCAGGATGCGGCAGCCCAGCTCCGCGCCACCGCGGCAGTCGAACCGGTACAGCACCGCCTCGCCGATCAGACGGCCGTCCAGACGGACAGCGAAGTTGACCGCCTGCTTGTCCGCAAAGTCCTGCCGGGCCACCTCTAGGAACCAGCCCTCTGTCAGCTCCCCCTTCAGGTCCTCCCGGTAGTCGTAGCCCCACCACTTGTTCCGCTCGTCATCCATGCACAGCCGGGCGTAGGCGGGGATATCCTCCTCCCGGAGGCTGTCCAGCGTCAGGCGCTCCGTCAGCAGCCGGGGGATCCGGTCCAGGTATGCCAGCTCATTCCTGGCCCGCAGCCGTACCTTGGCCACCATCCCGGCGGGCAGGTACTGGAGCTTGCTGGTCCGAAGGCCCCGGTCCCCGGCGTCGTCCTCCCGGTTGATCCACGTCAGGCCCTGGCTGTGGGCTGCAGCGAAAGCCTGGACCATGGTGGGATAGACGCCCTCGTACTGGGTCAACGCCTTCTCGATGTGGCAGACCAGGGTGTCACCGCAGACCTCCGCCAGGGAGACGGCCAGGAGCTCTCCATCCAGCTCGATGCCCCCCGCCCTCACCCAGGGCTGTCCCACCTGCTCCATCAGTTTCCTGGCATAGCACTCCTCCAGCTTGGCCTCCAGGTCCGCCTTGTGGAAAACGGAGTGGTATTTCCGCCAAAATTCCTGGATGGCCCCGGCGTCCTCCGGCGTCAGATCCCGGTAGACCGCGCCGGGGTATAGCTTCCGAAACTTGTGGATGTGGTTGCGCTGGCCGGCGTGGTGCCGGCCGGGAAAGTCGCGCAGGTCCTCCGCCCGGTACAGGTAGTCCTGCCAGAGGCGCTCGTTGTCCACGGTGGTGTAGGGGTACCGGGCCATCAGCCGCTCCCGCTCCTCCACGGGCACCATGCCGAAGGCCGGGGATATGCTGTGCTCCAGGCACCACTCGTCGATGTCGTCCAGCGCGGCGTCCACGTCACCCTCGCCGGGGAGCGGTACAGGGACGTCGAAGATGGTCCCCATGTGATGGCTGTGGTTGAGGACGATCAGGCACCCGTGGCTCTCCGCGTACTCCGGCCGCCAGTGGTCCCGCCACATGAGCTTGACGCCCACGGAGTATTCACAGACCCGGTAGGTACACTGGCTGTAATACCGGGACAGCAGGTCCGCGTCGCTGATTTGGATGGGTTTGAACTCTATCATTGGATACCGCCCCGGTTCTCTTGTACTATTCTCCCATTAGAAGTATACGTCGTTACCGTGTAAGAAATGTAGGGATTGCAACGCTTTGAGAGCGATGTTAAAGTTCTTTTTGATACTTTTTCTTTCAACAAAAAGTATTACTGTTTGGGCGCGTCCACGATGTGGACGTTCAGGTGATCATAGGTCATGGTGACGCCGTCCTCCTCGAAGCAGCGGCGGACCTGCTCCAGGCAATAGAAATAGGTATCCCAATAGCACTCCGCCGGGGTCCACAGGCGGATGGAATACTCGATGGAGCTCTCGCCGTACTTGGTCAGCACCACCTGGGGCGCCGGATCCTCCAGCACGTTGGGCGTGCGCGCCGCCGCCTTGCGGAGGGCGCCCAGGACCGCCTCCGTGCTGTCGTCATAGGAGGCGGTGATGTTGTGGACCACCCGCCGCCGGCCCAGGACGGTGTAGTTGACGATCTTCCCCGCCGAGATCTGGCTGTTGGGCAGCATGATCCGCAAGCCGTCCGGCGTGGTCAGCTTGGTGTGGGTCAGCCCGATCTCCTCCACTGTGCCGTCGCTGTCGCCAATGGACACAAAGTCCCCCAGGGCGAAGGGCTTGGCAAAGAGCACCACCATGCCGCCCGCCACGTTGCTCAGCACGTCCTGGACCGCCAGGGACACCGCCAGGCCGAAGACGCTGACCAGGGCGATGAGGCTGGTCACGTCGATGCCCAGGCTCCCGGCCACGATAAGGATGGTGACGATGTACAGCACGGTCTTCACCAGCCGCAGCACCAGCTTCCGCACCCGCTGGTCCATGCCGGTCCGGCCCAGCACCTTGCCCGACAGCGCCATGATGATGCGCACCACCACCAGACATACCAGCAGCAACACCACGGAGGACAGCGCCTTCTCCACCGTCATGGTCCCCCAGCTCTTCTGCAGGACCTGTTCTACCTGATCCATATGGATTCCTCTCTTTCTTTCGGCCGGGTCTTCCCGCCCATTCTCCAGGCAAAGAATACCATACTTTTGGCGGTTTGAAAAGGGGCATTCGACGATAAAACCAGAATAAGGCTGCGGCAAAACGGAAATGAAAATTTCTCCCGTGGGAGGCCGGCATGAAAAGTGCCGCCATACCCGGAGCAGTCCCGGATATGGCGGCACTTTTCGCCGCGCCCAGCAGGGCGGTTCTTTTCATCATGCTCGGTTGCCCGGCCTTCTCCTGTCAGGAGAACACCTCCGCCTGGGCCCGGACCGACTCATACAGCCGCTCCGCCGCCGCGCCGAAGGCCTCGGCGGAAAACCGCTCGGCGGACTCCGCCGCCGTCCGGGACATCTCCCGGCGCAGGTCCGCACTGTCGCAGAAGTCGGAGAGATGGGCGGAAAAATCCTCCCCGTCCACGTACTGCCAGCCGTTGCTGCCGTCCTCGACCACGCCGTCCACACAGGGGTCCTTCCGGCACAGCACCGGGAGACCGGCCGCCAGGGCCTCAAAGTAGGTCAGCCCCTGGGTCTCGCTGGTGGAGGCAGTGACGAAGATATCCCCCAGCCGGTAGTAGTCCGGGGCCTCCGTGTGGGACACCATGCCGGTGAAGCGGAAGGGCACCCCCCGCTCCCTGGCCCGCTCCAGGGCGGCCTCCCGGTCCGGCCCGTCGCCCACCAGCAGAAGCACGATATCCTGCCGCCCGGCATCGGCGATCTGGTCAATGAGCTGCTCCAGGTGCTTCTCCTTGGCCATGCGGCCCAGGTAGAGCAGGACCGTCTTGCCCTCGGGGAGCTCCCAGCGCTGCCGCAGCTCCGCCAGCCGGGCCGGGTCGCTGCCCTGCCGGAACATGGTCAGGTCCACGCCGGTGGGGATGATCTCGATGCGGCACCGGACGCCGTACCGCCGCAGCAGCTCCTCCACTTTCCGGCTGGGGGCCACGATGCAGGCGGTCTTTTTGCAGATCCACCGGGAGAAGCAGGACACCACGTATTTGCCCATCCGGCGGCTGGGGAAGATGTAGTGGGTGTAGTCCTCGTACACCGTGTGGTAGGTGTGGACGATGGGGATATCCAGCCGCTCCGAGAGGACGTGGGCCACCCGGAAGGTGCTGAACTCGCACTGGGAGTGGATGACGTCCGGGCGCCACTCCGCCAGCTCCCGCAGGAGGCTGCGGGTCCGGTTCATGCGCAGCCGCGCGCCGGGGTAGACCCGGTTGGCGCTGACGGAGCCCAGATAGTAGATGTTCCCCTCCCGGTGGGAGTGGATGGTGGAGGACAGGGTCACCACCCGGACCTCATGGCCCAGTACCTCCAGCTCCCGCTGCAGCAGCAGCACGGAGGTGACCACGCCGTTGATGACCGGTGCGTACCAGTCCGTTGTAATCAATATCTTCATGGAAAATTTCTGCTAACCCTTTACACACGTTTGGCGGGAGATCCGCAAAATCCATTATAGCAAATCCCCCCTGCTGGGGCAAGGGGGATTTCTTTCCGCTTCGGAAATATTTGGATACGCGCCTGACCTTTAGAAAAGGTTCAGGCCTGGGCGGTGGGCTCGATGCGGACGGCGAACCGGGCGCGGTAGCGGTCGAAGACGGACTGGAACTCGGGGGACCCGGCGTTCTTCACGCCGTTGAGGTACTCGTGGGCCCGGAACTCGTTCTGCGCCGTCTCGATCTGGGCCACGGCGATGTTGGAGCAGTGGTCGGACACGCGCTCGCAGTTGGTCAGCAGGTCCGACAGCACAAAGCCGATCTCAATGGTGCAGTTGCCCTTCTGGAGGCGGGCGATGTGGTTGGACTTGATATCCGCGATGATGCAGTCGATGACCTGTTCCAGGGGCTCCACCTGCCCCGCCAGGGCCATGTCGTTGGTGACAAAGGCCCGGGTGGTGAGCTCCAGGATCTCGGTCAATGCCTCGGTGAGGGTCCGCAGCTCCGCCCGGGCCGGGTCGGAAAAGTGGATATCTTTCTGGTAGATCTCCTCGGCAGTCTTCTGGAGATTCACGGCGTGGTCGCCGATGCGCTCGAAGTCGCCGATGGAGTGGAGCTGCTTGGACACCACACGGCTGTCCGGGCCGGAGAGGGACTTGCTGCTGAGCTGGACCAGGGTGGTGCCCAGCTTGTCCTCGAACTCGTCCAGGCGGTCCTCGTTGGCCAGCACCCGGCCGGCCACCTTCTCATCGTAGTCCTCCACCAGGGACAGGGCGTCCAGGATGGTGCACTGGGCCAGCTCGGCCATGAGGGCGGTCTTGTTGGCGCACTCGGCGATGGCCACGGAGGGGGTCTTCAGCAGGCGCGGGTCCACGAAGGTGTAGGACGGGGCCGCGGCCTCCTCCTTCACCACCAGATAGGCGATGCGCTCCAGCTGCCGGGAGAAGGGCAGCAGCAGGAGGGTGGTGGCGATGTTGAAGATGCTGTGGACCATGGCCACGCCCACCGGGTCGATGGGCAGGTCCATAAAGGCGTAGTGGAAGAAGATGTTGGTGCCGTAGAACACCGCCAGGCACACCGCCGTGCCGATGAGGTTGAAGGACACGTGGACCACCGCCACCCGGCGAGCGCTGCGGTTGCCGCCGATACTGGACAGCAGGGCAGTGAAGCAGGTGCCGATGTTCTGACCCATGATGATGGGCAGCGCGATGCCGTAGGTGACGTTGCCGGTGAGGGTGAGGGCCTGGAGCATACCGACGGCCGCGGCGGAGGACTGGATGGCCATGGTCAGCAGCGCGCCCACCAGCACACCCAGGAACGGGTTGTTGAACAGCAGCAGGATGGACCGGAACTCCGGCATCTCCCCCAGGGGGCTCACCGCGTCCTTCATCAGGGTGGTGCCGTACATGAGAATGGCGAAGCCGATCATGATGGTGCCCATGCTCCGAATTTTGTCCTTCTTGGACACCATCCGCATCACCACGCCCACCAGCGCCAGCACCGGCGAGAAAACCTCCGGCTTCAGCAGCTGGAGCAGGAGGGCATCGCCCTCAATGCCGGAGAGGGACAGGATCCACGCCGTCAGCGTGGTGCCGATGTTGGAGCCCATGATGATGCCTACCGTCTGCCCCAGCTCCAGAATGCCGGAGTTGACCAGGCCCACCAGCATGACCGTCACCGCGGAGGAGGACTGGATGGCGATGGTGATGCCGGCGCCCAGCAGCAGGCTCTTGATGGGGTTGGAGGTCATCTTTTTCAGCAGTTGCTCCATCCGGCCGCCGGCCACCTTTTCCAGGCTGCTGGACAGCACGGACATGCCGTACAGGAAAAAGGCCAGTCCGCCGCATAGTGTGAAAACACTAAAAATATCCATGGTAAAATCTCCCCGAAATCTTTCTGATTTCTCAATATCCCAAACTATCCCAGTATAATTTGCATTCTATCACGGTTGGGAGAAATAGGCAAGACTAACAATCCGCTTTGACTTTTTTCTGAAGCCGGTGCTACTTTTTCTTGAAAGAAAAAGTAGCAAAAAGAACTTTATTCTCGCTCTCAAAGCGTTGCGATTCCTACATTTTCCTCACGGCAACGAAGTGCACTTTTAATGAGAGAATAGTATGAGACGCACGGAGCCCCGGACAAACAGTCCGGGGCTCCGCCGTCATTGCGGCACCGCTGCCGCGGATAGAGGGAGCGCCCCCTGCGGCGCGCTCCCTCTATTTTTCAGTCAGAACGATGTATCGTTACCGGGCGCGGAATGCCGGTATCGCAGCGCCCTGGAAGCGAGATGAAAGTTCTTTTTGATTCTTTTTCTTTCAAGAAAAAGAATTACACGCCTGTCAGGTCGAAGGCGGGGGTGTACTCCGCCCTGGCCGATGAGGCGTCCTGGCAGTAGCCCGCCGAGATGCCCAGGTTCTCCAGGTAGGCCATGGCCGCCCGGTACTCTCCGCCGGTGACCCGGCGCTTCAGGAGGCCCTCCGCCCCCGGCTGGGGGGTGTACTGGGCCATCAGGGAGAAGAGCACCTCCCCCGGCCGGAAGGTCCGGGCCACCCAGTCCATCACCGCCTTGGCGTTTTCCAGCGCCCCAGGAAGCAGCAGATGGCGGATCACCACGCCCCGCCGCAGCAACCCGTCCTCCAGCACGCAGGGGCCGGACTGCCGGAACATCTCCCGGATGGCGGCGGCGGCCACCTCAAAGTAGTCCGCCGCACCGCTGTACTTTGCCGCCAGTGCGCTGTCCGCATATTTCAAATCCGGCAGCCACACCTGGACACGGCCCTCCAGGCTCCGCAGGGTCTCCACCCGCTCATAGCCCCCGGTGTTCCACACCACGGGCACCGGCAGCGGCTCCTCCAGCGCCTCCCGGATGGCCAGGGCGTAGGGCGTGGGGCTCACCAGATTGATGTTGTGGGCCCCCTGGGCGATGAGCTCCTGAAAGATCTCCCGCAGCCGCGCCACAGAGACCGCCTTGCCCCAGCGCTCCCGGCTGATTTTCCCGTTCTGGCAGAACACGCACCCCAGCACACAGCCGGAGAAGAACACCGCTCCGCTGCCCCGGCTGCCGCTGATGCAGGGCTCCTCCCAGTAATGCAGGCCCGCCCGGGCGATGACCGGCACAGACGGCATCCCGCAGAAGCCCTCCCCTTCGGTATCCGTCCGCAGAGCGCCGCACCGGCGGGGGCAGAGATTGCAGATCATGGTCCTCACGTCCTTTTCTCCGTTTGGGAACAGTATACCGGAACCGGTCCCGCCGCGCAAGATGGAAAATGATGCGGATTGGGGCTTTACAAATCAGAAAGTCTGTGGTATGATAACAGTACAAATCAATATTGCGCCAGCTGCGGCCGCGGAATGCGGCACATGGAATGGGGTGAGAAGCCCCGCGAGTCGGTCACTGTGATGCCTCCCCGGAGGATAAGTCAGATACATGGCAGTCTGGCGGCGTTCTGCCGAAACCGGATCCGCGTTTGTTGTTTCGGCCTCGCTGTGATACACAGGGAGGCTGTGTGCGTTCCATGCGTGTTCCGGCGCAGGGAACGCTTTTTGTTTGTGTTTCCCCAGTCCGCCGATGGGGCGGCGGACCGGAAACAATATATCTCTTCGATTAGCTCGATATGGAAACGGAGAAGCGCCCGGGTCTCAAGACCGCCCGGGCGCTTTTCCTATTCTCATACTATTCTCCTATTAGAAGTATATTTCGTTACCGTGTGGAAAATGTAGGTATCGCAACGCTTTGAGAGCGATGTTAAAGTTCTTTTTGATACTTTTTCTTTCAAGA
>CANQCS010000114.1 GCA_947589745.1 uncultured Oscillospiraceae bacterium
GGGAGCGGACTGATCCGAGGCTGTATCTGCCATAACGGCAGAAGAAAGGAAAGACACGATATGAGCAATAGCTATTTCAAACTCACGGATGCGGAGCGGACCGTGTGGTGCGCCACATACCGCGTCCGGAATATAGCGGATGCGGCGGGCATGCTGTCGCGGGCATTCAGCGCCAGCGGAGCGGAGGAGACGGTCCGGCAGCTCATGGAGTTTGAGCCTATGGGGCTCCGCCCGGCTGCTATGAAGGATGTGCTGGCGGATACCAACGAACTGAGATCTCCCCCGCCCGGCGGCGTCCTGGCCGAAGTGGACATTGCGAGTGACCGGGTGAAGATCCTCAATCGGTCTGAAAGAGGAGACTCCATGACGGAGACAGCCGCGCCATTGAGCCGGCTCATGGCCATCCACGACATGTCTCTGGCGCAGGGTACGCTGGACATAGATACGTTCGTGTCTATGCTGTATCACCACTGCTCCATGCGGGTGCTGCCTGTGCCGGACCGGCAGACCGAGGGCCCGGCTGTGCAGCAGATGATGTAGGAGGACGCTGTGGAGAAGGTAACGATCACGCTGACCATTGAGGAGGAAAAGCTGAAGGCACTGGATGTATTTCTGAAAAAGGAGAACACCAACGTGAAGAAGCGTCTGGACGAGGCGCTCCAGCAGCTCTACGAGTCCACCGTCCCCGAGGCGGTGCGGGAGTATGTGGGGTATAAGATCGGGGCCGCCGCAAGAGACCGCTCCCGGCGCCACGCTCCCAGGCCCGCGCCGGAGAGACCGGTGGAGGACGGGCAGATACACAGGAAGGAGGATGAGACACCATCATGAGATCAAAAGAGATATCCTTTTGGAAGGATGAGCGGGAGTACGCCGCGCTGCAGGATGTACTGGAGCGAAAGGGAACGAATGTGGAGGCCGAGATGACCGGGGTCTTCGCGGCGCTGTACCAACGGGAGGTACCGGAGACTGTCCGGAACTCCATCCAGGAAGAGATCCAGGCAGAGGAACTGGAGGCAGCGCAGCAGGAGGAGGCCGCCAGACGGTCCGCCGTATTCCACATCACGGAGGGCGGCCAGGAATACTGGGTCAGGCAGGAGCGTCCCATGGAGTTTATGGACGCCGCCATTGCGATGTACCGGTATCTCACGGCAGAGCCGGGACAGCGGGAGCCGTCGCTGGCATCGTCCCTGCGCGGGGCGGAGAGCATCTCGCGGAAGCAGTTTACCTTGTGTGCTCTGGAGCGGCTGGAGGAGTTCGGACGGGTCACCGGCGCCTTCGATATCGACCTGGACCGGGGCGAGTTCACTACGCTCCGCGATGACGCACAGTGGAGAGCCTACCATATCAAGGATGTATCTGCCGCCGCTTACCGGGCCACACGAGGTGAGAATATCCTGCGGGAACAGAGGGCAGCATTGTTCTCGGAACGGCTGGAGGGATGGGAACGTCCGTCACCCCCAGTGACGCTGGAGGTGGGAGGCTCCCGGCGGCTCCAGCCGGAGGATATCGCTTTCGCGGGGCGTGTCGACTGCGTAAATCTTAACCTGAGTTTCTTTCTGCCGCGCACGCCCGCACTGGATGAGGTGCTTGGGACTCATGTGCTCAAAGGCGGCGACGGCAGCTATCTGGCGATCTTTGCCGACTACAGCATAGCGCACTGCGAAGTGCAGGAATGCCTGGATGTAGTCTTCTGCCATTCAAACGATGAGCGGACCCATACGGTGTACCGGATGGATGAGGACGAACAGGCAGTAATGCTGGAGAGGATGCAGGAATACTTCCAGTTTCGGGGTGGTCAGGACCTGAAAGAATACGCTGCGTCTCTGTGGAATAGGATCTCCGGTCCGAGGATGACAATGTAGTGCTACCCAAACTGCGTTGTGCGGTATGCACAGCATATGGGAGGGAAGGACAGAATACGAGTTCACCGTCCTCAAGGCGGTGCGCGGGTATGTGGGATCTAAGATCGAGACCGCCTGGGACCGTTCCCGGCGCCACGCCGCCAAACCCGCGCCGGAAAGACCGGCGTAGGACAGGCAGATACACGGAAAGGATGAGACACCATCATGAGATCAAAAGAGATACTCCTCTGGCAGGATGAGCAGGAGTACGCCGCGCTGCAGGATGTACTGGAGCGAAAGGGAACAAATGTGGAAGCCGAGATGACCAGGGCTCTCGTGGCGCTGTACCAACGGGAGGTGCCGGAGACTGTCCGAAACTCCATCTGGGAAGAGATCCAGACAGAGGAACTGGAGGCAGCACAGCGGGCGGAGGCCGCCAGGCGGTTCGCCGCATTTCACATCACGGAGGGCGGCCAGGAATACTGGGTCAGGCAGGAGCGTCCCCTGGAGTTTATGGATGCCGCCATTGCGCTGCGCCGGTATCTCAAGGACGGGCCGGAACAGCGAACGCCGTCACTGGCTGCATCCCTGCGTGGGGCAGAGTCCGTTTCGAAGAAGCAGTATTCCGCGCTGGTGCTGGAGCGGCTGGAGGACACTGGGCGGGTCACCGGCGTCTTCGATATCGACCTGGACCGGGGCAAATTCTCCACGCTCCGGGGCAGCGGCCGGTGGGAGTCGTACCCCGTCGAAGATATATCCGTCGCGGCGTACCGGGCCATGCGGAAAGAGCGAAGCACGCAGGAACGGAGGTGGGGCCTGTTCTCCGAGCGGTTGCTGGGGCGGGAGCTGCCGGAAGTCTCCATACCGATAGAGGTGGAGGGTACGCGGCGGCTCTGCCCAGAGGAGATCACCTTTTCGGGGGATATCGTGGAGTCAGAGAGCTGCCTGAATTTCTATCTTCCCTGCTGGTTCCCTGCGGATGAGGTGTTCGGGACTCATGTGGGGACGGACGACAATGATGACTATCTCAATGTCTATGCCAACTACGATATGGCAGAGGGGAAAGTGCGCGAGTGTTTGGACCTCACCCTCTGCCGCGGAGACGGTGTGGACATCCCTCTGGTGTACCGCATGGACGAAGGCGAACAGGCTGCGGTACTGAAGAAGATGAGGGATCACTGCCAGGAGCAGAGCGGGCAGAGCCTGGAAGACTATGCCGCATCGCTGCAGATGGAGGACCCTGGTCCGCAGATGACGATGTAGGTTTGCCCAAACTGCGGGGCCGCTCTTTCGTTGGTGTTGGTGAATGGATTTTTCGCTTCGCCTGTGCCATTGTGTTGCCTGTACCGAAAAAGTAGGAGGCGATTCTATGGCACGGCACCCATCATTCAGGACTGAGGAGCAGAAACGGTTCGGAAGGCTGTTCTCCTCTCTGTGCGGTATGCACAGCGCATGGGAGGTGTGGGCAGATTTTGTGACACTGTCCGCAGTCGCACTCTCCAATTCCTTCGACCGGCAGGGCCCTGTCCACGACGAGCGTGAGGAGGAGTACCTGCGGATCATCCACCGATACGGCCAGGAGGAGCGGGAGACGTTCCCGAAGCTCTTGGCGGTGGTGACGGAGGCGCTGGAAAGAGATCCGGAGCAGGACCTCCTGGGGGAGATGTTCTCCGGCCTGGAACTGAACAGCCATTGGAAGGGACAGTTCTTCACGCCATACCACCTCTGCCGCTTCATAGCAAAGGCCACGCTGGGCGACGTAGAAACGAAGACAGACCGGCGGGGATGGACGGGGATCAGCGACCCGTGCTGCGGAGCGGGCGCACTGCTCATCGCGGCACGGAACGAGCTGGTGAACAGGGGTGTCCCCAGCACCGCCGCTCTGTTCGTAGCCCAGGACATAGACCGCACCGCTGCGCTCATGTGCTATATCCAGCTGGCACTCCTGGGCTGTGCGGGATATGTGGTAGTGGGAAACTCGCTGGTAGATCCTGTTGCGGGTCACCAGCTGACGCCTGCCACGGCGCCAAAACAGGAGGTGTGGTACCTGCCCATGTTCTACCACTGGACGTGGCAGGAACGTATCCGGTGGCACTGGCTGGAGCAATTGCTGACAGACCAGTCCTGTGCGCCGAAGCTGCCCGCTCCCACACCGGAGATACTGGCACCGGCAGCTCCGCTTGCTCCCACCGCAAAGTTGAACATTACCAGCACCGGACAACTGACGCTGTTCTGAGAAATGGCCTGCGATGACATTGCCGCACAAAGGCGGCAGTGGTATAATATGATACGCAGGTGCGGCTGGCAGTCCCTTGCCTGCCGCGCCGGCGTCCGAGTCAGAGAGCTCTGCTGGGATGCAGTTGAAAACATCCCGGATCAAAAGAAGGAGGAAAACTATGCTCAACGTACAGAATTTTCTGGATAATGACGATGTGGAGCTGCTGGAGTCCGGCGGACCCTTTCAGGTCATCCAGTACAAGCGGGACCTGTCGTGCAGTCCCGGAGACGCGCAGCTCAAGTATTACATGGCGCAGATGGGCGTCCGGAAGAAGCAGATCGTGTGCAGCCTCAACAATGAGACGGTGATCCTGCAGGCCGGGGCCATGCAGTGGTTCGGCGGCGGCATCCAGCAGACCAGCGGCGTCAGAGGCGTGGGTGATCTGCTGAAGAAGTCTTTTGCGGGCAAGGCCACCGGGGAGAGTGCTGTCAAGCCGGAGTACAGCGGCAGCGGCATCCTGGTGACGGAGCCCAGCTACGACCACTACCTGATCGAAAAGGTGGAGGACTGGAACGGCGCGCTGGTGATCCAGGACGGCATGTTCTCCGCCGCCCAAGGAAGCGTGGGGCTGAAGACGGTGATGCGCAGCAACCTCTCCAGCGCGGCTGCCGGAGGCGAGGGACTGTTCAACCTCTGCCTGACCGGCAAGGGCTATGTGGTGCTGGAGTGCAAGGTGCCCCGCGCCGAGCTGATCATCCTGGACCTGGTCAACGACGAGGTCAAGATCGACGGGAGCTACGCCATCGCCTGGTCCAATACGCTGCAGTTCACGGTGGAACGCTCCGGCAAGAGCCTGATCGGTTCTGCCGCATCCGGTGAGGGGCTGGTCAATGTGTACCGCGGGACCGGTCGTATCCTCATGATGCCCCAAGTCTGAAAACAGTCATCATACGCAAACGGGCCACGCAGATACCGGCGCAGCCCGCTCCAATGACCGGCAGGGCCGCTCCACAGAGGAGCGGCCCTGTTTCGCGTTGTGCGGCCCTTTGTGCCGCACCGTGCGAGGTCACCGGACAAACACCCATCCGCGGGCACACCCGCGGTGTCGGCCCCGTGTCAGCGGAATTTCCGACAGACCGAAATTCTGCCCCGGACGAGGAGAGTGCTGGTTAAAGGCGGGGGTCGCAAGCGCCCTCCCGCCATCTGAACACCGCCCCGCAGAGCGGGTCGGGGACTTTTTGCGCGGGGGTAAATTTCCGGGTGGGGGCACCCACCTGGGGTTCCACTTCCGAAAAAAGTCCCGCTGTTGAGCCGTTTTTCGGGGGTCCCAGGCGGGGATGTGCCCTTTTTTCAGTCATTCAACAGGAGAAAGTCATGCCAAGAGAAAAGATCAAGTTCGCGCTCCGCATCCATCCTGAGACCATGCTGCTGGTCAAGGATATGTGTCCCAAGGACAACTGTAGCAGCCAGAGCGAGTTTATAGAGAAGGCCGTGCTGTTCTATGCAGGGTATGTGGCGAACAAGGACAGCATGGAGTACCTGCCCAAGGTGCTCTCGGATATGATCACCGGCATTGCCCGGAACAGCGAGAACCATATCGCCCGGCTGCTGTTCAAGCTGACCGTGGAGCTCTCCATGGTGATGAACATCCTGGCCGCGGCAGCGGACGTGGATGAGAGCAAGCTGCCCGGCCTGCGGGAGCGGTGTATCCGTGAGATCCGAGGCACCAACGGCGCCATCAAGTTCGACGACGCGGTGCGCTACCAGCGCGGCAGCTGAGGTGCCGGACCATGCCCCGGATCATATTCAAGTGCCCTCACATCAAGAGCGGCGGGCAGAAGTCTGCCGCGCACCGGAGCCACCTGGTCAAGTACATCGCTACCCGCGAGGGCGTAGAGCTTCCGGAGAAAGGAAACGGACCGGCGACTCAAAAGCAGATAGAGATGGTGCAGAAGTTGATCCGGGAGTTCCCTCTCAGCAAAGGAATGTTCGAGTATGAGGACTATCTGGAGTCCCCTACCCGCCGGAACGCTTCTGAGTTTATCTCCCGCGCACTGGAGGACAATTTGGATGAGCTGGCCAAGCGGGAGAACTATCTGGAGTACATCGCCCAACGGCCTCGTGTGCAGATGGTTGGGTCCCACGGGCTGTTCACAGGGGGGAAAGAAGATGTGGTGCTCTCACGTGTGGCGGTCGAGATCGCGAAGCATCCTGGAGTGGTATGGCTCCCCATCATCTCGCTGAAGCGGGAGGATGCGGCACGGCTGGGATACGACAATGCGGAAAACTGGCAGGCGCTACTGTCCGGGTATGCGGTACAGATGGCGGAGGCTATGAAGATCCCGCCGGACCAGTTCCGTTGGTACGCTGCGTTCCACGACGAGGGGCACCACCCTCACGTCCATATGGTGTGCTACAGTGCGGACGGTAAGTCCGGTTTTCTCACCCTGGCTGGTCTGGACAAGATCCGGTCCGGACTGGCCCGGCAGATCTTTCAGGAGGAACTGACGGAGCTCTACACCAGGCAGACAAAACGCCGGGATGAGCTCACGGAGGAGAGCCGCGTCGTGCTCAGGGACCTGCTGGCCCAGATGGAGTCCGGTGTGCTGGAGAGCCAGCGCATCCAGGAGCTAATGCTCCACCTGGCCCGGGAGCTCCGGCAGGCCAAGGGCAGGAAGAAATACGGCTACCTGAAGGCACCGCTGAAGGCCGTGGTAGATGAGATCGTGGATGAGCTGGAGAAAGACCAGCGGATCGCCCAGGCGTACTCGCTGTGGTACGGCCTGCGGGAGGATGTGCTGCGGACCTATAAGGATACGATGCCGGACCGGTCATCGCTGTCCCAGCAGAAGGAATTCCGCCGCATCAAGAATATCATCGTAGAGGAGGCGGACCGGCTGGGAGAGCAGATGGAACCGGAGGTCCACAGACAAAGGGGCGGCGCACAGCGGTCTCAGCAGCAGAGTACACTGGTGCTCCAATCGGCCGTCCGGCTTCTGCATCACATGAGCCGGATATTCCGGGAGCAGACACCCACGCCGGTGTCAGGCGGGCTGGTCCATGTGGACAGTAAGCTCCGCCGCATCATCCGTGAAAAGAAAATGGCGCAGGGTCACAAGGCGGATGACCATGCGCCGAAGATGAAGATGTGACCGTTCGCGTTATTGGGCATTATCCACATGCAGAACGTGCCTCACGCGGACCGTGGCAGCCAGCATCAGCAGATAGAAGATCGTCAGGTAGACAGGGAACACGCCCATGCCCAACATCTGTCCCAGTATTCCACAGATGGGAGGGACCACCATGATCCCCACATAGGATGCTGCCATCTGGGTGCCGATGACGGACTGAGATACGTCCGCACCGAAGTTTTGAGGTGTCAGATAGTTGAAGTTAGGAAATAAGGGACCGTTTCCCAACCCCACCAGGAATAGACCCACCGACGAAAGGTAGGGCGGCAGCGGCAGGAGCAGGATCACCAGCGCTGCGCCCAGCACCTTCTGACCTATGCCGATGATCTGCCAGGGGTGCAGGCGGGCGGACAAAACACCGGACAGGAACCGGCCCAGGGCCATGCCGATGTAGTAGAACATGACCATTCGCGCCGCCTGCCCCGCCGCCAGATGCTTGTACTCCACCAGAAATGTGCTGCCCCAGTTGCCGCAGGTCACCTCGATGGCACAGGAGGTGATGAAGAGTGCGCACATCAGCTTCACGCCCGGGATCTGAACGGCCTGTCGTACCGAAAGTGGCCTGGATATTTCTCCGCTCACGGCTCGTTCCTGTCCGTGGGCCTTTTTCCACAGTGGAAGGGTGGCGAACAGGATCACCGCAATGACCAGTTGGATCACAAATGCGGTCTGGTATCCGCCGCGCCAGCCGGAGGGGCCGCCGATGACCAGGGACAGGATGTAGGGACTGACCGACACCCCAATGCCGTAGAAACAGTGGAGAAAACTCATGTGGGTGGCTGAGTAGTGGAGGGCCACATAGTTGTTCAGCGCAGTGTCGATAGAACCGGCACCCAGCCCCAGCGGAACGGAAAAGAGACACAGCATCCAGAACTGCCCCGAGCAGGCAAAACCCAGCAGAGCGGCGGCGGTCATGGCGGTGCTGACGGCAGAGACTTTACTGGTGCCGAACCGGGCGATCACCCTGCCGCTGCACATGCTGGAGAGCGTGGTGCCGCAGCAGACGATCACCGTCACAAAACTGGCGTAGGAGATGGGAAGACGGAACTCACTGTAGATGGCCGGCCAAGCAGCGCCGAACAGGGAGTCCGGGATACCCAGGCCGATGAAAGCGATGTAGATAACGAGCAAAAGTAACGTAGTCATATGTTTGACCCAAATCATGAGAGAGGTGATAAATGTGCCAATCGCGAAAAAAGCTCCGCCGCTTCACCTGTGGTGGGTGCGGCACCCGGACTGCGGGCTTGCCATCGTTGACGCTCCCAACTGGGAGCAGGCGACTGTGGAGGCCGCAAAGTGGTGGGATGCCCCCTGGCGGGAGGTGGCGGCGCTCTGTGAGTGTGAGCGCCATGAGGAGGTCCCCCGCCACGTCTGCATCCGGTGCGGACGGATCTTCAACGGGGACGGGCTCCGCTGTACCAAGTGTGAGATCGTGGAGCGGGACCGGGAACTGAACTGGAGGGCCCGGACGAAGAAATTCTATCAGACGATGATGCCAAGGAAGCAGAGTTCGGTCTGACATTACCTGTTCTCTATGCTGCCACTCTGCTCCTGCGGACTGGCGTTGAGTTTTGCGATAACACTTGCGTCCACAAAGTGTGTTGCGTACCAGCGTTCCAAGTCTGGGTCGCCGCTCTTGCTGAAACGAAGCTGGATCACAGGCTTGTGGCCCTGGCCGTTCCTCTTTTTCGCACCCCACTGTTTATAGAAGCAGAACGATGGCTTCAGTCCCGCTTTCTGCGCATAGACACGCATCTGGTGCATGATGAAAGACAGTTTGCGGAGATTCACTGTGCAGACCCGCTCCAGATGATCCACCCGTCCAAATCTCCAATCCTCATATCTGTTTTTGGTCAGTACGCCAACGTCCATGAGGACATCCACTGGAGTGGCGTATCCGCGCCTCTGGCACTGATGGTATACGGAGGAATGTACCTTCCTGATCAGCTCTTGGTCATCCATGTCCGTGGTCCTCCTGACTCTCAGTCGATGGGGTTGGGCAGCGCGTCCCGCTGCTCCGCCTGCTTGGCGGCGTTCCAGTCCTCGGGACAGCCGATGACAGCCCCGCCCATCTTTCGGAGCTCCCGGACGTTCCGCAACTCATAGCTCACGGTCACGCCCTCGCCGTCCGCGTCCAGATACAGCTTTTCGATAAGTCCGATAGGCACCTTCTCTGTGACGTGACGGACGCAGTAGTCCTGCTCCTTCTCCGTGAGAGTTCCATTCAGCATAACGATCTG
>CANQCS010000115.1 GCA_947589745.1 uncultured Oscillospiraceae bacterium
TCATCATCTCCCCCTTCTTCTCCCCTTTATTATACCTTATCTTCTTGTGCTTTGCAATTCTTATTTGGGATTAGTATCAGTACAAAAGAGCGTAGACTGGCATTTCACAACCAACGACGCCAGACATGAGGCCCGGCTCATGAAGCTGCTGGTCCCGCAGAACGAGGACGGCGGCAAGTGAAAGAACGCCGCCAAGCTCCAGGAGCTGGACGCCGCCAGGAAGCTGATCACGGAGCTGTCCGCTATCTTCAAGCGGCTATATGAGGACAGCGTGACCATGCGGCCCATCGGCCAGGACGGCGCATGGGGCGCGAAGCAGAAAAAAGGAGTACATTCTGGAAAAGGACGGCAACAAAATCTATGACCGAAAAATGCGGCAATACCAATGCAAATCCGTCCCCGCCACCGACTGGAACGAGCAGACCAAGTCCGAAGAATGGCGGGCGGCGTGGGCGGAAACCTGCAACCGGGCGTTAGAACAGAGCGGCCACGCGGAACGGCTAGACCACCGCTCCTATGCGCGTCAGGGAACGGAGCAGATCCCCACCGTCCATTTAGGCCCTGCCGCCTCTGCGATGGAGAAGCGCGGCATCCGCACCGAGCGCGGCGACCTCAATCGGGAAATCGAAGTGACGAACCAGAAATTGCGGCAACTGAAAGCGCGTATCACCAAACTGCAAAAATGGCTCAAAGAGGAACAGGCCAACACCGAGCCGCCCACCCTTGCCGACTATATCCAGGCTATCCTGTCCAGAAAAGCGCGGGAGGGGAAATCGGGCTATTCCCAATCGCTGTATAACCTGAAGGACGCGGCGAAAATGCTCAATTTCCTGCAAGCCAACAACATCATGGATATGGCGGGGCTTGATGAAAAATTCAAGTCCATGATAGGCGAGCAGATGGATATACGGAATAAATTGAAACCCATCGAGCGGCGCATGGACACGCTGAAACAGCACATCGGGCAGGCGGAGATTTACTTCCAGTACAAAGGGAAAAGGCCGCTGACGGATGCGGAGAGCATTCAATTCACGGCGGCACGGGACTACCTCAAAGGCGTGATGAACGGCAAGACCGCCCTGCCGGTAAAGGCATGGAAAACAGAATACAACAAGCTGGCCCCCCAGCGGAAAGAACTCAACCAGCGGTATCTCACCCTCAAAGCCGAGGTAAAGGAGGCCGAGCGGATCCGCAGGAGCGTTTACAGCATCTTGCGGCAGGAACAGCGGGAACAGGCCCCGCGCAGGGCGAGGAAATTGTGAACCAAGAGAGTATATACGAGCAACTTGGCGCAATGGAACCAGATTGACGGAGAACCGCCCTAGCACTCGGGTGCCAGAGCGGTTCGGCCTTACGGAGCGCACAAGATAAGGCTTGACCAATATAGAAATGTACCAGCCAGCACCGTCGGCTTCTCAACGGTAACTGTGCTGTCCAGGGCCCTTGCCGCTTTCACTAGCTGGCCGGCAGGGCGGGCGTGGATACGCACGGTACCGGTATGGTGTACTCAAATTTTTTGGGATATTCTTCCCATTTATTTGCTCACTCGAAGAACATCACTCCCACACTGCACCATGCCAGAGGTGACTTCCTCAACAGAAGCAAAATCGTCCGAGTTTGTAACGGCCATGATAATGGTGGCAGGATGTCCAGCCTCATGTATTTTTGCCAAGTCCATCGTCAGCAACAGATCGCCTTTTTTTACAGTTTGCCCCACCTTGACCATGCTTGAGAATCCGTCACCGTTCATATCCACGGTATCCACACCGACATGGATCAGGATCTCCATACCGCCCGCCTCAATACCGACTGCATGGAGCGTATTAGCCAGTTGGCTGATTTTGCCGCCTATGGGCGCATGGACCTCTCCCGTCTCCGGTTCAATGCCGCAGCAGACTCCCAGGACGCCAGTGGAAAACACCTCATCGGGAATCTGATTCATGGTAACAAACATACCCTCCACAGAAGCGCCCAATGCTGCGGGGAAAGTGACTGCGGCAGGGGGCGTGCTGGTATTTTTACCTTTCAAAAAATCGAAAAAAGCCATGATATTCTCCTTTGCTATTTTTTATATAAGGCTGCCGCAAACACTGTCTGCGGCAGCCTTATTGACAAATCAGTCGGCTACCGGCGTAGCCAGTTCCTGGAGCTGGGCATTAAAGTCCGGTGTCACACAGCGATTATTTACATCATAGAGAATGATGTGATCCTGATCGGCAGTGACAGGCTGGACGCGGAAACCAGAGATTGAAGGATCGCCGGTGGTGCAGAAGTTAGCCAGAGAGGTTGCCATTGCATCAGCTACCTTCCAGGCGTTGGCTTCGTCACCGTGGATCATATAGGGAGACGTACTGATGCTATGGAAGAAGTAGGCAACATCAGCTGTGTGGATCATCGTCATGCCACCGAAGTAGGGCATAGTGTAGGTGCCAAAGTAGTGATAGACCTTGTTATCGCCCTCCACCAGACTGGCCATAGTCTTATAGGTCTCATTATTGAGGTCCAGCGTACCCAGAGAGTGCAGGTCATAGAAATCGTGGCCGGGGTAAGCGGCGGTGAAAGCAACGCGAATCTCCTCAAGACTTCCGGGCCGAGTGGCGGGAACGCGTTGGCCGTCAGCGTTAAGGACGGTGGTTTTTCTCCAAGCTTCCATACGCTCATTGACCTGTGCGGCAGTCAGGTTGCTCACCGCACTCTGCGGTGCGCCGGTGCCATCCCAATTGGCACCCAGGACGGCGTCCGCAGAGTTGCCGCCGCCCATCTCGGCCCAGTTGGAGCCAATGAGATATGTATAGTGGCGGGCAGTCTCATTCAGGCCGTCAGCGGTAAGGCTTCCGGCATTGTCAAAGTACACCCCATCAATGGTAGGAGCCATATCCATACCGTTCTCACCACACAGTGCAAACAGGTGGCTGTACTCCAACTGCTGGAGGTATTCAAAGACGGTCTTATCGGAGGCGTCCGCTGCCAGCTTGGCTAACTGGTCCATGGTGGTACTGCCTGAAACATTCATCCCCAGAGAAGAACCGTTGACCCGAATGTAATCAATGAAATCAGTACTGGCACGGGTCGCATCAGCCAGGGTGTGGGCATCCTCAGCCCAGGCCTCCGGTGTGCGGGCGCTGGCACCAAAGCCGCTGGCAATAACCACTTTCTGGAACAGGTCCTCATTCAGAGCCTTGGGGCTGGATGACAGGGAGCTGACCTTTGTGCCGCCGCCGGACTGACCCATGATGGTGACGTTATTGGGATCACCGCCGAATTGGGCAATATTGTCCTTGACCCATTCCAGGGAAAGGACCATATCGCTCAGCCCCAGATTGCTCTGTCCGCCAATGGCAGTTAAGTCCATGTAGCCCAGATAGTTCAGACGGGCATTGACGGAAACGAACACCACATCGGTATAGTCGGCAAAATAGCTGCCATCGTACATCTTCAACTCAATGGCCGATCCGTTCTGGTAGCCGCCGCCGTGCATAAATACCAGGACAGGCTTTTTCGCATTGGCATTCAGCGTGTCAGTCCATACGTTCAGATTCAAGCAATCCGCCTCGGTACTGAACATATCGGAGTCCGAGGGTGTCATGAACGCGGCGGCAGCGGCCCAATTCTGGTACTCGGTCAAGGTATTTTCCTGGGGGCTGACAGGGCCGTTGTTCAGACAGACCAGAGGTGCGGTTTGAGTGCCATATTGTTTGACAGGCGTGGCGCGCATAAAACGTTCATGTTCGCCGTAGGGGATGTTCTTGAAAGTGTAGACACCATTGTCCTCATAACCCATAATGTACCCCTCGCCAAAACCGAACTTGCCACGGGCACCGTTAAGATGGACCACAGAAGGCACAGCTGCTTTCGTTGCAGAGGCAACCGTTCCATTGGAGCCAGTCAGTTGGACCTCCCGGCTCCCCCGGTCCCAATGCACATCCAGTCCCAAGGCTTCAGCAATGGCTCGGATCGGCAGATAAATGGACCCATCAATTATCACAGGGTCCAATTCAGAACCGCTGGCATCTTTCAGTTCAACATCTTCCCCATCAATGGTTACGGAAACTGTAGGATCCTCCTCTGCATCTATTGCAAGGGCAGAGATAGGCAGGTTCATTAGCATTACGAACATTACAATGCTCAGAGCCAATGCTGTGCAAGTGCGGATAAAATGGTTATGTTTCATGACATTTCCCTTTCTTTTCAATTATACAAAAGTATTTGTTTGTTATTTGCATGGGGAGCGGTCCGGTCAGGACCTTTCCGCTCCCCATGCACACCGCTGTTAGGAGTGTGAGACCAGCGGTGGGAAAAGAGCTTAACTGTTTTCTGGGCTCACAAGGTTTTCGCCGTTTGTCCGAATGACCTCCTGATACCAACTGAAGGATCTCTTCTTGTATCGGGCTAGCGAACCTGTTCCGTCATCGTTCCGGTCCACATAGATGAATCCATACCGTTTCTTCAGTTCCGCCGAGGACGCGCTCACCAGATCGATGCAGCCCCAGGCTGTGTATCCCATCACCGGAACACCATCCTCAATGGCCTCCCGTACCTGCACCAGATGGTCGTTGAGATACTGGATGCGGTAATCGTCCTCCACAGTGAGGGAACCCTCCTCATCGCGGACGAGCCGGTCTGCCGCACCCAGGCCGTTCTCTACAACAAATAACGGCTTTTGGTAACGGTCATAGAAGCGATTGAGGGTATAGCGCAGCCCCTGGGGATCAATCTGCCAGCCCCACTCCGATGCTTTCAGGTGCGGGTTGGGTACGCCGCCAATGATGTTCCCCGGTCCGGCTTTCTGGTTGGGGTCAGCGCTACCGCATACGCTCATGTAGTAGCTGAACGAGACAAAATCCACGGTATTTTTCAGGATCTCCTTGTCCTCCGGCTCCATGTGGATATGGATGTCGTGTTCCCGGAAATACCGCAACATATAACCAGGATACTCTCCCCGGACATGGACATCGCCGAAGAAGTCGTTCTTATGGTCAGCCTCCATAGAAGCGATCACGTCATCCGGGGCTGGTGTGAGCGGGTAAATGGGCATACTGAGGATCATGCACCCCACCTGCGCCTGGGGCATCATCTCATGGGCCAGCTTGACGGCCAGCGCACTGGCTACCAGCTCATGGTGGCAGGCTTGATAAAGTTCCTGTTCGCTCAACTCATCCTTCGGAGTGCAGATACCACCGCTCATGAAGGGAGAATGGAGGACGGAGTTGATCTCATTGAATGTCAGCCAGTATTTTACTTTGCCGCCATAGCGGGAAAACAGCGTACTGACGTACTTCTCATAGAATCCGACCATCTTCCGGCTGGCCCAGCCGTTGTATTTCCGTGCCAGATGAAAGGGCGTTTCATAGTGAGAGATCGTCACCAGCGGCTCCATCCCATATTTCAGACACTCATCAAAAAGATCATCGTAAAATTGCAGGCCCTTTTCGTTTGGCGTTTCCTCGTCTCCATTGGGAAAGATGCGGCCCCAGGCGATGGAGGTACGGAACACCTTGAAGCCCATCTCCGCAAACAGCTTGACATCTTCCTTGTAACGGTGATAGAAGTCAATGCCCGTCAGCTTCATATTGTCCGGTGTGGGTCCCTCCGTGGGCGGCGATTTCAGGCCATGAGGCAAAACGTCTTGAATACTCAGGCCCTTTCCATCCTCGTTATAGGCTCCCTCGCATTGGTTCGCCGCAACCGCGCCGCCCCAAAGGAAGCCGTCAGGGAATCGCATATCCATGTGCTTATCTCCTCCGATTATACACTTCAAGAGCAATATCGCTGATCTCCAACCGTCCACAGTAGGCAATCTGGGTGTCACGCAGGCCGGTGGTGTTCATGCCGTAGTCATCGGTAACCCGGTTCAGGTCGGCCAGATACTCCTCAGCGGTAAACCTCTGGGTCAGAGGACCTCCCACATACTGAAGAGTACCCAGAGCGCCGCCGGAGAAAGGACCGGACTGCCGGGTCCAGGCGCTCTCAAGGTGAACGGCAGGCTTTGCCGGATAACGTAGGGATGTTTACAGCCGCTCCCCGGCGGGGTCCTGGAAGCCCAATACCCAAGTGAGCACGAAGGACAGTATGATGGAGATCGCGGCGCAAATGCAGGCCATCACAAAGTTGCTGGAACGCTCCGCATTAACGAAGATAGGAATGGCCAACAGGGACGGAGAAGCGAAGGAAGTGGCTTCGATGTGCATGATGCCGGCAATCAGGCCGGTGATAGCATTAGAGATCACAACAGCGGCCAGGGGCTTCTTCAAAGGCATCAGCACGCCGTACAGGCCCGGCTCGGTAACACCGGCAAAAAGGCCGGAGATGCCGGAGGAGATGCCCAACTGCTTCATGCCGCCATTGCGGGACTTGAAGCCCACGGCGATGCAGGCGGCACCCAGGCCCAGGTTACTGATGAGCATGGCGGGGAGCATCAGGGATTCGCCTGCACCTGCGGGGGGAAGCGCACCGAATACCACAGGGATGAAAGCCCAGTGCATACCAGTCATAACGATAAAGGGCATAGCCGCCGCCATGATGATATACGCCGCAATGCTGACATGGGATTGGACCTGCACCAGCACCGAACTCAGCCCGCCGCCGATAAAGGACCCAAGAGGCCCGAGAATCAGGAAAGCAATGGGGCTGGAAATCAGGATGATAAGCATGGGCTTGAGGAAGTTCTTGGTAAAGGCCGGGGTGATCTTCTCCACGCCGCGCTCGATCCAACTCATGGCATAGGCAGTCAGGATAGCAGGAATCAGGCTGGAGGAATAATCAAAACTGGTAACGTGGATGCCCAGGAAATTGATGCCGCCCTCCGCGCCTGTCAGGGCAATGAAGTTGGGGTGGATCAGGATTGCGACCACCGCTGTGACCAGTACGGGGTTTGCGCCGAACTTGCGTCCGGCGGAGTAAGCCACCAGCACGGGCAGGAAGTAGAAGGCGGTATTGCCGATGACGCTCATCAGTTGCATGGTCTGGCTCTCCGCAGGGACGAACCATCCCAGAATGATGTTCAGCACCTGAATCATGCCGGCGCCGATGATAGCCGGGATAACAGGAGACATGGAACCGGAAATGGCGTCCAAAATGATGGAAATAGGATTGCCGACCTTGGCCGGAGCGGGCGCTCCGCCTGCCTGATCGCTGAAATTGCCCAGTTTCAGAAATTCCTTGTAGCACTTGGCAACCTCGTTGCCGATGACGATCTGGTACTGGCCGGCTTTCTTCATCACGCCGACAACTCCCTTGATGGCCTTGATCTCATCATCCTTGACGATGCTCTCATCCTTAAGCGTCAGGCGCAGACGCGTCATGCAGTGGTTGACGTTGACGATGTTACTTGCTCCGCCAACTTTAGCGAGGATCTCTTTTGCGGTTGTTGAGTAATCCATACAATTCCCTCCATAATCATTTTTGTATGCACTTTATTCTAAGTGTGGGGGACATCGTTCGGGCGCTGCAGTCGCTCAAATATTTGTCCCGGCAGTCGGCTGGCCGCTTTCCACCACATCGAATACAAATAAAAAAGGCCTTCTTCATGGGCGCAAAAAGAGCGCGATCCATGTTGAAGGTCATGCCCCCGACCAAACGGGGTTACAATCCTGATATATGATTTTATGCGTTGTCTTTACTGCACACACGATTGATGTGCATGATGAGGTAAAGTTTTTCTTCCTCTGTCAACTCTGCTGACCAGTCCCGTTGATAGCAGACGCTGATTTTATCCACGCAGTCCGCTACATCCGGGTACTCCTCGCGGATAGAGTGATACATCTGTAAATTACTGCTGTCGATATGCTTCTTTTCAAAAATCCGTTTGAGCAGATACTGTAAATGGGGGGCAAATCGGGCGTAGTTGAACGTATCCCGCCGCACGGTAACACCTAATTCCCACTCGATTATTTGCGTTGTTTGCTCCAGAATCTCCTCATACTGATCCTCAATCCCACCAGCGTCCCCACCCATTGCAGGCGCATTGCGGGCATTGATCAGGTGCATGGCGATTCCCTGCACTTCGCCTTTGGGCAAGTTGATTTTCAGTTCTCTTTTCGCGGCAGAAATGAAGCGGCGTCCAATCTTGACCTCCAGCGGAAAGCTCATTTCCATTTCATACACAGAGGGCATCTGAACATAAATGCCGCGTCTGGCTCGTTCAATGGCGAACGCAATATGGTCGGCCAGAGTCAGCACCAGATTCGCGCTTGTTTCGTATGGCAGCTTGTCTTGGATCTCCAACATCTGCCGGGCCGTGAACTGAACGATTTCAGTCGGAATGTCATTCAAAAGGGGGATATACTTGCTGCTGACATTGTAAAATGTTCTGTCCACTTTGTTCAGGTCGGTCAACTCATACGGTGTTGGTGGGAAACCGATCCCTTTCCCAAAAGCGATTAGTTCCCTCCCGTTTCCATCCTGGCAGACTGCCACATTGTTATTGATTTTTTTAAGCACAATCATGGCTGAGTTCTCCCGATTCCGTAAAAAAACTCTCACGATGCACATACTACGGCTCTATAGCCGATTGGTAATGCCTCGTAAGAGTTACAATCCATGTTTTTATTTTAGCCGATTGAGATATATCTGTCAACAGGCATTTTATCCAGAGATTTTTCCGGATTTTTGTCACAACAAACAAAAACGGAGCAAAAAGGAAAATTGAATTAGATAAGATCCCCCGTTTGATTGAGGGGTGTTTTAAGACGATTCCCGCTCAACTACTTGTTTCTACTATAACAGCTCAGGCCGTAACACAGAAGTCTCGATTAGTTGATGCGAATCAAGGCTAGGAAGCAAGGAAAAAGAGGAAGCGGCGATACGGCCAAAGACATGAAGGAGCAGGCCCGAAAGGGAACAGACCGATGAGGCAGGCAGGATATTGGTGAGTCAGTCAAGCCAGTTGAAAAAGAACTCGATAGGCTGGCGGAGTGAGCTGGCAAAAGAAGATGATGCGTCGCCGAAGGTGAGGATATCCATTAACGAAAAATAATCAACGGGGAACGGGGTTTCAAAAATCCCGCTCCCCGTTTCCGTCCGCTCCATTTTATGGCAAAACCGGCTCCGCTGCTGCTGTGGCCGTATTCCGCCACCTGGACCCTCACACGCCCCTGGGAGATGACTAAATCCGCCAGGGGCACATAGCCGGGCCGGGGTCCATATCCTCCTCCGCTATCGGCAGTTCGCCGGGAGTCCGCTGGAAGCAGGAGAAACTCAGCACGTCCGTGGGGGCGTCCACAATTCGCCCAGATCAACCTGGGCAAGGTCCACGGTGTGACCCGGACAAGGTGGTGGAGATCGTCACTCATCAAAGCTGCTGATAAGGGACAGAAAATAAGCACATTTCCGGACGATGACCGCTGTCGGCCCCTTCGCCTCCCGGCCTATATAATACTAATCCCTAATTAAAACAACCAACGATCCAGCGCCTGGCGGTGATGCTGCGAATGGTTTCAGCAGATAGAT
>CANQCS010000116.1 GCA_947589745.1 uncultured Oscillospiraceae bacterium
CATTCTCCCTATCCAGGCCATCGGATCAGCGGCTTTCAACGCTTCGGAGAATGGTATCAGGCAAAAAGGGAATGCACGTTCAAGAGCCGGGGAATGGCTCTTGAACGTGCACTTTATATGTGTTATCGAATGCAGGACCGCTTGGGCTATTATGAAACACCGCTTTTCAGTTTTTCCCAGTCTTCATTTCCCTGCATATAACAAAAAGTTTCATCTCCAAGAGACTTCAAGAGTTCCTGCTTTAAGCCGGCTGAAAAATTAGGTTCCATAGACTTTAGGACCATATGTTGGTAAAGCTTTGATTTTACAAAATCACCTATTGTTCCAATACTATCCAGGATTTCCCGCATAAGCTGTGCCGTCCATGCGGGATTTTTGTCCCAAACGGCAACATCCAGTCCCCAGCAAATCTCCTGATATTTGCCCATTTCAAATGCGGATGCGGCAGAGGAAGAAACTTCAACCAGCTTCTTTGCCATTTCATGGTCATCATCTTCCATATAAAGAATACGCAGATCATTTAACGTCATTTGTATGTGCTGATATCCGGTGAAAATCAATTCCTCGTATGCGCGATAGGCTTCCGCCCGTTTTCCAGTTTTGCTGTTTACAAGGGCCGCCTTGCGCTTGCGTTCCGGATTCTCCAATGAGAAATACTCCAGATATTGAGCTGCCTTTTCATAATCATTTTTCCGAACAAATGCGTGAAACAGGGAGTCCGCTGCCTGATTGCGAATCCGTTCGTCCTCTGAGAGCAGGCATCTTTCGTACCATTTGAATATCACAGTATCATATTCATCCTTGTTGGAGAGGTTGGTTGCCATCCGCTTCGCATCCAGAATAGAGGCCGCCTGCCAAATCAATTTTTCGCAATTGGGGTATTCCTCGATTTTTCCCTTTACGGAAAGAAATACATCACGGAAGTCTTTACTCTCCAAGTCCTTTTGAATCTCTGATAGATATTGGTTGATTTCTTCGTCTGTCAGCTCATCCTGAAAGGACAGAAGCTCATCTGTCGTAATACCAAGCAGCCGCGCAATGGGAGCAAGCAAAGCCACATCCGGCAGGGTGTTACCCTTTTCCCATTTATTCACGGCAGGAGCGGTCACACCGAGGCGGGCCGCCATCTCCTCCTGTGTCATACCTTTATTCTTTCTGTATTTTTTGATCACAGTTCCTATTGTCATGTTCCACGATCTCCTTCATAATCTTTGAAGCGCTTCTGTGTATAGTATAACTGAGTGGAACGCAAAGGTCTATTGAACATCGGTTAAATAACAGGAACTATTTTTTACCATTATTTAATTTAAGGAATCTGCGTCTTGGCCGTTTCGTAAATCGCCGCCCGGTAGCGGAACGTGGAGAGTGCCATGCCGCACTCTTTCGCCGCCGCTGTGGCGGTGATTTCTTTCGCTTTCCACCGCTGATAGGCGCTGGGGAAGTTTTCCGGCAGCGGCCGGGGCGGCCGGCCGAATCGGACCCCGCGGGTCTTGGCCGCCGCGATGCCCTCCGCCTGGCGCTGCCGGATGTTGACGCGTTCGTTCTCCGCCACAAAACTGAGCACCTGGAGCACGATATCCGACAGGAAAGTCCCCATCAGATCTTTTCCCCGCCGGGTGTCCAGCAGGGGCATATCCAGCACCACAATGTCGATGCCTTTCTCCTTGGTGAGCAGCCGCCACTGCTCCAGGATCTCCCCGTAGTTGCGCCCCAGGCGGTCGATGCTCTTGATGTAGAGCAGATCGTCTTTTTTCATGCGCCGCACCAGCTTCTTGTACTGAGGCCGGTCGAAGTCCTTGCCGGACTGCTTGTCCATATAGATGTTCCTTTTCGGAATGTTCAGCTCCCGGAGCGCGATCAGCTGCCGGTCCTCGTTCTGCTCCCTGGTGCTGACCCGGATATAGCCGTAAGTATTTGTGGAAATGGTGATCGTACCCTCTTTCTCTTTCTGACGCTTGCAGGTCGCCCGCACAGGAATCGGAAAAGGGATGGGCCAGCTGTGCGTTGCCGCTTCACGCATGGCCGTACCCTCCTGTACGTATTTCATCTGCTTATTTGTGATGTTCTCCCGATTCTGCTCTCATACTTTTTCTTGAAAGAAAAAGTATCAAAAAGAACTTTACCATCGCTCTCAAAGCGTTGCGATACCTACATTGGCCACACGGTAACGAACAACCCTCTACTGGGAGGATTGTATCGATCAGTGCCGGTCCCCCACGGTGTACTCATATTTATCACATTTTCCGAATCTCTTTCCGCTCTTCGTATGTCCCCGCCACGTCTTTTCACCTCCCACAGGCATAAAAAATAAGGCCGGGCGGCCTTTCAGCCATCCCGACCTTATCTTATCGTAACGGGCACGGCGGTGGAATGCACCGCCGGACGCCCCTTGCAAATGGCGGACAGCCGTGGTAAAATCCAGATGGGAAACGGGCGGACGCCGCCCGGACCCGCAATATTTTGTACAGGAGGAACGACACCTATGGCAATCACAGTGAATCTCTACTACACCGGCAAGAACGGAAGCGCCAGGGCATTCGCCCGGGAGATGGTCTCCAGCGGCGTGGCGGCGGAGATCCGGGCCGAGGAGGGCAATCTGCGCTACGAGTATTTCTTCCCCATGGAGGACGAGGAGACGGTGCTGCTCATCGACAGCTGGCGGGATCAGCAGGCCCTGGACGTCCACCACGCCTCGCCCATGATGGGGAAGATCATGGCCCTCCGGCAGAAATACGACCTGGAGATGCGGGCGGAGCGCTATGTCACGGACCAGGAGGGCTTTTCCGCCAACGACAGGAGGTTTATGACAAAGTAGGGCAAACAGAGAGCAGATTCCCCGTTTTTTTGTATGGGAACAAGCTTGGGACGGGCGCGGGTTTTGTTCAAACCAAACAAATTGGACACTGCTTTTTTGGACTAACCCATAGTTGACAGTCCCCTTATTTTCTGATATCTTTTTATAAAGTGATTTGTGACTGGTAATGCAGGCAAGGCTCACGAATGAAAGCGCAGCAGGCGGCTTCTGTGCCGCTGTCTTTCTCAGTGTGTCTGTGTCTGTTTTTTTATGCCTTGTGATATGGCCTTTCATTTTAGCGGGATATATCGTTACCGTGCGGGCAATGTAGGTATCGCAGCGCTTTGAGAGCGATGTTAAAGTTCTTTTTGATACTTTTTCTTTCAAGAAAAAGTATGACGAGAGGGGGGATGGCAGATGAAGGTCGTGAAGTCGCTGAACAACAATATGGTCCTGGCTCGCGACGACCAGGGGAACGACTGCATCTGTCAGGGCAAGGGCATCGGCTGGCAGAAGCGCCGGGGCGACAGCGTGGATGAGAGCCTCATCAAGCGCCGCTTCACCCCCGCCAACGCAGACGAGAGCAGGCACTTTCAGCAGCTGTTCGCGGAGATCCCCGAGGAGTACTGGAAGATCGCGGAGGACGTGGTGGACTACGCCCGGCGGGATCACGAGATCCGGGTCTCCCAGAAGATCATCCTCCCCCTGTGCGACCACATGGCCGGCAGCGTGGAGCGCTACCGCACCGGCGTGCATCTGGCCAACCCCATGCTGTGGGATATCAAGCGGGTGTACCCCAAGGAGTTCAAGGTGGGCAAATACGCCCTGGAGCAGATCCGGCAGCAGTTCGGCGTGGAGATGTGGGAGGACGAGGCGGCTTTTTTGGCGTACCACTTCATCACCGCCCAGCTGGACAACATGCCCCCAGGGGCCTCCCCGGACGCCATGGTGAAGCTGGTGGGGGACGTGGTGAACCTGGTCCAGGACCTGTTCCAGATCACGCTGAACGAGGAGGACTGGAACTACCAGCGCTTCCTCACCCATCTGAAATTCTTCGCCAACCGGGTGGTGGTCCACCAGACCTATGGGGACGACAACGACGAGGAGCTCTACGAGGACATCCGCCGCCGGTATCCCCATGTCTACCGCTGTGTGCAGCGGATCTGTGAGCACATCCTCAGGGAGTACTCCTACACCGTGCCGGAGGAGGAGCAGCTCTACCTCATGATCCACGTCGAGCGCGTCACCCGGCGGTACCGCCGCTCCACGCCGGGAGCGAAATGACCGCCGTACCAGGGCGTGTGACCTTGAGTGGGCACGGCCTTGAGAGGGCAAGACCTGAGGGGGGCCGCCTGTGCGGGAGCGCTCCCCTCGGGCCCTGCAGGTTTCTGTATGGCCTGGGCGTATGCCCTGTCATAAATATCTAATGAACCGGAGGGAACAAAATGGCATTGGACTATGTCGAGACCTCGAAAAAGATCATCGAGGGCGTCGGCGGCGCCAGCAACATCGCCAGCGCCACCCACTGCATGACCCGCCTGCGCCTGGTCCTGGTGGACGAGAGCAAGGCGGACGACAAGAAGGTGGGAAAGATCAAGGGCGTGAAGAGCGTCATCCGCCAGGGCGGCCAGTATCAGGTCGTCATCGGCAACGAGGTCTCCAACCTTTTCAAGGAATTCAAGGCCATGGGCAATTTCGGCGGCGAGGGCGCCAAGGCCCCCGCGAAAAAGCCCACCGGCAACCCCATCCA
The DNA here is from genome assembly GCA_947589745.1 of uncultured Oscillospiraceae bacterium. Taxonomy (GTDB): domain Bacteria; phylum Bacillota; class Clostridia; order Oscillospirales; family Oscillospiraceae; genus Pelethomonas. The sequence goes on from CANQCS010000116.1 coordinate 4,545, forward strand.
GCGCCTGTTCGGCTTCATTTCCGGCTGCATGACCCCGCTGCTGCCCGGCATGCTGGGTACCGGTATGATCAAGGTGCTCCTGACCATCCTGACCACCGCCGGTGTCATGAGCACCACCGGCCCCACCTACACCCTGCTGTACTCCCTGGGCGACTGCTTCATCTTCTTCCTGCCCATCTATTTGGCATACACCACGGCCAAGAAGATGGATGGCAACCCCATTTTGTGGATGACCATTGCCTGCGCCATGGTCTACCCCAACGCCCTGTCCCTGCTGGCGGGCACCTATGAGGGAATTGAGCTGGGCACCTTCATGGGCATGAGCGCCACCAGTCTCTTCGGCATCCCCGTCATCTGCGCTACGTACTCCTCCTCCGTCATCCCCATCCTGTTGATGGTGCCTGTGATGAAGTTCATGGAGAACTTCGCGGACAAGGTCTCCCCCAACGTCCTGAAGGCCTTCCTGAAGCCCATGATCTTCATGCTGGTCTGCTTCCCCGTCGCCATGTGGGTCCTCGGACCTCTCGGCTTCGTCATCGGCCAGGGCCTGTCTTGGATCATCAACCTCATGTACGGCGCGGTGCCCTGGCTCACCATCGGCATCCTGTCCGCCATCATGCCCTTCGTGATCATGACCGGTATGCACTACGCCCTCACTCCTCTGGCCATGGCAGGCCTGACCGGCGTGGGCTACGACGCTCTGGTGATCATCGGCATGTTCTGCTCCAACATCGCTCAGGGCGGCGCCTCCCTCGGCGCGGCCCTCAAGACCAAGGACAGCGACCTGCGCTCCGAGGGCATCGCCTGCGGCATCTCCGCCACTGTGGCCGGCGTCACCGAGCCCGCCATGTACGGCGTCAACCTGCGCTATAAGAAGCCCATGATCGCTGCGGTCATCGGCGCTGGTACCGCCGGCCTCATCTGCGGCCTGTTCCATGTGGTGGCCTACACCCTGGGAGGCTCCCCCTCCTTCTTCACCATCATCACCTTCATCGGCGGCGACAATCCCATGAGCGGCGTGATCTGGGGCACCATTGCCGGTGTCCTGTCCCTGGCCATCTCCTTCGTGCTCTCCTTCATCATGTTCAAGGATGCTCCCAAGGAGGAGGAAGAGGAGGAGGCCCCGGCCGCCCCCGCGGCCCCCGCTCCGGCCGCCCCCGCCTCCGCCGGCACCAAGCCCCTGGTGGAGAAGATGATCGTCTCCTCCCCCCTCACCGGCGAGGTGGTCCCCCTCAAGGACGTGCCCGACGAGGTTTTCTCCTCCGGCACCCTGGGCGAGGGCGTGGGCGTCATCCCCACGGTGGGCAAGGTGATCGCCCCCTGCGACGGCGAGATCTCCGCCACCATGGACACCAAGCACGCGGTGGGCATCAGCGCCTCCAACGGCCTGGAGTTCCTGATCCACGTGGGGCTCAACACCGTGGAGCTGGGCGGCAAGCACTTTACCTGCAACGTCTCCGAGGGCGACAAGGTCAAGAAGGGAGACGTGCTCCTGGAATTTGACATTGACGCCATCAAGGCCGCCGGGTATCAGATGCACACCCCCGTGCTGGTGACCAACGCCGAGGACTATGTCTCCGTCCTGGCCGCCGCCTCCGGCAAGGTCAAGGCCGGTGACGACCTCATCAGCGTGGTGTGATACTTTTTCTTGAAAGAAAAAGTATCAAAAAGAACTTTCATATCGCTACCAAAACGTTGCTATTCCTACATTTGTCGCACGGTAACGATATATGGTTTTAATTGAAGAATAATAGTATGACCACATACATCCGTCAGCGTTAGCGCTTTTGGGGCGGCGCCTTGCCGCCCCAAAAGCCGGTTTTGAAATACCCCGCCTTTCCGAGGGAAAGGCGGGATACAAGTACGAAAATACGAGGTGCTGCAAATGTCTGTTTTACGCAAGGATTTCCTTTGGGGCGGGGCCACCGCCGCCAACCAGTTTGAGGGCGCCTGGGACGTGGACGGCAAAGGGCCGTCCGTGCCGGATATGTGCACCAACGGCTCCCACACCAGCCCCAAGTGGGTGACCACCGCCATCCGCCCCGACCGCCTGTACCCCTCCCATGAGGCCATCGACTTCTACCACCACTACGAGGAGGACATCGCCCTCTTTGCCGAGATGGGCTTCAAGTGCTTCCGCATGTCCATCAACTGGACCCGCATCTTCCCCACCGGCATGGAGGAGGAGCCCAACGAGAAGGGCCTGGCCTTCTATGACAGGGTCTTCGACTGCTGCAAGAAGCACGGCATCGAGCCCCTGGTGACCATCTCCCACTATGAGCTGCCATACGCCCTGGTGGAAAGGTACAACGGCTGGGCGGGCCGGGAGGTCATCGACTGCTTTGTCCGCTACTGCAAGGTCCTCTTCGAGCGGTACAAGGACAAGGTGAAATACTGGCTCACCTTCAACGAGATCAACTCCGGCACCATGCCCATGGGCGACTTCCTCTGCACCGGCATCATCCGGGGCTATGAGGGCCCGGTCACCCAGAGCGACAACAAGGACCAGACCCGCTTCCAGGCCCTGCACCACATGTTCGTGGCCTCCGCCACGGTAGTGAAGTACGCCCACGAGCACTATCCTCAGTTCCAGATGGGCAACATGATCTGCTTTATCACCTCCTACGCCTACACCTGCAACCCCGACGACGTTCTGAAGAACCAGGCCCAGATGCGGCGGATGAACTGGTACTGCTCCGACGTCCAGGTCCGGGGCGAGTATCCCTCCTATGCCAAGCGGCTGTGGGAGGAGAACGGCGTGGAGCTGAAGATGGAGCCCGGCGACCTGGAGCTCCTCAAGGAGGGCACCGTCGATTTCTACACCTTCTCCTACTACATGAGCAACTGCACCAGCGCAGACCCCAACGCCGCCCAGAGCGCCGGCAATATCGCCGGCGGCGCGAAGAACCCCTATCTGCCCGCCTCCGACTGGGGCTGGCAGATCGACCCGAAGGGGCTGCGCTACACGCTCAATGAGATCTATGACCGCTACCGCATCCCCCTGATGGTGGTGGAGAACGGCCTGGGGGCCCGGGACGAGATCGAGCCCGACGGCACCATCAACGACGACTACCGCATCGACTATCTGCGCCAGCACATCGAGCAGATGATCGAGGCGGTGAAGGACGGCGTGGACCTGATGGGCTACACCCCTTGGGGCTGCATCGACCTGGTGTCCGCCTCCACCGGCGAGATGGCCAAGCGGTACGGGTTCATCTACGTGGAGAAGTACGACGACGGCACCGGCACCCTGGCCCGCCGGAAGAAGAAGTCCTTCGACTGGTACAAGAAGGTCATCGCCACCAACGGGGACGACCTGGCCTGACGGGAGCCGTGGCCGCGCAGCGAGAGCGGAAGCTGCTCTTCTTCGATATCGACGGCACCCTGGCCATGCCGGGCCGGCCGCCCAGCCGGGCGGTGGTGGAGGCCATCCGCGCCGCCCGGGCCAACGGGCACCTGACCATCCTCAGCACCGGCCGGCCCGCCTATCTGGTCCCGCCGGAGATCGACGCCATCGGCTTTGACGGGCACATCTACAGCGCCGGAGGCCGGGTCGCCGCGGGGGACGACCTCCTCTTCGACCGGCCTATGCCCGGGGACCTGTCCCGCATGGTCCTGGACGCCATCCGGGAGGCGGGGCTGTTTTACACCTTGGAGTGCGCGGGGACCGGTTTCCAGAATCTGCCGCCGGTCATCAAGCGGCTGATGCCGGAGGGCCTGCCCGCCGGGGCGTACCGGGGGGAACCCGTGTACAAGATCAGCTTCTTCACCAAGTCTGTCGAGGATGTGGACCGCCTGCGGCAGCGGCTGGGCAGCCGGGTGAAGCTGGTGTGCTTCGGCAATATGGTGAAGGAGGTCCCCTTCCTCGCCGGGGAGATCTCTGCGCCGGACGTTGACAAGGGCGGCGCGCTGCGCCTGCTCTGCCGGTACTATGACGCCTCCCCCGCCGACTGCGTCGCCTTTGGGGACAGCATGAATGACGCGGAGATCCTGGAGGCCGCGGGGCTTGGCATCGCCATGGGCAATGCCGAGGCGGCGGTCAAGCACCTGGCGGACCAGGTGTGCGAGAGCTGTGACGGCGACGGCGTGGCAAAGGCTCTGGCCCGGCTGGGGTTGATTTAACTGTCCCGGGCGTATGCTCCAAGTGTTCATTTTTCAATTGATAATTATAAAGGAGATGCAATTTTATGAAGCAGTTCACTTACACGATCACCGATCCTCTGGGCATCCACGCCCGCCCGGCGGGCCTGCTGGCCAAGGCTGCCAAGGCCTACGCCGACACCACTGTTACCGTCACCAAGGACGGCAACACCGTCAAGGCCACCCAGCTGATGAAGCTGATGAGCCTCACCGTCAAGCAGGGCAACGAGGTCACCGTGGCCGCCGAGGGTCCCCAGGAGGACGAGGCCATCGCCGCCATGGAGGCGTTTTTCAAGGCCAATCTCTAAGCCATACCGCCCATTCGGGGCGTCTGTCCGCGCGGCAGGCGCCCCTTTTATCAAGAAGAAGGAGGAGAAATTTTATGATTCTGTTGCAGGGCAAGGGTGTCAGCAAAGGCGTCGCCAGCGGCCCTATCTATTTTTTCCAGCGTCCCAGCACCGATATCGCCAAGACCGCTGTGGCTGACGTCGCGGCGGAAAAGGAGCGCATCGCCGCCGCCCAGGAGAAATCCATGGCTCAGCTGGAGACCCTGGCGGACAAGGCCAGGGAAGAGAC
>CANQCS010000117.1 GCA_947589745.1 uncultured Oscillospiraceae bacterium
CCAGGCCGGCGCCACCCTGGTGGGCATCGGCATCGCCGTGGAGAAGGGCTTCCAGGGCGGCGGCGACCGCCTGCGGAAGATGGGCCTCAACTACCACGCCCTGGCCGTCATCGACAGCGCCGACGAGAACGGCATCGTCTTCCGGGATACCGAGGGGTAACGGAATCAGGCTGCGGCCTTCCGGCGGAGCCTCTCCTCTCCATTCCGTGGCGGAGGAGGGCGCTGCCGGGCAACACAACAGAGAACAAGGGAGGACTTTTTATGTCTCACCAGACCGTGATCGTCCTGGACTTCGGCGGACAGTACAACCAGCTCATCGCCCGGCGGGTCCGTGAGTGCGGCGTGTACTGCGAGGTCAAGCCCTACACCACCCCCCTGGCCGATTTGAAAGCGATGCAGCCCATCGGCTTCATCTTCACCGGCGGGCCCAACTCCGTCTACCTACCGGACTCCCCCCAGGTGGACCCGGCCATTTTTGAACTGGGCGTACCTGTGCTGGGCATCTGCTACGGTTGCCAGCTCATGGCCCACCACCTGGGCGGCCGGGTCACCGCCGCCCAGGACGACAGCGCCCGAGAGTACGGCAAGACGGAGACGTTCTACGACACCGCCTGCAAGCTCTTCAAGGACCTGCCCGCCCAGGGCATCTCCTGGATGAGCCACGGGGACTACATGGAGAAGGTGCCGGAGGGCTTCGCCCTCATGGCCCACTCCCACGCCTGCCCCAACGTGGCTATCGCTGACGAGGCCCGGGGCTTTTATGGCGTCCAGTTCCACCCGGAGGTCAATCACACCGAGAACGGCGTGAGGATGATCCGGAACTTCCTCTATGAGGTCTGCCATGCCACCGGCGACTGGACCATGGAGGACTACAAGCGCACCGCTATCGCCGCCATCCGGGAGAAGGTGGGGGACGGCAAGGTGCTGCTGGCCCTCTCCGGCGGCGTGGACAGCTCCGTCTGCGCGGCGCTGCTGGCCGAGGCCATCGGCGAGCAGCTGACCTGCGTGTTCGTGGACCACGGCCTCATGCGGAAGAACGAGGGCGACGAGGTGGAGGCCGCCTTTGCCCCCTGGGCCATGCACTTCGTGCGGGTGGACGCGGAGGCCCGGTTCCTGGCCAAGCTGGCCGGTGTGACGGAGCCGGAGCGGAAACGTAAGATCATCGGCGAGGAGTTCATCCGGGTCTTCGAGGAGGAGGCCAAGAAAATCGGCGCCGTGGACTTCCTGGCCCAGGGCACCATCTACCCCGATGTCATCGAGTCCGGCAGCGGCAAGGCCGGCGCGGCGGTGATCAAGAGCCATCACAACGTGGGCGGCCTGCCGGACTATGTGGACTTCAAGGAGATCGTCGAGCCCCTGCGGCTGCTGTTCAAGGACGAGGTACGGCAGCTGGGCCGTGAGCTGGGCCTGCCGGAGTACCTGGTGACCCGCCAGCCTTTCCCGGGGCCGGGCCTGGCCATCCGGGTCATCGGCGACCTCACCAAGGCCAAGCTGGACACCCTCCGGGACGCCGACGCCATCTACCGGGAGGAGATTGCCGCGGCGGGCTTGGCCGGGGATATCAGCCAGTATTTCGCTGTGCTGACCAACACCCGCTCCGTGGGCGTCATGGGGGACGGCCGGACCTACGACTATACCCTGGCTCTCCGGGCCGTGACTACCAGCGACTTTATGACGGCGGATTGGGCGCGGATTCCCTACGAGGTGCTGGACCGGGTGTCGGTGCGCATCGTCAATGAGGTGCCGGGGATCAACCGGATCGTGTACGATATCACCAGTAAGCCGCCGGCGACGGTGGAGTGGGAATAGTAGCGCGGATACTGTGAGGCCTTGAAAATCAAGGAGTTTTGACCGCTTGACCGGCCTTGTGGCAACGATTTGGCAACAGTTTTTCATTATTCATAAGAAAAGAGCTAACTGATTTTGTATGGATCAGTTAGCTCTTTTTATTATTAAATCGTTATTAATCTTTTCCCTGTCCCTTGAACATCCCGACCAGCGTGTCGCTCAGTTCCTGCGAGGGCACCTTTGCCCATTTCTGTGAGGCGTCATATTCAGGATAGCGATAGCGCCATCTGTCATAATCCTCCTGGGTGATCTCTCCGGCCTTGAGCAAAGCGGCGGCCTGACGCCATGCGCACAGCATTTCATGAAGTCGGGCGGCATCTTTGTTCTTACGGATATTGACCCGGAGGCAGACTTCGCCGTCTACCTCGCCAATCTCCAGGCCATAGCGGTCCTCCAATGTAAACAGGGTGTGCATCAGGCCAACATAGGAATCAATATCAGGTACGTCTAACGCATGGGGAGAAACGTCCAAGACACAGGCCAGGGATGCAGTGAGGTCCGCTTTAGGGGTCCTTGTCCCGGTTTCATACTGCGCCAGGCGCACGTCTGCGGATTTCTCCGGGAAGCCCAGCAGCATACCGAGATACTTCTGCGTCATGCCCCGCATAGTGCGGAAGAAATGGATCCGTTCACCGATTGCCATGTTGCTCAGCTCCAATCTGCGAATTTGTCGAAAAGAGTATAACATATCCGTTTAGTAGCAGTCAAGATAAACTAAGCAAAAAAGTTAAAATATTTTTTGAGTTGATATTGACACAAGCAGAATTGCTTAGTATAATAGAGGTGAAATTAAGCTTATTAGCTTAGTTAAATAAAATCAGGAGGTAGGTCAACAGATGACTGGAGGAACATTCCTTCGCGTGGACGAGGTAGCGGCAGAGTTGGGAATATCCAAATCCTACGCTTACAAGATCGTCCAGAGACTCAATGCGGAACTGAAAGCAATGGGATACCTGACCATAGCAGGCAGGGTAAGCAAGAAGTACTTCTTGCAAAAGGTCTGCTATGGTGAGGGCGCAGTAAATGGAGAGGGGGTGAAAGAGAATGTCGATTTATAAGGATACCAAGACCAACACTTGGCGAGTGATCTTCCGCTACACCGATTGGACAGGTGAGCGGAAGCAGACCCAGAAGAGAGGATTTAAAACCAAACGGGAGGCCCAGTCCTGGGAGCGAGAGCAGCTAAACAAGGCTGCTGCCGACCTAGATATGACATTCAAGAGTTTTGTAGAACAGTACACGGCGGACATAAAACCCCGCATCAAGGAAAACACATGGGCGACAAAGGAACACATTATCCGTACAAAGCTCGTCCCTTACTTTGGGAAGCTTAAGATGTGCAATATCACCGCGCAGCAGATCATTAAATGGCAGAACGAAATGATGGACTATAAGGACGAGAGTGGGAGGCCCTATTCACCGGTCTATCTGAAAAGCGTCCAAAACCAACTTAGCGCTATTTTCAATCATGCGGCAAAATATTACAACCTCCGGGAGAACCCCTGCACAAAGGCCGGGAGTATGGGGAAAAAGAAGAATCGTGAGATGCTGTTCTGGACAAAGGATGAGTATCTGAAGTTTGCTGACGCCATGATGGACAAGCCCATGTCATTCTATGCCTTTGAGATGCTTTACTGGTGCGGTATCCGGGAGGGGGAACTACTAGCCTTGACCCCGGCGGACTTCGATTTTGAAAAGAGCACTGTGTCCATTAACAAATCTTATCAGCGGCTCAATGGGCGGGACATTATTACGGACCCTAAGACCGAGAAAAGCAACCGGATGATCCAAATGCCGCAGTTCCTCTGCGGCGAGATGCAGGATTTCTTGAAGACCTTATATGGCATAAAACCCTCTGACCGCATCTTTACAATCACGAAACACTATCTTCACCATGAGATGGACCGTGGTGCAAAGGCAGCCGGGGTCAAAAGAATCAGAATCCATGATATTCGCCACAGCCATGTCTCCCTGTTGATCGACATGGGGTTTTCCGCGATTGCAATCGCTGACCGTGTGGGGCATGAGAGCATCGACATCACTTATAACTATGCTCACCTGTTCCCCTCCAAGCAGGCAGAGATGGCCCAAAAACTGGATTTGGAGAGAGGTACATAATAATGTCGCTGAAGAATTTGGACAACAAGAACCGTTGGAGGAACAAGGTAGTCGCATTTCGGGTGTCCCCGGAGGAGGACAAGCAAATCGAAACCGCTGTCCGGCTCTCCGGCCTCACCAAGCAGGACTATATCACCTGGCGGCTCCTGTGCCGGGACGTGGTGGTGCAGGGCAACCCAAGGGTCTACAAGGCCCTGCGGAACGAGCTGAACGATGTCCTGACCGAGTTGCGGCAGATCGAAGCCGGGGTCGGCGTGGACAGCGAGCTGCTGGACACCATTCGGATGATCGCCGCCATCCTGGGCGGCATGAAGGAGGAGTGATAGATTGAAGGATTCCCAGGAAACGAAAAGGACTGTCCCGGTTCCGTCTGTTGGCGCAGACGGGGAACAGCCCATTTCTCAAATGACTGCCCCAAGTATAGCAGAGGAAACGACGGAAAGCAATCCCCCAGAGAAAAAATACCGGGAAATGCTCCGGCAGATGCGGCGGATGAACGATCCGGCCTATCTTCCCACCGTCACCATGAGCGAACTCTACCAAAATGTGTACCGGAGCAGGCCGCCCGTCATCGACGGCCTGCTCTATCCGGGGACGTACCTTTTCGCCGGAGCACCAAAGGTGGGCAAGTCGTTCTTGATGGCCCAGCTGGCCTACCACGTCAGCACCGGCCTCCCTCTGTGGGGCTACCCTGTCCACAAAGGGACCGTCCTCTATCTGGCGCTGGAGGACGACCACCGCCGCCTGCAAAGGCGGCTCTATCGGATGTTCGGAATGGAGGCCACTAATGACCTTCTCTTTGCGATCTGCGCCAAGCAGGCTGGCAACGGGCTAGAGGAACAACTAAAGCGGTTCGTCCAGGATCACCCGGACACCCAGCTGATCATCATCGACACTCTCCAGAAGGTGCGGGAGGCCGGCGGGGACAAGTACAGCTATGCCAACGACTATGAATTGGTGGGGAAACTAAAGCGCTTTGCTGACGGCTGCGGCGTCTGTCTCCTGCTGGTACATCACACCCGGAAACAACCGGCTGATGATCAGTTTAACATGATCTCCGGTACCAATGGGCTGTTGGGCGCGGCAGATGGAGCTTTCCTTCTCCACAAGGAGATGCGGACGGACAGCACTGCCATTTTGGACGTAGTAGGACGTGACCAGCAGGACCAACGGATGTATCTCACCCGCGACAAGGAACACCTGATATGGACGCTGGAGCAAACGGAAACGGAACTTTGGCTCGAACCGCCCGACCCGGTGCTGGAGGCCGTGTCCGCCTTCATCACGGCGGAGAGGCCGTCCTGGGCCGGTACCGCCACGGAGCTGTCGGAAGCCCTGAAGTTGGATATGAAGCCAAACGCTCTGGCCATGCGGCTCAACGTCCGGGCCGGGAGACTGTCGGCGGACCACCACATTCGCTATGAGAACACCCGCACCCACGCCGGGAGGAGCATCAGCCTGAAGCTGGAGGCTCCCGAGGCGTGACGACCGTGACGGCCGTGACGACTATTTTGAGAGCGGGAACAGTGTCAAAAACATCGTCACGGTCGTCACGGCTGTCACGGGGGCCCCACACGAGCCCAGCGCAGCGGGTCGTGTGGGGAGAGGAGGAGCAAGGGAGTGAACGTAGTTTTCGCCGCAGGCGGAAACGGAGTTGAACGGACTTTGCGACGACGAGGTGCAGGGTGCCCTTTTCAAAGGGCAGCCCTGCTGGGGGAGCCGTCCGCAGACGGCGGGGGCAACGCCCCCAAACGTCTCGCCTGTCGGCTCGGTCGGTGCTTCTGTCGGCTGACGCCGACAGAGGTCGCCACCGGCGACCCGCACCCCCGTAGGGCGCAAAGGCACTTTTGATGCGAAGTGTCAAAAGTGCTTTTGCGTTACTTTCGCAGAAAGTAACAAAGGCCGCCGCTGGCGCGGCGAAAGGAGTGTTGATTTGGAAAGGACGATCAGCGTCATGGTGGGCCGTGGCTCGGTGAACCACAACAGCCGGAAGTTCCATGCCAAGAACACCGACCCAGAGCGTTCACACCTCAATATAGACTACTGCAACGAGGACATCAGGACCGTCTACCACGAACTTTTTGACGATGCCCTCCAACGGTATAATGACAAACAGACCAGGGCGGACCGCAGAATTAGTGACTACTACGAGAAGATCCGCTCCGGCAAGCAGGAGAAGCTGTTCCACGAGATCATCCTGCAAGTGGGCAACAAAGACGATATGAGCGCCAACAGCGAGGACGGCCAGCTTGCGGCGGCGGTGCTGGACGAGTATATGAGCAGTTTCCGGGAGCGCAACCCTAATCTCGGGGTGTTCTCGGCTCACCTCCACATGGACGAGGCCACGCCCCATCTGCACATTGACTTCGTGCCGTTCACCACTGGCAGCAAACGGGAGCTGGACACCGGGGTGTCACTCAAACAAGCACTTGCCGCCCAAGGCTTCAAGGGCGGCACCAGGGGCAACACAGAGTGGAGCCAGTGTGTACGGGCTGAAAAGGAACAGCTCGCCGCCGTGATGGAGCACCACGGGATAGAGTAGGAGGACAAGGGCACCCACGATAAGCACCTGTCAGTCCTGGACTACAAGAAGGAACAGCGGGCAAAGGAGGTTGCCGAACTGGACACGGTGCAGGCCAAGAAACAGCGACAGGTGGAGCTGCAAGAAAGGCACCTGAAAGAACTGGCCCCGGCGGTGAAGAACATGGAGCGGTTGGCTGCGCAGTTCTCTGACGACCCCGAGCAGGTGCTCCCGGAGGCCGGGCCTATGGAATCGGCTAGGACCTACCGGGAGAAGAAGGTCAAGCCCCTTTGGGAGAAGATCGTCAAGGTCCTGCGCTCTGTCTACCGGGCCTACTTTGACCTCAAGAGCAAGTTTGAAAGGTTGCAAGGACAGTACAACCGTGTGACGGAGCGGTGCAATTCTTATTCAGCCCGGTTGGACAAAGTTTCAGCGGAGAACAAGTCTTTGATGCGGGAGGTGAGGGATTATGAACGGTTAAGGCAGGTTCTTGGCCCGGAGCAGGCGGACATGATGCTGGAGGCCGCCCGTTAGCAGGAACAGGCGGAAAAGGAGCGGAAACGCGCCATAAGACGGAAAGTAGATTTAGACACACGATAAATGAAACGGAGGTAATCTTATGGAAAAATGTATCTACGACGAGAGCAACGGCCTGTGGTACGAGCGACAGGGGGACTACTACATCCCCTGCCTGTCTCTGCCGGAAGATGATCAGCCTATTGGTTTGTGGGGACAGCGACACCTGCGGTACATCAAGGAACACCGCGAGGGCTTCTATACCGGTTTTCTGTTGAGCGGCAAACTGAACAGCTATCTGGCAGACATTGACCGCCAGACCCAGGAGCAGTTGGATACCATCATCTGCCAGATGGCCCAGGCCCAGGGCGTCATCGAGGCTTTGAAGTCCGCCAACCCGATGGAATGGGTGGGGAAGATGAACAATATCCGAGATCGGGCTATGGAGGTGGTGAACAACGATTTGATCTACGCATAAGTTTACGGTGGCGGGGAGAAATCCCCGTCGCTATTACGTATCTGCTGTTCGATTAGGTGTGTATATTGTTTGGTAGGTCATGTAATCTGTCCAAGTAAGCTCCATAATTGCAGCGAGCGCAGCATAGGAACAGGAGGCTTTGAAATGCATGTACTTCATCAAAATGACCAGCGTTCTATGAAAAAGTGTCTTTAGTATATGACGGAGAATACTGAAAAACAAGACTTGAAAAAACTGTTTTTCCAGTATAATATAGATAAAGAAAACCAGCAGTGGAGAGGATTCTCCGCCACTATTTCTCATAAACAAACCTATTTAGAATGTTTCTGGCAGGAGATTGTGAATAAGAAAGGATGAAGTGTATGATTAATTCAATACAAATTCCGAACGATTTAGAAGATAGAATTGCAGAGGCTGTCAGATTCTTTTGGACGACAAGAACCGGGCAAATCACGAGACAAAATGCGCATGGTATTAAAGATCAAGGAAATCGCGGAGCTGTTACAGGCGGAAAACAGCTTGATGGATTTGTTGAGTTAATCTGTGATCTTTTGATTTTAAACGGAGTTCCAGAAAAGTGTATTTTTACCAATTCCGATTTGGAGCTTCCTGGTTATTTCCGTCCCAATAAAAAATGGGATTTGCTTGTGGTCGATAGGGATGAGTTGGTTATTGCCATAGAGTTTAAGAGCCAAGTTGGTCCCTCTTTTGGTAATAATTTTAATAATCGAACAGAAGAGGCAATGGGTACGGCATTAGATATATGGACGGCCTATAGGGAGGGTATATTTGGTTCTCAGAAAGCTCCTTGGTTAGGCTATTTTATGGTTTTGGAAGATTGCAGAAAATCAAATGAACCTGTACATGTCAGATCACCACATTTTGACGTATTAGAAGAGTTTGTGGATGCTTCATATAAGGAGCGCTATGAGATATTTTGCAATAAACTTTTGTTAGAACGTCAGTATTCTGCGTCTTGCTTTGCGACAACATTTTGTTCAGGTGATGATATTACATACGATTTTCCAAAAGAACATTTGTCATTTAAAGCATTTGCAGTTTCTATGTTAAGTGCAGCACTTGCACATTTTTTGGGGAGGCATTAATTTTGACTAATCAGCTTCTTTACCATAGTGATGCAAGGGATATGTACTTTATTCCGAACAAAAGCGTTCATTTGGTATTAACATCCCCTCCCTATTTCAACCTTAAAGAATATCGGAAGGGCAAAAATCAGCTTGGGATAGTGGAAAATTATCAAGATTTCATTGATGAGCTTGAAAAAGTCTGGAAAGAATGTTTTCGAGTTTTGGTACCCGGTGGGCGAATTGTTTGTGTTGTCGGCGATGTGTGCTTGTCAAGGCGAAAATATGGCCGTCATGTTGTTATGCCACTTCATTCTGATATAGCTGTTTCATGTCGTAAAATTGGTTTTGATAATCTCAATCCGATTCTTTGACATAAGATTTCTAATGCAACTTTTGAAGCAAATACAAATAGCTCCATTTTGGGAAAACCTTACGAGCCAAATGCAATAATCAAAAATGATATAGTGGTTCGTAAAAACTAAAGGTTGCACAATATGGAACAACGTGTCATAATACCCCAGGAGGAAAGAGGGGGTAATTATATGCCGTCGTTGAAATATGTCATCGAGCTTAGCGCCCAGGATAAGGCAGAACTCAT
>CANQCS010000118.1 GCA_947589745.1 uncultured Oscillospiraceae bacterium
CTCCTGGAGAAGCGGCAGCTGACCCTGCCCGAGCGCCTGACCAACGTCATCCGCTGCAAGAACCCCCGGTGCATCACCTCCGTGGAGCAGGAGCTGCCCCAGGTGTTCAAGCTCACCGACCGGGAGCACCGGGTCTACCGCTGCCTCTACTGCGAGACCAAGGCGGAGAACCACTAAAATTTCTTTCCCGTCCTGCATAAAAACGCCTCCAGCCGCGCACAATGTGGCTGGAGGCGTTTGAGCCCCAAATCACCGCCCGCGGGCGGCAGGATGATGAAAGGAAGACGTTATGAACGAACGAGGCAAGCGGCAGGCTTCCTCCCTCTTCGGCGGCATGGGCTTCTACATAGCCCTGCTCGTCTGCGTTCTCGCAGCCGGAGTGGTAGGCTATTTTGCCCTGCTGAACAATCCCACCGATGAACCCGAACCCGGCGGCGCCGCCGCCAGCACCCCCGTCCCCAGCGGCGGGCAGGCCGTGGGCAGCACCGATCCCGGCCCCAGCCAGTCCGTCACCGCCCCCGATGACACCCCGTCCCTCCCGGTCATGGACAGGCAGCCGGACACCGGCAGGGACACTGAGCCCGTTTCCACCCCCCGGGAGCCGGAGACGGACGACACCCCCGGCACAGCGACCCTGCCCCTGGGCCTGACCCCGGAGGACGTCCAGTCCCTGGACCTGCCTGGTGACACCGTCCCCGCCATGTCCCCGTCGGATATCCCAGCGGAGGAGCCCCTGATGGTCACCGCCCCTCTGGCGGGGGAGACTGTGGCGGTGTTCTCCGTGGACCAGCTCACCTATAACGCCACCCTGGACGACTGGCGCACCCACGACGGCATCGACATCCAGGCCGAAGCCGGCACCCCGGTGGTGTCCGCCGCCGCCGGCACGGTCCTCTCCATCCGGCAGGACAGCCGCCTGGGCACCACCGTAGTGGTGGAGCACGCCGATGGCTACGCCACCACCTATGCCAGCCTCCAGCCGGAGGTCAGCGTCCTGGCCGGTGACGAGCTGGAGGCCGGCGCGCCCATCGGCACGGTGGGCAACACCTCCATCACCGAGGCGGGCCTGGGCGCCCACCTGCACTTCAGCGTCACCAAGGACGGCGCTTTCATCGACCCCGCCCAATTCCTGGGAGAGCAGAACTGATACTTTTTCTTGAAAGAAAAAGTATCAAAAAGAACTTTACTATCGCTCTTAAAGCGTTGCAATCCCTGCGATTCCCGCACGGTAACGATGGATGGTTCTCGTTGAAAAAGAGGAGCGCGCCTGGGGCGCGCTCCTCTTTCTGTCTCAGGAGAGGGAGAGCTCAACCGGAATATCCAGCAGCCTTATGCCGTTCATGTAGACGATTATTTTGATCGTGAGAATATGACCCGCCATGGACGAGGTGTCAAACTCGAAATCAAAGGTGAACGCCGTCCCGGACTGTTTCGCCTCCTGGAAGCTGGCCTGGACGGTCACAGCGGAGGCGGGCATGGTGAAGGCGTAAGTCCCGTCGCTCTGCTTGGAAGTTGCCACAGCCTTGCCGCCGGCGTCGGTGACGGTGAGGGCGGACAGCTCATAGCCCTGTTCCGGCTTTGCCGTCAGGGTGACCGTCTCGCCCGCCTTGGCGGAGGCGGGGGAGGTAGTGACAGTGCCGTGGGAGGCGCTGGCGACAGTCACCGGGTTAGCGGCGGGAGTGTCCGGCGTGGAAATATCCGGGCCGGTGCTGTTGTAGTGGATGGTGGCGTTAAAAAGAACGTTATTATAATCGCTAAAATCAATAGCGTTCCATTGCTCCTCACTCCCGGCATAATAGACATCGGTTAAGGAACCCCAAACATTAAACGCAAAATCGCCAATTTTAATAACTGAGACAGGGATCGTCACTTCGGACAAATTATCACAGCCTTGAAAGGCTGCCCACTGAATGGTGGTCAAGGTCGTGGGTAATACTACGCTAACAAGACCAGTACAATCTTCAAATGCATCCCGACCAATGCTGGTCACTCCGTTCGGGACCGTAAATGCACCGGAGGCGCTTGAGCAGGCCAAAAGAGTTGTTTTATCCTTATTATACAAGATGCTACCATCAGCTGAGTAGTTTGGATTATCTGCAGCAACCGAGAAATTCGTCAAATTTACACATCCCCCAAAAGCGGGTGCCTCAATGTCTGTTACACTGGCGGGGATAGTTAAACTAGTCAGTCCTGTGCAGTTTTGAAATGCGTATACTCCAATGCTTGTTACACTGGACGGGATAGTTAAACCAGTCAGTCCTGTGCAATTTTGAAATGCGCAATTTCCAATGCCAATTATACCCTCAGAAATACTGCATTCACCGGTAGCAGATGGATATGCGAGGACACGCTTGAAATCAGCATACCAGCTACTATACAAGATACCATTTTCAGCGCTATAAGACGCATTATCCTCATCAACGACAAATTCTGTCAGATTGGAGCATCCAGAAAAACAACCGGGCATGATATACTCGATTTCTGCTGGGATCGTCACACTAGTTAGATTGGTGCAATCGGAAAACGCATCTTCATCAATACCATTTATCGTGTGTCCATTTATTTCTCCTGGAATATCCGCTTTCGTTACGGTCTCGTCGCACTTATAAACAAAATATCCCTGGGGTTTTCCATCATCAATGAGATGAATGTAGATGTTGCCTCCGGTCACGGGGTAGACGATGTCTTCTTTCTCCTCCGCCAACGCCGTCCCCGGCAGCAGCGACAGGGCCATGACAATGGCAAGCAGCATGGATATACACTTTCTTCTCATGGCTTCTTTCTCCTGTAAAATAGTTTTTTGTCCCTTTCAGAGGCGGTTTTTATGCGCCGGGATCACTCGGCAAAAGCGCGGTAGAGGAACGTGACGATCTGTCCCCGGGTGCAGGTGCCGGTTGGATTGAACTGGCCGTTGCCCACGCCCTCCGTGACGCCGTTGGCCACGGCCCAAGCCACAGCGGCGGCGTAGGAGGAATCCGCGGGCACGTCGGTGAAAGAGGCCGGATCGGCGGCGGGACTGTCGGAGGCCTGCCAGATAAAGGTCACGGCCATGGCGCGGGTGCACACCGCGCTGGGGTCAAAGGTGCTGCCGGTCACCATGCCCTTCTCATAGGCCCACATGGCGGGCTTGTAGTAGAAATTGCTCTCTTTCACATCGGTGAAAGGATTATCGACGGTGGGCTCAGGCTTGCCGGCGGCGCGCCAGAGGAAGGTCAGGATCTCGCTGACGTTGCAGGTGCGACCGGGGGAGAACTGGTTGTTGCCGGTGCCGCTGGTGATCTCCTGCTCCACTGCCCAGGCCACAGGCGCTGCATAGTACGCACTGGGCTTCACATCGGTGAAGGAGGGAGCAGTGGTGCTAGGAGTGGAGGGGGTGTCGGGAGTGCTCGGCTTGTCAGCGGCCTCGGGACCGGTGCTGTTGTAGTGGATGGTGGCATCAGCGAGGGGGGCGTTGTGATCTCCAGACTCGCCACTGTGGTCGATTTCGATGGCTTTCCACTGGGCCTCGGTGCCAGCATAATAAACATCTTTCAAGGAGTCACAGCCCAAAAACGCTCCACTACCGATAGTGGTCACAGAGGCGGGAATCGTCACGCTGGTCAAATTGTCGCAATAGGAAAATACAGCTTGATCAATAGAAGTCAGAGAGTGCGGTAAAGTCACACCGGTCAGTTCGCTGCATTCAAAAAACGCACAATCCCCAATCGACGTCAAGGAGTCGGGTAAAGTCACGCTGGTCAAATTGCGACATTCAGCAAACGCATAATAACCAATAGAAGTAAGAGAATCCGGTAAGGTCACGCTAGTAATCCCGGTACACTGCTCAAAAGCGCTGTCCCCGATTTCTTCTACTCCATCGGGAACGTTATATGCGCCGGATGCCGATGGATAACTTATCAGAGATATCTTATCTTTGCTAAAAATAGCCCCATTTTCCACCACATAATTAGGATTGTCCGCAGCGACCTTGATCTCTTTCAAATTATCACATCCGGTGAAAGGATTTCTGTCCAGTTCTACTGCTGCGGGAATCGTGATGCTGGTCAATGCCGTACAATTTTCAAATGCCCAATCTGCAATAAAGGTCAACGAATCAGGAAGCGATACGCTTGTTAATTCGGGACAGTTGGCAAACGCCTCTTGGCGTATCCGTTTGACTATATGGCCTTCGACCTCACTGGGAATGTCCGCCTCTGTAACACTATCATCACAGTCCCAGATGTAACAATAATCTTCTTCGGCGTTATATTTGATATAAATGTTCCCTCCGGTCACCGGGTAAGTGATGACCTCTTCCTCCTCCGCCAACGCCGTCCCCGGCAACATCGCCAGCACCATGACGATGGCCAGCAACATAGATACGCACTTTCTCTTCATTTCTGTTTCCTCCTGTTTTTTATTTTATTTTTGGTCCCCCGCCCGGCCACGGCGGAGCGGGGCCTCCGCCCCGCCGCGCCCTGCGGGGAAACATAACGGCGGCGTCGAGTTCTTCAACCCAACACCGCCTTGTCAAACAACGCGAACGCACAGGCTGTCACATACCGTTTTCCGCTCTTGCAATAAGAGGGGAAAACGGGTATAATAGCCCCGTGGTGCAGCGCAAGCTGCTGTGCTGAGTGGTCACTTCACTCGTACAGGGCCGTGAGGTGTTCGCGGCACTTCACGGCCTGCCCGCTATTATGTTTCCGATTTGATTTTACTCCATACCCGATGGAATTTCAA
Source organism: uncultured Oscillospiraceae bacterium (assembly GCA_947589745.1). Taxonomy (GTDB): domain Bacteria; phylum Bacillota; class Clostridia; order Oscillospirales; family Oscillospiraceae; genus Pelethomonas. The sequence continues at coordinate 4,723 of CANQCS010000118.1, forward strand.
GCCCCTTTTCCCAAAAACAGACGCAGTCAGAGGAGCCGCCCCCCGGACGGCTCCTCCGCCATGTCCGCCAATTCCGCCCATTGCCAACCGGTCCCGGATATGGTACAATACCGGCGGAACAAATTTCCCCCGCTCCCTCCCATGCCGTCATTTCTTCGCCCAAGGAGACTACTTTATGTTATATATTCTCGCGATCATACTTTCCGTTATCGCGGACCAGACCGTCAAGGCCTTCGTCACCGCCCATCTGGAGCTCCACGCCTCCATGCCCCTGATCCCCCACGTGGTGGAGCTGCTCTACGTCCGCAACACCGGCGGCGGCTTCTCCATCCTGACAAACCACACCTGGCTGCTGACGGTGTTCACCGTGGTCCTGCTCACCGGCGTGGCCCTGTTGCTGTGGAAGGACGTCTTTCCCCACCCCCTGGCCCGCTGGACCCTGACCCTGGTCCTGGGCGGCGGCCTGGGCAATCTCATTGACAGGGTTCGCCTGGGGTATGTGGTGGACATGTTCCACCTGGAGTTTTTCCCCAGCTATCCCGTTTTCAACGTGGCGGATATGCTGGTGGTCGTGGGCGTGCTGGGCTTTGCCGCGTACTATGTCCTGCTCTACGGGAAATCGTCCGGCAAGGGAAAAACGGACCAGGGGGCTTCCCCCCGGAATACGGAGGCCGGAGATGGAACCGACGATCCTGCAAGCGGGACCTGACGACGCCGGTACCCGGCTGGACAGCTTCCTGGCCGCCGGTCTCCCGGACCTGACCCGCTCCGCGGCCCAGCGCCTCATTGAGGAGGGCCATGTCACGGTAAACGGCAGACCGGCCCCCAAGAGCTGCCGCCTCACCGGCGGGGAAGCGGTCGCGGTAGATATCCCCGCCCCGGAGCCCCTGGATGCCGCGCCCCAGAACATCCCCCTGGATGTGGTCTACGAGGACGCCGACGTCATTGTGGTGAACAAGCCCGCGGGCCTGGTGGTCCACCCGGCCCCCGGCCACCCGGACGGCACCCTGGTGAACGCCCTGCTGTACCACTGCGGCGGCAGTCTCAGCGGGGTAGGGGGGACCCTCCGCCCCGGCATCGTCCACCGCATCGACCGGGACACCAGCGGCCTCATCATCGCCGCCAAGAACGACGCCGCCCACCTGGCCCTCTCCGCCCAGCTCCAGGACCACACCCTGGCCCGCACCTACGAGGCCATCGTCGTGGGGAACCTCCGGGAGGACCGGGGCACGGTGGACGCCCCCATCGGCCGCTCCCCGTCGGACCGCAAGAAGATGGCGGTGGTCCAGAGGAACGGAAAGCCCGCCGTCACCCACTGGGAGGTGCTGGAGCGCTTTCCCGGCCTCACCCACATCCGCTGCCGCCTGGAGACGGGCCGCACCCACCAGATCCGTGTCCACATGGCCCACATCGGCCACCCCATCTACGGCGACACGGTCTACGGAGCGAAGAAGCCGGTCCCCGGCCTCACCGGCCAGTGCCTCCACGCCGTGGGGCTCCGATTCATCCACCCCCGGACGGGGGAGGCCGTGGAGCTGGCCTGCCCTCTGAATGAGGAATTTGAAACGCTGCTGCAAAAGCTGCGGCAGGGCCGGTAAACTATCTAACGCACATCAGTCTCAGGAGCATCTTATGACGAATCAAGAAATACTGGAAACCGCCATGAGGCAGTCCGCGGAGGACATAGGCTGCCGGGCGGAGGATTTCCGGTCAGAAAAGAATGTGCTTTCTCCCTTCCAATTGGGAAGAAACGCCCGCAAATATCTGGAGGAGCCGATCACCTGCAATCTGGTTTCCTATGGCAGCAATGTCGTCGCGGCCTCCATCCCCGAAACCATGGATGTGGTGTCCGAGTATGTAAAAAAGTTTGAATTTTACCGCTGCTTTGAAACCCCGAACATGAACTGGCTGAACGAGCGCCTGTCTGAAAGAGGCCATAAAATCTGTTTCATGGCCGAGTATTATCTTCCGGATATCGACAGGATTCCCTCACTTTCGTGCGCCTATCAGACGCGCGTCCTGGTACAGGAGGATTTTGGGGAGTTGTACCGCCCCGAGTGGAGCAATGCGCTTTGCAGCAAACGCAGGCATTTGGACGTCCTCGGCGTTGGCGCGTATGACGGAGACAAGCTGGTTGGATTGGCGGCCTGTTCCGCGGATTGCGACGATATGTGGCAGATCGGCGTGGACGTTTTGCCGGAATACAGGCGGCAGGGGATCGCCTCCGCGCTGACAAGCGCGCTGGCGAGAGAGATCCTGAACAGGCAGAAAGTGCCGTTTTACTGCTCCGCCTGGTCGAATATCCGGTCGGTCAGGAACGCCATTCGCAGCGGCTTTGTTCCCGCCTGGGTGGAAATGACCTCAAAACCGGCCAATATTGTTGATGAAATGAATCGCTAGAGAAACATCGTGCCGCTGCTGCCTCGGACAGCACAATAGAGACTCATGCGATCAGAAAGGGGAAACCACCATGACGGAACTGGAAAAAATGCTGGCAGGGCAGCTCTACGACCCCTCGGACCCTGAATTGAGCCGGATGCGGCTCAAGACCCGCAAGCTGGCGCGGCGGTATAACCTGACGGACGAGGACGAGCCCGCTGTGCAGCTGGCCATCCTCCGGGAGCTGCTCCCCGCCTGTCAGGAGCCGCCCCTGCTCCAGGCGCCCATCTACTTCGACTACGGCTGCAACACCCACTTTGGAAAATTCAGCGGCGCCAACTTCAACTTCACCTGCCTGGACGTCTGCCCGGTCTACATCGGGGATAACGTGATGATCGGCCCCAATGTCACCCTGGCCACCCCCATGCACCCCCTGCTTCCCGAGGAACGCAACGTCCGCCAGCGTCCCGACGGGAGCTGGTATAATCTGGAGTATGCCAAGCCCATCACCATCGAGGACGACTGTTGGCTGGCCTCCAACGTGGTGGTCTGCGGCGGCGTGACCGTGGGACGTGGAAGCGTGATCGGCGCGGGCAGCGTCGTCACCCGGGACATCCCGCCCCACAGTCTCGCGGTGGGGAATCCCTGCCGGGTCATCCGCCGTCTGACGGAGAAGGACCGTATGCAACTCAACCCCTGATCTGTTCCATATAACCGCATAAAAAGGGGCCCCGGCAGCTGCCGGGGCCCCTTTTGTATATACAAACTGTATTTTTTCTATTACGCCATACCAGCGGTAATAATGGCCATCTTGTAGACCTCCTCGGCGTTGCAGCCGCGGGACAGGTCGTTGATGGGGGCGTTGAGGCCCTGGAGGATGGGGCCGTAGGCCTCATACCCACCCAGGCGCTGGGCGATCTTGTAGCCGATGTTGCCGGCCTCGATGTTGGGGAAGATGAAGGTGTTGGCGTAGCCGGCCACCTTGCTGCCGGGGAACTTCAGCTGGCCCACGGTGGGGGAGACAGCGGCGTCGAACTGCATCTCGCCGTCGATGGCGAACTCGGGGGCCATCTCCTGGGCGATCTTGGTGGCGGCGGCGGACAGAGGCACGGTAGCGCCCTTGCCGGAGCCCTTGGTGGAGAAGCTCAGCACGGCGACCTTGGGGTCGATGCCGAAGAACTTGGCGGTGCGGGCGGACTCCACGGCCACCTCGGCCAGCTTCTGGGCGCCGGACAGGGTGACATTGCCCTCCTTGTCCACGCTGTCCTCATAGCTGAGGTTGATGGCGCAGTCGCCCATGCACAGCATCTGCAGGGCCTCGTCGCCGGTGTCGCGCTTCAGGATGAAGCAGGAGGACACCAGGTGAGCGCCCTTGCGGGTCTTGACCAGCTGCAGGGCGGGGCGGACGGTGTCGGCGGTGGAGTAGGTGGCGCCGCCCAGCAGGGCGTCGGCCTTGCCCATCTTCACCAGCATGGTGCCGAAGTAGTTGCCCTTCTGGAGGGCCTTGCGGCAGTCCTCCTCGCTCATCTTGCCCTTGCGGAGGGCGACCATGGTGCTGACCATCTCGTCCATGCCCTCATAGGTGGCGGGGTCGATGATCTCGGCGCCGGAGATATCAAACCCGTTCTTCTCCGCGGCGGCCTTGACCTCCTCCACGTTGCCCACCAGAATGACGCCCATCAGGCCCTCCTTCATCAGGCGCTCAGCGGCCTCCTGGATGCGGGCGTCGGGGCCCTCGGTGAACACGATGGTGCGGTGATTTTCCTTCAGATTGTTCAAAAGCGCGGTAAACATAGTCCTGTTTTCCTCCGTTTTTTGTATTGATCGGCTTCCGGCCCTGTCCGGGGCCCTGTTCCAGCGGCACTATTATACACCAAACCTCTGCTGGGCTCAACGCCAAAATAAGAAAAAAATTAAATTTTCTGTTTGCCAGTCGGTGGTAGGGGGCTCCGCCCCCCACCGGGCCTGGGAGGGGCCTTTCGGCCCCTGCTCACCCCTGGTGACTTTTCCCTCGCAGGAAAAGTCACCAAAAGTGCGCTTAAG
>CANQCS010000119.1 GCA_947589745.1 uncultured Oscillospiraceae bacterium
TGACTCAGTAGCTCAGGCGGCAGAGCAACTGCCTTTTAAGCAGTGGGTCCGGGGTTCGAATCCCCGCTGGGTCACCAGTACAAAATCTCTGAAAGCCTTGCAATTACAGAGCTTTCAGAGGTTTTGCTATTCGCTGCAAAAGACTATTTTCTAGTCCAAACGGGCAAAAATCGACTAACTTTTGATGGTATGCAAGTCAAAATACATGTCAGTTTTCCGCCCCTCCCAGCTCCTCCTCCAGCAGCTTGTCCAGCTCATCTATGACCACCTGAATAAAGGTGCTCCCGGTCCTGATACACTCTGACAGGCCCATGCAACACACCTTCCCCGCCGGGGTCTGGCACAGCAGCACCAGGGGCCGGGCCTGCAGCTCCCGGACGGCCCGGAACAGCTCCCTATCGCTCATAGCGCACCTCCTACCAGAAAGAGCCGCCCACCCGGACGGCTCTTTTATGTTTTATTCTGCCTGCACCTTAGCCCGGCGGAACGCGCTGGCCAGCCGCAGCTTGATGTCGTACCAGGCAGTGAGCACGAACATATACTCACCCTTGGCGACGTCCTTGTCGGTGTCGTAAATGGCGCCGATGTCGTAGTTGATCCCGCAGTAGGAGAGGTCCCCCACAATGGGCTCGTCAGCCTCGTCCACCAGGACCACCGGCTTGCCGAACAGCGTCAGGGGCTGCCCCTGGAAGAACGTGCCGCTGTTGTTCAGGTTGTCCTTCCACATATTGTACCAGTCCAGGCCGGACATGACGATGGAGGCGTTGCGGCGATAGGCCAGCGGCAGGTCCGCCAGGGCCTTGGCAATGGCCTCCTGCTTGGTGGTCCCCTGGATCTCCTTGACGTTGTTCTGGGTGGAGTAGAAGGACATTTCCTCGTAGCCCTCGCCGGGCGACTTGGCGAACATCCGGTTCAGCTCGTTGACCGCCAGGCCGTTGCGCAGCCCGTTCTCGATCTCGGTCACAAGATTGGTGTCCGTGCCGTGGATGACGGTATCGGACACGCGGGCCATGACCTTCACCTTGTGGCGGCCATAGACCACGCTGTCGCCCTTCAGCTGGATTTCCTTTGCGGTGTCCTTGTCGGTGATATCGTCGTAGGCTCCATCTACCGTGAAGCTCAGCCGGGGCTCCTCCAGGCCGGTGACGTTGCTCATGCGAACCGCAGCACGCAGAGGATTCTCCACCACGGGCTCCACGATGAGCTCGTTGGACAGGTTGGTGGGCAGGAACCGGTCCCCGCCGCCCAGGTCAGGGTCAGCCGCCGGGATAGCGCCCAGGCCCTCATAGCTCTTGACAACGCGCCCGGACAAAACGCCACGGTAAAAAGCGGCCTTGGCCTTGATTGTCTCGCTGTTGGCCCCGCCGCCGCGGGCAAAGCTGTCTTTGACCTGTCCCATCTGCTTTTCCTCCATTTCGTCGTGCTGCTTCTTCAGCCGGTCATACTCGGCAATCAAGGAATCCCGGTGAAAAGCCTTGTTTTCGAGAACCGAAACAGGCACAGACTCGTCCTTGCCCATCCGGTCGATTGTTTCCGCCTCTTTCTGGATATCCTGCCGCAGAGCGTACATCTTCTCTTTCAGGTCGAACAGGTTGTAAACTTTATTGACGCGCATTGTTCGGCCCTCCTCACAGGTTCCCCTGTTTCAGGGTATCCGCCAGGACATTGGACAGGATCTCGCAGCGCCGCTGCCACTCCGCAGCCTCGGCCCGGCCCTGCCTCGCATGGCGGACGGTTCCGGCGATTTTCGCCGCCGTCTGTTTCAGCATCTTCACATACTTTTTCATGTTTCGCGTTCCTTTCTGAAAATAGTTTTCCGCAAGTCCTTTTCTTGTAGGACCTCCGAGGGCGGGAAAAGAACGGAAAAGCCGCCCTCGGAGGATAGAAAAAAGGCATGAGAGCAGATGGCGAACTGCTTCCCATGCCTTTTAGGCTAACCCGTAGAGCGGGCGGTACTCATGCCGATTTTCAAATTAATTATATCACTTTTTTCCCGGAATTGCAACCCTTTTTGGTGGAATCGCTCACATAAATGTGCTTGAATGGCGGGTGAGTCTCGCTCATGTGTACTCTGACAGAAGGGAGGATTTTCCGCACTGCCGCCAGAGTGTCAAGAGCCGCTTTGGTCTCTGCGGCCGTGTAAGTGATTTTGACCTTCAACGCGCTACTCCTTTCGTGGATGGCTACCCCCCTACCTTGGAGGGCGGTAATTGGTTATCGTAGGACCGGCGGCGGGCGTCACCGTACACCGCGGGGCGTTTTTCCGTGCGACCCCTCCCCGTTTTTTCCAAAAAATCCGCGAAAATGGGTCACGCACCATGAGGTGAGGCCCGCTGCCGGTCCGGCGGCCGGGCCCCGCCAACTTCAAGGGCAGGGGGGTGTCCGCAGCACCCAGCACCCTTCTGTTCGCCCTGCTCATTCAGCAGAAAGAACGCGATTTCAAGCGCATATTCCAGGACCGCAGAGGGATTTTTGGAGTGCCGTATCATTTCCAGGAGATTGGATTCATTCTGCCGCTCTTTGTCTGTCACCTCTCGTCGGCCTCCTCCGCGCCGTCAATATCTGCCTGGAAGTCCCTGGTGATACACTCCAGCAGATCACAGGCTGCATAGAGCGATTCGGACAGGTCCCCGGCATCATCAGGCATATTGGCATGGATGACATGGAGCAAGCCGATGCAGGCAGTGAGACGGCCCACAATGTTGTCCAGGTTACCGCCAGCCATGATCTTGTCGTTCATCTCTGCGCCTCCCGTCTGCCCATCCGCAGGCTCGGAGCCTCCGCAGTAATGTTCTTGATAAACCTGTATATCAGGTCAAGCTCTCTCTCGCCAGCTGTCTCAAGCAGCGCCACAATTGCCCTAATTTGTTCTTCCCTCATTATTGCTTGACAACCCCCTTATGGATTTTGTATACTAGAGGTGGAACGACCGTTGTTATGCTGTTCCACCTGGCCGCCCAGGGTGTTGGTAGCACCCTGGGCGGCATTCTCTTTTACTTGGACCTGCGCCTCTATGCGATCCAGCTCCACCGCCACAGTGAGTTGCCAGCCGCCCTCGGGCCGGTCACGGTAACGGTCCGGGCAGTCCATCTCACAGGGGAGCCCATCGAGGGGGCAGATTACCTGTTTTACAACACTCTTGCTTTGTAAATTATTTCCAGTATTTTTCTTGTCCGGAAACGGTGCCTTAAATTCGTTTCCCATTTTTTCTCCTTTCTGTGCGGAAAAATCCCACACGTTTGAAAACGTTGTGCTGCAATGAATACGGAAAATCTGGGGGCAGTTGGGGAAGTTTATTATAGGGGTATTTATTTTATCTCTATAGAGAAGTAATATAAATACCTTCCACATCTACCCCCAAGGTCAATCTGTGGATCTCAACCGATAGCCCAAAAGCATGGTCGTTTTCTCGCCGCCGGCCCTGGGCCTGGCCTGTCTCACCTCTGCCACTCGCCGCAGCGCCTCGTTCATTTTGGTCGAGCTTTCATACCTGAGCCCGTTTGCCTCACACCATGCCTGATACCGTGCGTAGACCTCCGCCGTTCTGACCTCAAAGTTGGCCCCGGCCTCCAGCTCATCCGCAATGAACCGGCTGATCTTGTCGCTGGCCTGCTGATAGATCGCTGTGGCTGCCTGGACAGCCTGCGGCGGGTCAAATCCCGTCTCCCGCATGAGCCACAAGCCGTCGATGCACCAGTTGAGGATTCCACTCAGGCTCTTGGGCTTGGCCAACTTCTGCTTTAGCGACTTGTCTTGCTCCTCCTCGGTGAAGTGCCGCTCGAAGGGGATGACCTTCACCCGCCCGGAACTGAACACAGTCACGTCGTTGACCTGTGGCAAGTGATTCGTATTGATGAACAGCTTGAACCGCGGGTAAAACTCAAAACTGTTTTCGTTGAGGAACCGAGCCGCGATCTTGTCGTTGCCGGTCAGGGTCTTCACCAGTGCGGCGGATAGCACCATTCCTTTCCCTGGCTCGGCGATGCTGACCACATGGGCCCCGGCCAGCCGGGCCACATCCTCAGACGGGCCGCTGCTGTTGACCGTCGGCTTCTGGGCGATGGTCTCCGGCTTGGCAGTCCGGCCATATTCGCCCAACACCTTTAAGAAAGTCTCCGCGAGTGTCCCCTTGCCGTTTCGGGTCGAAGGACCGTACAGGATAAAAAGACATTCTTGCGACGTGTCCCCGGTCAATCCATAGCCGAAAGACTTCTGCAAAAAGAGGGTCTTTCCCACATCTCCCTGCATGATGTCCTCCACGAACTTCTCCCACAGCTCGCTTTTTGCATCCGGGTCATAGTTGACGCCGCTGACCTTAGTGAGCATGTCCGCCGGTGAATGGGGCCGGAAATAGCTGCTTCTCAGATCCAGAGTACCGTTAAGGCAGTTGAACAGATAGGGGTCAGTGTCGAACTGGTCCAGGGCCACGGGATACACGCTGGCCGCGTCCTTCAGGATGGTCTCCCGGTTCCTGCGCACCTGCCAGCGCCGGACAAACTCTAGGTAGTTCTGCCTCTGGAGCTCATCCGTCAGAGACAGCGCATAGATCAGCAGATCGTCCGCCAGATCCTTGCACAGCTCCATCACACGGAGGTTTCCGACGTCCGGCCGCCAGGCCACACCGTCATAGACGAACCATTTCTTTCGTTCCGGCACGTACCGGGCCATTTCTCGGTACCAATCCGCGAACAGGTTCCCGTTGCCGATGTCGTTCCAGCCATACCGGTCGTTTTTGTCCGGGTGGAAGTCCGCCAGCGTCCGGGGGCCGTCTGCGGTCTCCACGGTGATTTTGTCCGCCTTGCGCTGGAAATGCTCCTGTGGGGAGTAACCACCCTGACAGCTGTCGATTGCCTCTTGGATGGTGATCTTGCCGTAGGTGCTGCCGGCGGTGGGCCTGTCCCATTTCTCCCGCATCAGGCCGGACTGCCGGAAAAGCCGGTCCATCCGCTCTGCGTCCCGGTTGGTCCACCATGCCAGAATGTTGCACAGGGCTTGGTCCGCCTCGGAATGGGACTTGTAAAAACCGACGAACTGTCCGTCCCACAGATAACGGAACATGTCGCCGCCCTTGGAGCGCTTGATCTTCTCCACCAGGGCCATGTCGTCCAGGTCCATGGGTTGGCGGGCTGGTGCCGGGGCCTGCCGCTTCTTGGGCCGCACCATGTACCGCTCCAGCACCTCCGCCAGCTGTTCCCCACGTTCCTCCAGGTCCATGCCCTGCATTGAGGTGTTCCCGGTCACGGTGACAAATTTGTCGGTCACCGTGCCTATGTAGACCTCAAGGCCCAGCTTCTGGTTATTGATATAATACCGGTCCTTGTCGTACTGGAAGTTCTCGGCGGTGAACAGGATCCGCAGCCCGGTGCCGCTGGGGGACCGCTCCGTGTAGGCCCGCATAGTGGCGACCACATCCTGGGCCATGTCGGACAATCGTCCATCCGGCATCAGGCAGTGGTCAATGTCGATAGCGCCCAGGGTACCGAACACGCCCACCCCCAGGCCGTCATACCGCCCCACGGCCTCTAGGGCTACGGGGAAGGGGGCGAAGGTGGCCGGGTCGGTACTCCGGGCCTTGCGGCCGGTCCGGGGATTGTAGGGGATTTTTGTGGTTCTCTCTCCCCGCTGTTCCCGCCGCCAGCAGCAGAATAGGCCGGTCTCCCGCAGCTTTGCGGGAAGGTTATCGTAGACGCTCAATCTACCACCCCGCTCTCGAACATCCGGTCCAGGTACGCCACAAGGTCGTCCCGTCTGAACAGCCAGCAGTTCCGCTCGCCGGACTTGGTGCCCTTCAGGATACCGTCCCGGGCCATCCGGCAGATCTTCTCCGGGGTACACCGCAGCAGCAGCCCGGCCTCCGCCGCGTCGCAGATGACCGGCAGCTCCTCGATGGAGTGGATGACCCGCCGGGGCTTGTTGGGTCGTCTGGGATAATACATGCTGATTTAGGCCTCCTTTCCACTGTAAACTAGCTGGGTTTCGGTGGGGACGTCCTGGGAGGTATCCTTACCCATCCGAAGGGCGTCGTGTGTCTGCGCCGCCTTGTGTTTGGTCGTCATACGGGCAACTTTGGCCTTTTTCGAAGCCTCACGCCTTACCTCCAGTTCTGCCTCACTGAGCTGCCGGGCGGGGCGGATTCTCACCCACGCTTTCGGGACGATGTAGTCCGCCGCCTTGCCTCCATGGCTGGTCCGCTCCAGGCGGCACTTGTCCGGCTGGTCCTGGGCCAGCTTCTCCAGCTTGTGGAGCAGGGCCACGTTGTGGGTGTACACGCTGGCCGTGGCCTCATCCTCGTTGAAATTAATGATGGTTTCCTGCTCATAACGCGATAGCTGCATGGTTACGCCTCCTTCTCGATGATTCCCGGCCCCAGCACGGCGGCCAGCTTCTCTGCCGTCTCTTTGGAGCAGCTTTTGCCGTTCCGCACGGCGGTCATGGTAATACGAGATATGCCAGCCTTTTCGGCCAACTTCTTCCCGTTCAAATCATGACGGACCATTGCGGCGGCCAGTCTCTCACGGTTGATGCGCATCGGTTTTTCACCCCTTTCGCTTTTACTTTTGACTGTATAAACATATTAGCGCAGGCAAACGTAAAAGTCAATAGTAAAAGCAGTCTTTTGTAAAAATTTTTTCTTGACCTTTTGCAAATGAAGGGTTATTATATAAGCGAGGTGATATACATGACCACCGGTCAACGCATAAAGGACGCTCGTAAAAAAGCCGGGATGACGCAAAAAGAACTTGGCTTAAAACTAGGGGTAACATATCAAACCATAGCTCAGTGGGAAAACGACTTGAGAAACCCCAAAAAAGAAACAATTCGTCGTATTGCGGCTGCTTTGAGCGTCGATCCTGTTGAGATCGACGATTCTTATACCGTCAAGGTCAAAGTCGAAGAATCTTTTGAAGCCAACCTCAATGCTGGTGTTAGGGTTACAACCCTTAAGAAAGAGCTGGACCGCGCCTACGATAATCTTAACCCTGCTGGCCAGCAGGAGGCCGTCAAGCGCGTCTCGGAGCTGACGGAGATTCCCCGCTACCAGCGCCAGGACGCCCCTACGCCCCCGCCTGACGATACCCCCACCGACACAACGCAAACATAGAAAGCTGGGATCATCATCAAAATCGTTGGACAAATGACACCTCGCGTTGAGGCCCTGCTTGGCCTGCCTCCTGTGCAGGATCGGAATATCTACTTTTCACCAAGTAATCTGGCCCACATGCAGACATCCCATCCCACCGATTTTGCCAAATATGGAGCGGAATTGATCAATATTCTCGCTTTCCCTGACTATGTGGGCCAGAATCCGTCAGACGGGTCCGTCGAATTTGTAAAGGAATTTTTCGTAGAAGGCGAATATGTCAAAGTTGCTGTGCGCCTGTCTTGCTCAAGCCGGTATTATGCCCGGTCTCTCTACGTCCTCAACAGGAACAGGGTCAAGAATTATATTGCTAAGGGCACTCTAAAAAAGGCTTGATTTTATCTTTGCAAACGTGTATAATAGAGCTGTAAGCGCATAATAGTGTACTGGACAGGAGTAGAGGACGGAACGGGCAGCCGTCGCCCTCGTTGGAGATGTGGGAGTGTCGCCCCACCTATTTCTGTTCAAGAAATGGCAGACAGCTTTGGTTGTCTGCCATTTTCATTGCTATTTTCAGGAGGTGACCCCCTATGCCGCGGGCAAAGAAAAGGGCAGACGGCCGGTATTCTGCGCAGATCTACCTGGGCCGGGATGAGACCGGCAAGCGGAAATACAAGACCGTATACGCCCGGTCCCCCGCAGAGCTGAAAGAAAAAGAGACCGCCGCCCGGCTCCAGCTGGGACGCGGTCTCGATGTGCTCTCTCAGCGGGACAGCTTCGCCGCCTGGGCGGATGACTGGCTCCGGATGAAGGAACACGAAAATATCACCGCCCGCCAGATGGAGAACTACCGGCGGGCGGTGAAGCTATGGAAGGATGCGCTGGACGGCTACGAGGTGGGCCAGGTCCGGGCGGACGATATCGAGCGGGTGCTGCTGGACCTGGCGGACCGGGAGCTCTCCCGGCGCACGATCAGCCTGTACCGCTCCACGATAGACCAGATCATGCGGCGGGCCGTGGGCCGGGTCATTGCCTCCAATCCCACAGACCTGGTGAAGCTGGGGGCCGTGGGCCGCCGGGAGGAACACCGCCGCGCCCTGACGGCAGAGGAACAAAAGTGGATCTGGGACACGCCTCACCGGGCCCAGCCGGTGGCGGTCATTATGATGCTGTCCGGCCTCCGAAGGGGTGAGCTTGCCGCTCTGACCTGGGACGACGTGGACCTGGAGGGCCGGACGATCTCGGTCAACAAAGTCATCGAGTACGACCCCAATGGTGTGCCCAGCCTCCGGCACATGACCAAATCCGCCGCCGGTATGCGGGTGGTGGATATCCCCCAGCGGCTGGCCGACTACATGGCCCAGATGCCCCGGGACGGCACTCTGGTGATCTCCAGCGCCCACGGCGAGGTTATGACAGAATCGGCCTGGGCCAAGCTGTGGCGGTCCTACATGCGGGAGCTGAACCGCAAGTATGGCCAGCGCACCGCCGCCGACTTGGAGCGCATGAAATCCGGCAAGCCTGGACCGAAGACGCTGGACATGACCATCCCGCCAATCACCATGCACTGGCTCCGGCACACCTTCTGCACTCTGCTGTACCTGGCCGGGGTGGACGTGGTCCAGGCCTGCGCCCAAATGGGCCACGCCGACGTGTCCACCACTCTGCGAATCTATACCCACCTGGATCAGGTCCACAAGAGAAGATCTGTGGACAAGCTGGACGCCTATCTGACCCGTCAAAATAACGGGAAATGAGGGGCTATGCATGTCAAATACATGTCAAAATTGATGATTTTTATTGTAAATCAACGATTTCCCATACCCTTTTAAGCAGTGGGTCCGGGGTTCGAATCCCCGCTGGGTCACCATCGGGGAGCCAGGCGAATGCTCAGAGTTCGTTCTGGCTCCCCATTGCTTTATACTATTCTCCAATAAGAAGTAGCAAAGCAGGAAGAGTTGTGGTATAATAGCAGAGGGTGACAAAAGATGAAGTACAAATTTAACGAAGAAGACTATCAAAAGATCAAGGCGGCA
>CANQCS010000120.1 GCA_947589745.1 uncultured Oscillospiraceae bacterium
GAGGCATAGTATTCGCAGTATGGTTCCCGGCCCGTATTGGACGCGCCGCTGGTGCCGCCCTTATAAAGATAAATACCATCGTTCTCAATAAAGCGCCACGCCTTTGGCAGCATACCGTTGGTCGTCAGCTCCGGGGAAGTGGTGAATACCTCCCGGCTCTGCCCCGCACCGGTATAAGCCACCAGCGCCAGCATTTCCGAAAAACGATTCTGATACAGATTATAATCGGCAAACTTCCCGTCAAAACCATCCGGCACGATCCAGTAGCTGTCATTAAGGGATAGTCCCTTGCACACATCGATGATGCCTTTGGTATCGTTTTGACTCAGGCCCAGCGTTTTTAATATCTCATCTACGAACGTGCGATTCTTGGGGATCACGCGACGCTCCAGCCACTTAATGACGCCCTCGCCGGTACATTCCATATCCAGCGGGAGCAAGTGTCGGGAATCCTCATTCACAGAAACGATCTCGGCTACCAGCCCTTCCAGACCGCGTTTCCCCATGGCAAATCTCATGAGCTCTGTATCATATATACGAAGGCTGTAAGCGCTTTTCTCCATTTCTTCATGATCCTCCAATGAGAGAGTTACCGTCTTGCCCAGGGCGGAGGCGATCTTCAAGACCGTGTCCAATGTTGGATTTTGCGCACCGCTCTCCAACCGGCAGATGCTTGACCGCTGAGTGCCGATCATCCGCGCAAGCTCCGCCTGTGAGATCCCCTTTTCCAGCCGCGCTTCTGTCAGCATCGCGATCATATCCTGCCTTTGCATGACGATCCCTCCCATCTCTCGGCTTTCCCTTTCTTATGTTAACATATGTGCTAACACTTTTCAAGAGGGTACAAAGCATATCTGAAAATCTGCTATTTCGCAACACGCCAAGGGCAGTACCATGCGGTCCTTGTTACCCATTTCGAGGGCTTCTTTCGCGGAGGATCACACGCCATTCGGGCTAATCCCCCACGCTCGCAGCGGTTCCCCCAGGGGTCGATGAGGTCCTTGCCCCGGAATACGCAGATGATACCCTCCCCGAGGAGAACGGCAGCAGTCTGTGGGCCGTAGGGTTCCGCCGGACGGCGTGACCAGCGCGTCTAAGGGCTGGAACGACCCTCCTCGGCCCCGAAGCACGAATCGCTATCCAGAGGGCGTGAATATCCGTTGGATATTCTACACGCAATAAAGGGCAGATAGAAATGCTAACTTGAACGGTCAAACATCAGGAGGTTTATCTTGCAAATGGAAGCATTCTATGATAAAATTAAGTCAAACAGAGTCGCAGGAGGCTCTATTTATGATGGTTACTGTGACATATACAAAGGGACGGAAACTTACAAAAGAACAGATCGCAGAAATTGAAGCGGCGAAGGAGACCCCCATTGTCTTTGATGCGGACTCGCCAGAACTGACGCCAGCCATGGAGAAGGCATTCCTATTGGCTGCCAGGAGTCGAAACAGGTTTCAGAAAAGGAGATCCTCATAAGGGAATGCAAGCCTTTGGCACGTTAGCTTGTAGCAGCGGTGCGGCAATCAACGTGGTAGGCACCTGCAGCATTTTGAGATCCGGCGACGGGGCCATTGAACGGACCACCCCACTGACGGTTGCTTTACCCGGTAAGTAACACTTACTATGCTTTTGCGGCATTCCGTCGTAATTTGAACAGATGCCCGGAGGATGTGTCCGCTTATGCGGATACACCCTCCGGGCTATACTTGACAACAGGTGAAATTGGCGGCACATTTATGGTGGTAACGGTTGTCTATACTGAGCACCAGAAAGCAATTCGTATTATTTCTGCCAGACTGGCAATCAGGGCAGAGAACAGGCATCTCAACAGGACTTTCCCCGGATGCGCGGGTGAATGCCTAGCATCAAAGCTATTACATCTCTACAGTAGCACGTTCAAAACGGAAATGCAAAGGATAATGACAGATATGGCAAAAGTCTTCCTGATTTGCGGCAAAATATGTTGCGGCAAAAGCGCGTACGCGGAGCGGCTGCGCTTTGAGCATCAAGCAGTCGTGCTGTCCGTGGACGAGATCATGCTCTCCCTGTTTGGGCTGTATGCCGGGGAAAAGCACGATGAGTACACTGAGCGGCTCCAGAACTACCTGTTTTCAAAATCCGCAGAGATCGTCGAGACCGGCATGAGTGTCATCCTCGACTGGGGCTTCTGGACGAGGGAGAAGAGGAAACAGGCGAGGGAGTTTTACTGGAGTCGGCATATCGACTGCGAGGTCCATTATCTGGACATCAGCGATAACGTGTGGAGAGAACGGATCGTGAGGCGAAATCGTCTGGTATCCTCCGGAGAAGTGTCAGCCTACTATTTGGACGAGAACCTTATGACCAAATTTCATTCTCTTTTTGAGGTCCCTGAAAAAGATGAGGTCGATGTGTGGGGCAATGAATAACTATGCGTTCCCTTGAATGTTAATATTTGGGATAGCCTACAACAAGAAGATACCGAATCTGGCGTTTTAGACACTGGGGGACACGCCGGCATGGCAGGACTCCGATGCCATCCACTCTGGATATAGGATGGACGCACCCTGCCCTAAAGGACGGGGTGCGTTCTCTGTCAGATGTCCGCCTATTCCTGCAGATGCCAATTAATTGGCGCGTTTTCGTGCTTCAGTGAGGCTGGATGGTTGAGTTAGTCCAGCAGTGCCAACAGGTCCTCTTTCGACATGGACTGAATGCTCTCATCCGTGCCAGTCCAGACAGTGTCAAACAGGGCGGCCTTTTTATCCTGCAGTTCCAAGATCCTCTCTTCGATCGTGTTTTGCGCGATCAATTTATAGACTTGGACACTTGACTGCTGGCCGATGCGGTGGGCGCGGTCCGTGGCCTGATCCTGCACAGACTGGTTCCACCACGGGTCATAGTGTATCACAACATCGGCGGCGGTGAGATTGAGACCTGTTCCGCCTGCCCTCAGTGAGATCAGGAATACCGAAGCCTCGCCTGCATTGAACCACCGGACAAGCTGGGCCCGGGTCTCCTTGGGAGTGGAGCCCTTGAGCATGAAATTGGAAATGTGCATCATGTTCAGTTGCTTGCGGATCAGCTCCAGCATGGAGGTAAACTGGGAGAACAGCAGGATCTGGTGTCCATTCTCCGTCATGCCGGCGCACAGCTCCAGACATGCCGTCAGCTTACTGCTTGGACCTTCATAATTTTCATAGCACAGTCCTGGTGCGCAGCATATCTGCCGCAGCCGCATCAAGGCGGTCAGTACCTGGGGTCCTCCACCATCGGTATCGAGAAGGTCTTTCTTTATGGAGGAGACCGTCGCTAAGTAGGTCTTCCGCTCCTCCTCCGAAAGAGATATCCGGCGGATGTGCTCGATCTTTGGAGGCAGGTCCTTTAGCACGTCACGTTTGAGTCGGCGCAGCAGGAAGGGCTGGACCAGACGGCGCAGTTGGGCGACAGCCTCCGGATCGCGGCTTTTCACTGCGGGTCTCTCCAGCTTCTCCACAAAGACGTTGTGAGAGAACAGATAGCCCGGCATCAGAAAATCGAACAGGTTCCACAATTCACTCAGGCGATTTTCAATGGGCGTGCCCGTCAGAACGAACCGCTGCCGGCATTGGATCCTCTTGATCGCCTTTGAGACCTTTGTCGTCATGTTCTTCGCGTGCTGGGCCTCATCCAGGACGCAGCAGTAAAATTTCATTCCGGCATACTGCTCCACATCCTGCCGCAAGAGTTCATAGGAGGTGACCAGGAGGTCGGCGGTCTCAGACTTCTCCAACAGTTCCTTGCGGTTTGCCGCAGTCCCGATAATGGCCGACACGCTCAGCTCAGGAGCAAATTTTGCGCATTCATCCAACCAGTTCAGGACGAGAGAGGCGGGGCATACCACCAGATTGGGCATACCGACCTGCTCTCTCTGAACTGTGGAGAAGAAAGCGATCACCTGGAGCGTCTTGCCAAGGCCCATCTCGTCGGCCAGGATACCACCGAAGCCGCAGCTCTCCAGCGTCTTCAGCCACTGGAACCCCACCTTTTGGTAAGGCCGCAGGATGGCTTCCAGATGGGGCGGGGCAGTGTAGTCGCTCTCGGAGACCGACTTGAAGCTACATACCATGTCGCGGAATTTTTTGTTCCGATCTACCCGGAGGCCCTCCTGCCCGGAGAGCAGCTCGTCCAGATACATCCCTCGAAAAGCCGGCAGCTCCATATGCCCCTGCGACAGCTTTTCCGGACGGATATGGAGCATGTGGGCCATCTCCGCCAATCTCTCGTAGGAGGACCCGTTCAAAGTCAGATACCGCCCGTCACGGAGCCGGTAATACCGGCGCTTTTTCATCAGGCTCTGATAAAGCTCCTCCAGTTCCTCTGCGGGGAACTCTCCCGTGTCGATATCCAATGACAGTATCCCATCGGAGACAGAGATACCCACAGCGGACGGCGAAGGCTGGAACCGCTTGCTTTTCAGCCGGTCAGAGAGAAAAACTTCGCCGCGTTCGCAAAAATCATCCACTGTGGAGGTCAAAAAGTTGTAGATCGTATCATCGGTGCCAAGAAGGAAAAATCTTTTATCAGGCCTGATCGTAAAGAACCGTCCCGCGAAGTCCAGCGCCTCCTGCTCAGCCACCCGGTCCCGGTTTATCCCGGTATCGTCCCCGGTTTCCCTTGTCATACCGACTATTTTATTTCCATAACGAAATTTTACGTTAAGCGTCAGCACGGACCTGCTCTCATCCAGATCAAAGCAAAACTGGGGGACACATTCATCCGGCAGATATTTCTTCAGCAGGCCCTCCGGGTCCTCCACCTCCGCCAGTCCCTGCAGTTCCGAAAGGATGCAGCTGCAAAAGACTGGCATATCGTCCGGTGATATCCTCATTTTGCCTTCATATGCCTTAAGGAGCGGATATACCTCGTTCCGGAAGGGGCCGCTGCACCGCAGGATAGTATCTCCGATCCAGATGTACAGGCTGGTCCTGCTCCCGAAAGAACGGGCGCCCTTCGCCATGTCGACAGACAGAGTGATACGTCCTTCCTCCGATCCCAGGCGGATCTTCACGGCGGGGTCGCCCTCCTGAAAATGAAGAGGACGGTTGACCCCTCCCTTGGTTACGGCCGGGAACTGTCGGAGGATATCAAACAACCGGTCAAAAGAAGGCCCGTCCAGCTTGATCTTGCTCTTGTCGTAGTCATACGGCCAGCCAAGGGCATCCGTGTATGAGAGACTTCTGCCAACCGTTCGGAACTGTATGAATTCATCCATCAACAGCTCGATCAGAGCCCGGGAGGTAGGATCGAATCCCTCGATCCCGTGAAATAAGGTCAGGTTCTTCCCGTATTCGACCGTTTTTCTGTGAGCCACATTGTTCAGGAACTGCTGGATATCCTTGACCACATACATCCGCTCGACACCGACCGTAAGGGAAAGAGCCGGATAGTCGCTATAGTGGCTCATCAGGGTCAGTCTCGGGGCGAGGTGGGCTGTGACCTGATCGGAGGATACATTTCTCCGCCTTTTTTCCAGGTAAGATGCCATGAGCATCTTTGCCGCCGGATCACTCTCCAAAGGGGGCTTATGGGGTGAGAGAGTTTGGACAGAGACGGCCTCCGAAGGCATTTCAGCGACGGCGAACATGGCGGCTGCTAAGTGTTTGCAGCTCCCGCAATCCTCGAACCGCGGGCAAGTACAGTGTTCTCTGAAGACATAAGGTGGGTCATCGTCTACTATTTCGATCTTCACATTGTATTTGAATGTGCCCTGGACCATGCAGGTAACTTGGACCCTGCCGTTGGTCCGATCTAGTCTGAGATCCTTGACTCGGCCTTTTCTGTAGTAGGTCAGACCATTGTTGTAATCGTGGGAACCATAAAAACGTCTGATATATTTTTCGTCAAACCACATGATCATTACCTGCCGCTTTCTTTAAGTGGATGGAGGGTCAGTGTATATCGTTACGGAGAAATACAGAAATTCAGAGAAGTATCGATAATCCTATTCAGATACACTTCTTCATAATAGGCAGGAAAAACAAGTGCTACTGCGTCTCGGTATTCAAAATGTGCCACTACAATGCGATCTCTTAACTTTCGGCCTCTGAGCGTTGCGGCCTCAGGAAACGTCAGGTGCCGTACCTCTGTGTTTATAAGCCTGAATTTCTGGGATCCTTCTTGACCAAATCATGGTATCATTCACCACTCATTATCCAGAGACATGTCGAGCAATGCGGCGATCTGGTCTCTCCGTCCATAGATCACCGCCGTGACCCACACGGTCTTCTCCTCCTCGCTGACCAGATAATAGACAATGAAGTTCTTAACAGGCATTTTACGGATCCCTTTCGTGTGCCAGGGTTCTTCCTCCGTAAGCGGATATTTTGACGGCATGAAGTCCAGCTTTTCAATTTCGCACTGCATCGCATCTGCCCATTTCTGTGCGGTTTCAGGATCCAATAGGATCTTGGAAATATACCGTACAGTTTCTTCGATCTGTCCAATCGCCTGTGTAGTCAACTTCACCTTGTACCGCATGCTTAAATACCCTCACGGATCTTAGCAAAGGCTTCGTCGACGGACAGTCCCTCGCCAGACTTCGCCTGATCATATCCCTTTTCCATCATTGCATTAAACTGCCAGTCAGTCATCCCGTCTCTTGTCGGCAGCCCAGGCACAGTAAGGGAAAACGGAACGCCCCCTGTCATTATGATCTGCCTGTATAGGATATCGATCAAAACTGAAACAGGTAGCCCGATTTTCTCTAAAACCGCCTCTGCCTGCCGCTTGATTTCGGGTTGAACACGGGCGGTTACATTTGCGCTTTTTGTTGCCATATTGAGCACCTCCTCCGCTTTATATTATACCACAGCGTATGGCTGATTGCAATACATTTACATTTAGTATATATTGAGAATGGCGCAGGCCCCGACCCTCCCATCTCCTCACCTATCCCTCCAAAGAGGCGAGTTTCTGAACCCAGGTACTTGGGTCGATGTGTGGTGCGCAGGGGCCTGATGGTATGCCTTTTGCCTGAATGCCGGGGGCGTACTCATACGACGGGCTCGTATGATTACTCAAGTCCTCGGCCAGCTGGATGCCAAGTTCGAGTCTGAGCGACGAGGAATGCCCGCGCATCAAGCCACACGGTTCTTCATCCATCTGCAACTCCAAACAGCTGCGCGTTCTCATCGTCACAGTCGTCAATTGCGTCCACATCTGCGTCAAGTTTTAGTTTCCTCATTCTACCGAGCCTGCGATCACATCTAACAAATCAACACACATACTGAATATTATTCTACCATGAACAGTGCATCTCTTTTGTCGCCATTCATCCTCCAAGCTTGTTCGGAGGTTTTCGGCGTTCATCCAGATCATACCCGCCCTTCGCTCTGTGAGAAACCCACCACGCCAAAGGCGCCGGGGCCTCCGTGGGTAGTGATGACACCCCCGGTCCTTATCCAGGTGACCGTTTTTACGCCCTGAAGGCGGGCAGCTTCTTCTGCGGCTGCGATTGAGCTGTCCGGCAGACCAGGAGTGCGGATGAGCCATATTTCATCTTTCCCTAAGTGATTCGTCTGAATGTAATTGGTGACAAGCTTCGGCACCAAGCGCTCCATCTTTCCCCGCAACTTCCGCGTAGCGACCAGGATACCGTCTTTCATCTCGATCAGCGGGTGGATATTCAATATCGTTCCCACCACTGATGCCGCATTTGTCAGCCGTCCTCCTGCCCTCAGAAATTCTAACTGCGCCGGGATAAAACACATCCGGCAGTGCGCCACCAGGCTTTCCGCAGCAGTCACAGCGGTCGCCACATCCCATTCCGGGTGCTGCTCCAGCAGTCTGGCCATGCGTATCACGATGGCAGCCTGCCCTGCTGAGGCGAATTTGGTATCCACGCTGGTCACATAGTCCCTCCCCTTGGCCGCGAGCCTTGCGTTGCTGTATGAGGCGGTGGTAGCGGCGGAGTAGGCAAGATGCAGGATCTTCGCTTCGGGATAAGCGGCATGGATAGCGTCGAAGGCGTTGGAAAAGTCCTGCGGGGTGCTGCAGCTCGTCTTGGGCAAAATATGCGTCTCCTTATAGAAACGCACGATGTCCTCTGACGGGAAAGTCCCATCCGGTTTACTGACGGTATCAAAGGTGATGTGCATCGGCACGATCTGGATGTCATATTGGCGTGCCACATCCTGAGGAACATCAGAACCGGATTCAGCAAGTAGAACGATCCTTTTCGTATGATCTCTGCTTATCATGTCTTTCACCTCGAAATAGTGTCGTAAATGGCGTTACTTTTAGTATATCAGATTCATCAGAGAAAACCAAGGGCGCACAGACAGAAAAGCTTGCAGTAAAATTCCGACGCATGCGACACAAATTCAATCGTTATCCGACACCAAGGCCCGGAGAATATCATTAAAAACAGAGAGAAATGCTCTATTTCAAGAAGCCATCCGCAGATCCACTTCAGGACCGGAACATCCTTATCCCGTGCTCACACCTCAAAAACGGCGGTGCCGTAGGCGGGGATGGTTGACCGCCCTCCACCCTCTCTCCGGTGTAGAGCAGGATACCCGGCTGTTTGAGGGTGATCTCAGCCGCCTGGGGCAGATAGTTCAGCAGGAAGAGGAAGCGCCTGCCATCCTTCTCCCGCTGGATGACCTCCACCGTCTCGGGGGCGTCCGCCAGACCGGCAAGGGGCTCCAGCACGCCGGTGTAGGCCAGCAGTTGGCGGACGTTCTCCCGGGAGAATGTACTCCCCAGATGCAGCACCCTACCCTTGCCCACCCGAAGCTCGGTCAACGCGGCGGCACCGGCATAGTAGTTGTTGGCGTGATCCTGATCCTCTCTTCAATTAAGGCAAGATGAGATCCATGAACGAGCGGTGACGCTGCGGATGGTATGGGCAGAGGGACGACAGATAGGTAGGCAAAGGCGGTCCTCGACCTTGGAATGTTGAATATATGCGACTATTCCCACTCAACAAAACGGTTTCAATGACAGCCTTTATGCGTATTGGGAATTGCAGTCTGCAAAAGCAACAAGGCGCTGCATTTATTGGGCCAACCAGATCATCGGTGGGG
>CANQCS010000121.1 GCA_947589745.1 uncultured Oscillospiraceae bacterium
CTGTCCGGGTGCATGGCCCGGGCCATGGAGAGGACGCCCAGGGTGTGGGCGATGTCGTTCTTCTCAAAGCCGTTGCCCGCGAACTCGCCCCGGATGGAGTAGCCAGGACCGCCCATGCCGGTGCCCTGGGGGTCGCCGCCCTGGATCATGAAGCCGGGGATGACCCGGTGGAAGATGAGCCCGTCATAGAAGCCGCTGTTGGCCAGAGAGATAAAATTCCGCACCGTGTTGGGCGCCTTGTCCGGGTACAGCTCCCCCTTCATGACCTGGCCGTTCTTCAGTTCAATGGTGACAATGGGATTGCTCATAGTATCGTTTATCCTTTCTTCCCCTCGCTGGGGGACATCTTGTTCTTCCGCCGCCGCGTCAGCGGCGTATTGCATCGTTCGCGGCCCCCGGCGTGAGATGGCGCATACCGATTCTCAGTACCGCTCCTTCATGGCCCGGTCCATCTCCCGCTTGGCGTCCCGTTTGGCGGTGGCCTCCCGCTTGTCGTAGTTCTTCTTGCCCTTGCAGAGGCCCACCTCCACCTTGACGCGGGAGTTTTTGAAGTAGACGCTCAGGGGCACCAGCGCCATGCCGTCCTGCTGAACGTAGGCCTCCAACCGGTTGATCTCCCGCTTGTGCATGAGCAGCCGCCGGGGACGCACCGGGTCCTTGTTGAAGATATTGCCGTGCTCGTAGGGACTGATGTGCATACCGTGGACGTAGATCTCCCCGTTCTTGGCGATACAGTAGGCGTCCTTCAGGTTCAGCGTCCCGGCCCGGATGGACTTCACCTCCGTGCCGAAGAGCTCGATCCCCGCCTCATAGCGGTCCTCCACGAAGTAGTCGTGGTGGGCCTTGCGGTTCTGCGCGGCGATCTTGATGCCGCCTTTTCCGTTCTTTTCCGCCATAGGAGCGACCTCCTTTCCCACTGCTCCCCCAAAGTATACCATATTCCTGTGGCCCGCGCAAGGGGAAAAAAGACGGCGGCACTTTCGTGCCGCCGCCTCAGTGGTTTTATCCCAGGGTATTCACAAGTCCGTACAGGAACTCCGCGATCTCCACGCGGGTCGCGTCGGCGCCGGGATCCAGCAGGCTGCCGTTTCCGGTCATGATCCCGGAGGCCACCGCCCACCGGACCGGCTCCACCGCGTAGTTGGAGATCCGCGCCGTGTCGGTGAAGGCGGACAGCGCCGTGGGAATGCGGACAGAGACGTCCGCGCCGCGGTACTGGGCGTAGCGGTACAGGATCGCCGCTAGCTGCTCACGGGTCACATTCTGGTTGGGGGCGAACTTGCTGTTCCCCACGCCGTTGACAATGCCGTTGCTGCTGGCCCACACCACGGCCTGGGAGTAGTAGGCATCCCCCGGCACGTCCGTGAAGCTGGCGCCGCTGGCCTGCGGTGTGCCATCCAGACGCCAGAGCATGGTGACGACCTGCCCGCGGCTGGTGAACTGCTCCGGGGAGAAGGTGGTGGCGGAGGTGCCGTTAATGATGCCGTGGCTATACATATACTGGACGCTGTCATAGTACGGGGCGTCCGCGGGAACATCCACAAAGGGCATCTGCTGGGTGGCGGGCTCCGTGGGCGCAGTGGCGCTCACGAACTTCGCCGTGACGGTCACATGGCTGCTGGGCATGATGAGGCGGAACACATCGCCCTCCCGGGTGGTCTGAACGGTCTGCCCGTCCGGAGTCACAACGGACAGGGAATCCAGCCGGCAGCCCTCTGCGGGATACGGGTAGATGAGGACCTCCCCACCGGCAAAGGTGGTGTTGGAGCTGAGCTCCACCGAGCCGCGGCCCTCTGTGGTGACGTCGAGATGGTACCTGTCATACCCCTCGTCGGCAAAGGGGCTGTACGCGCCGCAGACGGTGCAGACGCCGTCTCTGTTGTAGGAGTGGCCGCCGGCGCAGGGGTCATAGCTGGTATTCGGCGTGTTCGGCGAAGTGGAAGTACCAGGTGTGGTAGATGTACCTGGCGTGGCCGATGTACCCGGCGTGTTGGACGTATACAGTTGGCCGCAGCGGACACACCTGCCGTTCACGTAATTGTGGGTCAAAGCGGGAATTATCTGCTGCGCCTTAAGGACGGTGCCGCAGTCCGCACACTTCTCGCCCGCCGTCAGGCCTGCCGTGGTACAGGTGGCGTCCTTCTTTGCGCCGATGGGAACGACCGTCTTGTGGGGACATGCCGTCTTGCAGCGGGTGCATACGCCGTCCTTGTAGTCGTGGCCGTTCGGACAAATCTTCGCGTGGCAAACGGTGCATTCGCCATTTTCGTAGTGGTGGTTTGTGGCGGAGAGCTTTTGGGGCGCCTCAAGCACTTTACCGCAAATGGTGCACTTCCAGCCCGCCTTCTCGCCATCCTCCGTGCAGGTGGGAGCCCTGTTTTCCCCGACGGGTTCGGTCGTCACATGGGGACATTCCTGCCCGCAGCGGATGCACAGGCCGTTCCTGCTGTACGCATGGCCGTGTTTGCAGAGCTCCGCCTCAAAGTTGAGGTTCTTCCACAGCCACTGGGTGATGGCGGAGAGGTCGCCCGCCAGGGCGTAGAAGTTCAACTCGTCCGCAGCATCTTCGGCAGCGAGTTCCTTTGCATACTCCACCAGGGATTTCTTCGGACAGGTGATGCCATCCGGGTCCGCGGCCGTCTCGCTCACCGTCCACTGGCCCGGCCGGCCGGAGACGTCGCTGAGCCGGATATTGTAACTGTTACTGCCCGAGCTACTTGTTTCGACATTCAGGCAGATGGCCTTGCCGTTCTCGCCGGTGACCGCGTTCGTGGCCTTTTCCCCGATGAGAGTTCCACCCTGCTGGATGACCGCCACCCAGGAGGACCTGTTGCCGGTGAGGGTCAGGCTGCCGCCGGAGTCAGCCGTCAGGAGCAGAGGCGCGTCTGCGCTGCCCTCCAGGCTGCAGTCCTTGATCGCCATACCCTGGCCGGCCTTGATGGTATGCCCGTTGCTGTGGAAGGTCAGACCCCGCAGGGTCACATTCTCCGCCAGAACATCGATGTCCGTCTTCATGTCGATGATATGGTCGTCCCAGGCGCTGCCGCTGACGGTCAGACCGGCCAGTGCCTCGGGTACGGAAAAGCTGTCATAGGTGGTGGCCCGGGGGTCGTCGTCCGGGGCCAGGGTGATGACCCAGTCCTGCTTGGCGTCCGCGGCATCCTTATCCACAGAGATGCTGTGCTTGTCGATGGCCGCGCCGCTGTTGATGGCGTCGATAGCTTCCTGGATGGTGGAATAGTCCATCCCCTCGGAGCCCACGGTCAGAACCTTCTCCGTGCGCACGGGGACCAGGTGCTCGGGAACGTCGTCGGACCCATCAACGGCGGTGTCCGGTACCGTGGGAGCCAGCCCCACCTGCTCGTCCGCCAGGATCACAGCGGCGGGAACGAAGGCGGCGTTGAGGATGCAGCTGCCGGAGGCAATGTCCTCATAGGAGATGGTCACAGAGTCGTCAGTGGGGTCCACCGCGATCTCGCGGCCGTCAAAGGTGACGGCGTCAAGAGCATAGTCCTCCTCCGCCTTGACATAGAACCTGGCAAATTCGCCGGGCTGGAGGTCGATCACTCCGTCGGAGCCGGTGGTCACATCCATGGTGTCTGCCCGGTAGAGGACGCCGCCCTCGCCGAAGGCCGCGACGATGGTCTTCTTCCCGGTGTCCTCACCGGCGGGCACCTTGTCGGGGTCCAGCCCCACGATCTCAAAGGGAGAGAAGGAGCTGACCATGACCACCATGCCGTAGGCGGTGAAGATGATGGGGATTTCCTCCACGGAGATGATGTGCTCGCCCCAGTCGTGGAAGCCCATCTCGTTGAGGGGCTCGTCGCAGTTGGGGTGGAGGTACTGGTCGCAGCGGGTGAAGTGGTAGGCCTTGAAGATGACGTCTCCGTCCATCACGGCCTCATAGTTGAAGCCCGTGGGATAGCCGATCTGGATGCGCATGGAGTCACCGGTGTCGGCCATGGTCTTGGCGCACAGCTTGGTGAAGTTGATCTCGTACATCAGCTTGGTGAGGATCTCGTCCGTGGAGATCTCCGTCTTCTCCTCCAGGGCGCTCGTCACCTGCTCGTACTTCTGGCGGCTGCTGCCGCCCTCGCCGATGTTCTCAGCCACCAGGGTCAGACGGCCGTTCATGCGGTCCACCTTCATGCGGTCCTGCAGGGACTTCAGGGATTCCTCCTTGCCGTCAACGCCCTGCATGGTGATCTCACTCAGATCCAGGTCGTCCGGGTTGTCCAGCATGCGGGGCCGGCCCCAGAGGTTCCAGTCGATGCCCTGGGAGCGGTAGCAGTAGGGGCACAGGCTGGGGCAGACCACAGTGACCTCGGCCAGATTGGGGGTGCGCCAGGACTTGCTGCCCACGACGCCCTCCAGGTAGAAATGATAGACGGTCAGGTCGTCGGCCCACTGCTCGCTGGGGTCAAACTTAAATTCGACGCCCTCAATGGGACAGCCCTGCTGCCAGCTGCACACATGGCCGGGCACATTTCTCTTGGGACAGACGTCCGTCTTGTAGAAGATGGTGAGGTCCTCGGCATCCACATAGCCGTCCCGGTTATCGTCAAAGGAGACATCCCCCACCAGCTCGTGATCCATCAGGTCGTCGAACTCGTAGTCGGGCTGGAACGTCGCGTAGCGGACCCGCACATCCTTCTTCGCGGCCTCGGCCCGGTCATCCTGGGTGGTAGAGGTCTCACCGGCGCCGCTGTTGGCGACGGCCGCCGCAAGAGCGTTGACCTCCGCCCGCTCCCGGTCATTGGCGATGGGGCCCCGGTCCTGGGCATCCTGAGGATGATATAGGGCGTCGTCCCAGATGACCTTCATCGTCTCGGAGGAACCGGCCACATACTGGCAGTTCGTGGGAGGCGTCTGGGAGAATACATAGGGGGGCGCCTGGTAGCCGGACTCAGTATTGTAGAGCATATCGCTCTCGCCCAGGATATCGGCGGGGGTGCCGCGGAAATACCCCAGATTCGTGCTGTTATCCAGATTCGCCGTCGTGCCGCCGGGGCCTACCATGCTGTTCAGCAGGGCGTTGGTGCCGGATTCCGGGGAATCTCCCCAGGTCTTATATCCCTCCGGCTGACAGGTGGTCACAGCGACCTGGATATAGTCACAGGTGCCGGTCTCCACCCGCAGGCCGTCAGGCGTATCGCGGAAATGCTCGTTCCCGTCCGTCCCATCCTGATTTCTCATCAGGGCCAGCGCGGCATCCACGTAGTACCAGTTGTCGAACTGGTCGATGGTGCCGTCCCGGTTGGTCTTGTACATTTTGATCAGGAAGTAGAAACCCTTCTTCCTGGCCTCCGCGGCGTTCATGCCCTGGAAAGTCACGGTGAACACGCCGGCGGAGATATCCTCCATGGCGCCCGCCCCGGCGGAATACTTCACCATCAGGCCGTTCTCGTCCTGGAACATGGTGCTGCCGTCAAAGCTTGAGCCGTTGATCTCGGGATACTTGAACTCGAACGTGCCGCCGGAGGACACGTTGCCGGAGGGCAGCCAGTTCCGGCCCACCACGTTCTGTCCCACCAGCAGGTAGGTGGTGTTTTCCTTGCCGTCCACGCCGCCGGACTTGTTTACGTCAACCAGCTCCCGCCGGCCGAACCAGTCGGCGGTCAGGGGGTCGTCCCAGGTGGCGTCCACCACGTACCAGCGGGCCTGATTGCCGTCCGGGATATTGACCGCGTTCCACATGTGGTCCTCGGGGGTGCCGGAGGACTGGATGCCATGGACCAGGACGCACTCCACCCCCAGCTGGGTCAGGCACACCTGCATGGCCCGGGCGTAGGCCTCGCAGACGCCCTCATGGGTCACCAGGGCGTAGAGGGTGCGGATGTACTTCTCGTTGCCTTCCTTGCACTCGTCCTCAAACCGGTAGCTGAGGGCGTTGACCACGGAGTTGTGGACGCTGCGCACCAGCGCCGCCTTCTTGTCGGCGTCGCTGTAATTCTTGGCCTCCGCGCTCTGCAGGTCCAGCTTTGCCGTGGCGATGATCTGCTTCAGCGCGGCGTCCACCTTGGCATCCATGGATTTCACGTCGCTGCCCAGCGCGGCGTCTCCGGCCAGGAAGTAGTTGTCGGCACGGCCGATGCCCATGATGGCGTGGTAGCCGTCGGTACCGTTGGCCACACGGAAGGACAGGTAGGAGGAGTCCAGATACCAGATCTCCGAGTGGTCCAGGTCAAAGGCGTCCTTGGCCGCGGCGAAGTCGTTGAAGATCGTCCGGTCTCCCTTGACGTAGGCCGCGACCTCGCCGGTGGACAGGGGGCCTCCCCGGGCCGTCAGATCATAGTCCGCCGTACCGGTCAGGAACTGGCCCTGCTGATACATCGTCCACATGGCGTCATAGATGCCCTTGGCGTTTTCGTTCAGCTGGCTGTAGAAATACTCGCTTTTGCTGTGGGTATAGGGAATCGCCGCCTCACTTCCGGCGGCAAAGGCGGATGACGGCACCAGGGACAGCGCCATCACCATCGCCAGCACAAGGCTCAAAAATTTGCGTCTTATGTGAATCAGTCCTTTCTCTTTGTTGTTTCTTTCCACCGTAGTTTGCTTTTGGAACACATGGAACACACACCTTCAGAACGTGCCGGTATCATTGCATGGTACGCCCCCTCCTTTTTTTGCGGTTGACGTCTTATTATACGGAAAGAGGGTGGTGCATTGCAAGTCCATTTCCCCAAATTTTGTGAAAGTGTAATGAAAGTGTAACATAATAACGGGAGGGGCCTCGGCCCCTCCCGTCAAAGACTGTCGCAGTGTTCGCTGATGTGTTCCTATTGGCCCCGGACCAACGCCCGCGGCTGCGCAGGCTCAGAGGTTGCTGCTGATATATTTTTCAGCCTGCATGGCGGCGATGGCCCCGTCGGCGGCGGCGGTGACCACCTGCCGCAGGCTCTTCACCCGCACATCCCCGGCGGCGAACACACCGGGGATGCTGGTGCGCATATTCCCGTCGGTCCTGATATAGCCGTTCTCCATCTCCAGCATCCCCTCAAAGAGGCGAGAGTTGGGGGTGTAGCCGATGAAGCCGAAGAGGCCGAAGAGCCCGTCAGCCTTGTTGGCCTCGATAGTGGTCAGCTCGCCGGTCTTGACGTTCCGGAGGGTCATGGAGCTGAGCAGGTCCTTGCCGTCCACCCGCACCACCACGCTGTCCCACAGAAAGGCAATCTTGGGGTTGGCGAAGGCTTTCTCCTGGATGGCCTTGACGGCCCGCAGCTGGTCGCGGCGGTGGATGATGGTGACCTTCCGGGCGAACCTGGTCAGGTAGATGGCCTCCTCCACGGCGCTGTCGCCGCCGCCCACCACGTAGACCTCCAGGTCCTTGAAGAAGGCCCCGTCACAGGTGGCGCAGAAGGAGATGCCCATGCCGGTGAACCGGCCCTCGTTCTCGCAGCCGATGGGCTTGGGAAACGCGCCGGTGGCAATGATGACGCACCTGGCCAGATACTCGCCCTTGGCGCCAATCAGCTTCTTCACGTCGCCCTCCAGCTCCACGCTCTTGATGGCGTCGGTGCACCGCTCGGCGCCGAATTTCTTGGCCTGCTCGCTCATGCGGGCGACCAGGCTGTGCCCGGTCTCACCCTCCACCAGCTGGCCGGGGTAGTTCTCCACCTCGTCGGTCAGGGCGATCTGTCCGCCGTCCTGGCCCTTCTCGATGATCAGGGTGCTCAGACGGCTGCGGCCGGCGTACAGTCCGGCGGTGAGGCCAGCAGGGCCGGCGCCCAGGATGATGACATCATAGATCTTACTCATGGGATTTCTCCTGTTCTATCATTTTCGTGTTTGATGCACTCTGTTGAAAGAGGCCGCCCGCGCCGCGCCTAGTGATCCGGCGCGCCGCCGGACAGGCCGGCGGTGTAGTCGTAGAAGATCTGGGCGATGGGGGAGAGGATGCTGTTCTTGTGGCGGACCAGGTACAGCTTCCGCCGCAGCTTCACGGTGTCGAAGTCGAAGGCTAGCAGCTTCCCGAACTGGCAGTAGTCCCGGCAGGCGCTCTCGGACATGACGGCGATGCCCAGGCCCTCGCTGACCATCTGCTTGATGCTCTCCGTGGAGCGGATCTCGACGGCGATGCGCAGGTCCTTGGCGCTGACGCCCATCTCCTTCAGAAAGCCCTCCATCTCCAGCCGGGTGCCGCTGCCCGCCTCCCGGCTGATAAAGGGCTCCTCTGTGATCTGCCGCACCGGAAAGCCGGTGGACAGATAGCCCTGGTATTTGGGCGTGTTGGGGGTGATGATCACCAGCCGGTCCTCCGCCAGCGGCTGGTAGACGCACTTCTGCTGGCTGATGAGCGCGCCGGTAAAGCCAATCTCCGTCTTCCGGGAGGCCACCTGCTCCGCCACCTCGGCGCTGTCCAGCACCTGGACCTGGAAAGTGATGTCTGGGTACTGGGCCCGGAAGCCCTGGATGAGCCGGGGCAGGTAGTACTGTCCGGGGATGGTGGAGGCCGCCACGGAGATGACGCCCTTCCTCTCGTGGGCGAAGGTCTGGATCGCCTGCACCGCTCCGGCCCGGAGGCGCAGGATCTCCTTGGCGTACTTGTACAGGATGTTCCCGGCGTCGGACGGGTAGATCTCCCGGGTGGTTCGGACCAGCAGCCTGGCGTTCAGCTTCCGCTCCAGGGCCGCCACATGGGCGCTGATGGTGGGCTGGGTCAGATACAGCGCCTCGGCGGCCCGGGAGAAGCTGCCTGTCTCCACCACATATACGAACGCCTCCAGCTCCTTCATGTCGATATCCATGGCCGGACCCTCCCTTGGAACCGGTATCCACAGACGGCCCACGGCGCATGGACGGGCCGTTTTCCTCCAGATGATACGGGCAGCAGCAGTATCAAATAGCCGCGCCCTGTCTGGCTAAAAAATCCCGCGCCCTGCCGCCATGTCCCGCCTGGGAAGACAGGTTCTTGCAATATGCTTTGATGTTAACATATCCGGAGACATATATCAATCGGGTGGGGAAATAAAATTTTATGGTTATCCCTTTAACTAAGCAAGCGCAGAGTCCGTATTTTTGGACAGTAAAAGATGTAGAATAGAGCCA
>CANQCS010000122.1 GCA_947589745.1 uncultured Oscillospiraceae bacterium
GAACAGCGGCGGCGCTTTCTTGCAAGACTGATTTTCTCCGGATACTGCTTCAAAATATCCAGGGCTATATGCCGAACTACCGCCATGTTTTCCGCGGAATGGTCCTTTCTGGTTCGGTTATAGTCCTCGTGGAACGTCATATCCAGGCACCAATGCACAGAGTTTTCAATTCCCCAATGTGCCCGGACCGCTCTGGCAAAGAGGTCTATATCATCCAGGGATGTGATGTAATAACGTGTTTCCGTTGTACGTTCTCCGGTCTGCACGGTTGCGCACACCGCCCCAAAGGCCCTGAGTCCGCTCCACGCTTCCTTTTCGCTGAGCCAGGCCAGGTCCGCGGCCAGATAGTATTTTCGCCGCTCCACACGCCCATGCCCCTTTTCAACCGTCTCGATCGTCTGGATCGCCGGGTAGTTCCGCGGGTCCCTCCAGGCGTCCGCAAAGTATTCGGCCGCATCCCGCCGCAGATTGGGCTGGTTGTCCTTCAGGCCGATCACATAGTCGGCCTTTTTGTCGATGAGCTTTTTCGCGATCTCCTTCTGACAGCTCATGGCATCCGCCGTGACGACGCAGTTTTCAATGTCCAGCATCTCCAAAAGCGCGGGGACCGCCGTGATCTCGTTGGATTTCTCCTCCACAGCATACTGCCCCAGTACCAGTTGCTTCCGATTGGCCCACGCGCTCACCATATGGATGGGGCTCTGTTCCCGGCTGCCGCTCCGCCGGAGGGGTTTCCCGTCTATGCTGATGATCTCTCGCTCTTCCGCCTCTTCCTCTCCACAGACAGAGGACACCCACTTGCGGAAACAGCGTTCAAACTCGGACGGATCGATCATACTCCAGACCCGCTGCATCGTATCATGGGACGGAAGCCCGTTTGTCAGCTTCAGATGCAGCGATTCTTTGAACCACGCCTCTTTTACACGGCAAAAATCTACGATATCTTCCCATACATCGCAGCCGGCAATGACCGAGCAGATCGTCATGACCACGATTTCCAAAAGATTGTGCTTCACCTTCCACGGCTGTCTCGGATCTGTAAGCTCTGTAAAATAGTCCAGTAACATGCTCTTTGCACCCCAGTCTATTTTACCACTCTACATCGCGGGTGGAAACTTTTTTCATGCGTTGGCCGTGAACAAAATATTGGGCGATATGACTGAAAATTGTGATTTCTTTATGGTACATGATTCGCAAAGAAAAACAGATGGGTAGCAGTTTACATTACATGACTGCTACCCACCTGTTTCAACTGCTGAAATAGGCAT
Organism: uncultured Oscillospiraceae bacterium; assembly: GCA_947589745.1. Classification (GTDB taxonomy): domain Bacteria; phylum Bacillota; class Clostridia; order Oscillospirales; family Oscillospiraceae; genus Pelethomonas. The sequence continues at coordinate 1,269 of CANQCS010000122.1, forward strand.
CATAGGCATCAAATGCTTTTTGCTTTTCCTTAACCGATCATCCCATAATACTCCAGCGCTGCCTTAATTGCCGCCTCTTTCTCTGCTGGGCATTGCGGCTGTCTGGCATTCTCCGACTTCGGCTTATTGTAATGCTCTCTCTCAATAATCCCGCACTTCCGCTTTACCTGTGCGATATACAAGTGGCTGACCTTCATTCCGAATTTCTCCAGCACATACTCCTTAATTTCCTCATAGCTGGCCTTCTTCTCGGCGGCGGTCAAATCCATCTCGTCCGTCGTGAGTTCCACTTCAATATGATGCTCGACATTGAGTTTGGACAATAAGCAGACCGTCTCCACATGCGCCGCCCTTGGAAACATATCCACGGCCTCGGCCAGCCCGGCCCGGTAGCCCAGCTCCCCGAACCGCTTCACGTCCCTGGCCAGGGTGGCCGGGTCGCAGGAGACGTAGACGATCCGCTCCGGCCCCATGGCGGCCACAGTGTCCACCACCTCCGCCGCAAGCCCCTTCCTCGGCGGGTCCACCACCACCACGTCCGGCCGGAGCCCCTGCTCCAGCAGCCGCGCCGCCGCGTAGGCCGCGTCGCCGCACCAGAACTCCGCGTTGGTGACGCCGTTCCGCGCGGCGTTGGCCCTGGCGTCCTCCACGGCCTGGGGGACGATCTCCACCCCCACCACCCGGGCGGCCCCCCGGGCCATGGCCAGGGAGATGGTGCCGATGCCGCAGTACAGGTCCAGCACCGTCTCCCGCCCCGTGAGGCCCGCGAAGGCCAGGGCGCGGCCGTAGAGCACCGCACACTGGGCCCGGTTGACCTGGAAGAAGGAGGGGACGGACAGGCGGAAGGTGAGGCCGCAGAGGGTCTCCTCCAGAAAATCCTGCCCCCAGAGGGTGCGGAACTCCCGGCCCAGGACCACGTTGGTCCGCTCTGTGTTCACCGACAATACTGCGCCTACGAGCCCCGGCGCGGCGGCCCGGAGGGCGTCCACCAGCTCCTCCTCGTAGGGCAGCCGCCGGCCGTTAACCACCACGCAGCACAGGACCTGGCCCGCGCTGCTAGTCCGCAGAAAGAGGTGCCGCACCAGCCCCCGGTGGGACGCCTCGTCGTAGGCCGGGACGGCGTGGTCCGCCATCCAGCGCCGCAGGGCCCCAGCCAGGGCGGAGTCCGCCTCCGGCTGGAGCAGGCAGTCGGGGATATCCACCACCCGGTGGGTGCGCCCGGCGTAGTAGCCCACCGCGCCGGACTGGACCGGCAGCTGGACCTTGTTCCGGTAGCGGTCCGTGGACTGGGCGCCGTGGATGGTCTCCACCGGCAGGTCCACGCCGCCCACCCGCTTCAGGGCGTCCTGCACCCGCTGCCGCTTGGCCTCCAGCTCCTCGGCGTAGTCCATGTGCCGGAACTGGCAGCTCCCGCACTGGCGATAATAGGGGCAGTCCGGCTCCCGCCGGGCGGGGGAGGGGACCTCCACCGCCTCCACCCGGGCAAAGACGGTGTTCCGCTGCACCTTCAGGATGCGGACGGTGCAATGCTCCCCCCGCACCGCGTTGTGGACGAACACCGCCCGGCCCTCCAGTCGGGCCACGCCCAGTCCCTCGGAGGTGTAGCCCTCGATGACCGCCGGATACAGTTGATTTTTCGCCAGGTCCGCCATAGGGACACCTCCTATGTTTTGACAGAAATTATTCCGCTAATTGCTTCACCAGCCCCTCGTCCGGGGTGACGTAGGCGGTCTGATAGGGGTCGTACACCACCATGCCGGGCCGGGCGCCGCCCGGCTTTTTCACGTTCCGCACCTGGGTGTAGTCCACGGCCACCTGGGACCCGCCACGGGCCTGGGAGAACCAGGCCGCCAGCATGGCCGCCTCGGTCATGGACCGCTCGTCCGGCCGCTGCCCCTCGGCGCAGAGGATCACGTGGGACCCGTGGACCCGCTGGGTGTGGAACCAGTAGTCCGTCTTGAGGGCCTCCCTGGTGAGCTGGTCGTTCTGGGTGTTGCTGCGGCCCACCAGGATGCGAAACCCGCCGCTAGAGCGGAACACCCTGGGGCGGCTGGACCCACGGCGGGGCTCCTTCCGCCTCTGGGGGGCCTGCTTCAGGTAGCCCGCGTCCCGCAGCTCCCGCTCGATGTCCAGAAAGTCCTGCTCCGCCTCGGCCCGGTCCAGCTCGTCCAGGACGCTCTCCAGCCAGTCCCGCTCCCGGCGGGCCAGCTCCATCTGCTCCGTCAGCCGCTGCTGGGCGGTCTTGGCCTTGGCGTAGCGCTTGAAATACTTGGCCGCGTTCTGCTGGGCCGTCAGCCGGGGGTCCAGGGGGATGTCGGTCTCGGCGTAGTCCGGGTCGTAGTAGTTCTGGGCCCGGAGGACAGACTGGCCCCGCTCCATGCGGTAGAGGTTGGCGGTGATGAGCTCGCCATAGATCCGCAGCCGGTCCCGGTCCAGGGTCTGGGCGTACTCCTTCTCCTGGAGGGACAGCTTCCGGGCCACCCGGTCCCGGGCGGTGGCGGCGGCGGTGTGGAGGGCCCTGCCCCGGGCCCGGGTCCGCTCCAGCTTCTCCCGCGTCTCGAAAAAGGCGTCCAGCATGGGGGAGAAGGCGTCCCACCGCTCCCCCTCCATGGCGCCGCCGTATTGCAGGATGGGCAGGTAGGAGAAGTCCGCGGGCTGTCCGTCCCGGGTCAGCAGGAAGGGCAGGAAGTTTTCCTCCCGGACGGCCCCCCGCCACTCCAGAAAGGCGTCCCGGAGGCGCTGCCGGTCCTCCCAAGTGAGAAGCCGGGCGCCGCCGCTGCCACAGGCCCGGAAGGCCAGCTCCCGGCAGAGCAGCGGCGACAGGCCGAAGAAGCTCTCCAGCAGGAACGCCGCCGCCTCCGGCTCCGGCCCCGCCTGGGCCAGGAGGCGGTCGAAGGCCTCCCCGTCCGTCTCCAGCGGGTCCGCCTTCCTCTGAACAGGGGGCAGGCGGTAGAAGAGGCCGGGCAGCACCTGCCGGTCCGGGCTCATCTCCAGGTCCACCCGGCGCAGGCACTCGATGATGCGGTTCTCCCCGTCGGTGAGCAGCAGGTTGGACCGGGGGCCCATGCACTCCAGAATGAGGTGCCGCCGCCCCGGTTCCCCCAGCTCGTCCATCATATCCACGGCCACGTCCACCACCCGCTCCAGGCCGGGCTGGGTGATCTCCGCGATGCGGCCGCCGCCCAGGTGCTTCCGCAGCAGCATACAGAACATGGGCGGCACAGCGGGATTTTCCCGGGAAATAGCGGTCAGGTGGATGCGGGCCTGGCTGGCCCCGGCGCAGAGCAGCAGCTTCTTATTGCCCCGGAGGGTCAGCAGGACCTGGTCCCGGGCGGGCTGCTGGACCTTGTCGATGCGGAGGCCGGTGACGGCCTCCCGCAGCTCCCGCACCACGCCCGCCAGGCATACGGCGTCAAGTGGCATCGTTCTCCTCCTCCATCATGGCCGCGAAGAGCCGGTTGATCCGCTCCCGGCGGCCCCGCAGATACAGATATCCCAGCAGGCACTCCAGGGCGGTGGCCTTCAGGTACTCCGGCCGGCTGGCGCTGTGGGGGATGGTGTGGACGTGGGCGTTGCGGCCCCGCTTGTAGACCGCCAGCTCCTCCTCCGTCAGGAGGGGCAGGATCTTCTCCGCCCGCTCCGCCTGGGCGTGGGCCCGGACCAGCTCCACCGCCGCCTGGTGGAGGCCCCGCCCGGTGGCCTTCCCGTGGGCGCAGAGCCAGGAGCGCACCAGCAGCTCGTACACCGCGTCCCCCAGGTGGGCCAGGCCGATGCTGCTGATGGCGCGGATGTCGTTGTCCGGCAGATGCAGGTCAAAATAATCTTTCATAGTCTCTCCAATGGCGCAAATACTAGAGGGAGCGCCGCAAGGGTTGTAATTTCACAGCTATCATCATACTGTTTTTCCGCCCGCCTGTCAATGCCGGGGCGGCGCCGGGAGAAAATCGGCGGCGGGGGCGGGGGCCCTTTTTGGTGATTTTTTCAAAAAGCCGGTGTTGCGGTTTGGAGGCCGTCGTGCTATGATACGCTCTGCGCCAATTTGAAGACTATCGAGGTGTATCTATACTCATGCAAATCCTGATCCAACTGTCCCTGTCCCTGGTGGGCGGGCTGCTCATGTCCCGCCTGGCCAAAAAGCTGAACCTGCCCGCCGTCACGGCCTACCTGGTGGCGGGGCTCCTGCTGGGGCCCTACCTGATCGGTGCGCTGAACCTCCACGGCCTGGGCTTCAATACGGAGGCCGAGGTGGCCTCCCTGGATATCATCTCCCAGGTGGCCCTGGGCTTCATCGCCTTCACCATCGGCAACGAGTTCCGTCTGGAGCAGCTGAAGCACATGGGGAAGCAGGCTATCACCGTGGGCATCCTCCAGGCGGTGGTGACCACCGTCCTGGTGGACATCGCCCTGGTGGGGCTCCACCTTGCTGCGCCCCAGGTGATCTCCATCCCCTCGGCCATCACCCTGGGGGCCATCGCCGCGGCCACCGCCCCGGCGGCCACCCTGATGGTGGTCCGCCAGTACAAGGCCGACGGCCCCATGACCAAGCTGCTGCTGCTGGTGGTGGCCATCGACGACGCGGTGGGTCTGGTGCTCTTTGCCGCCTCCTTCGGCGTGGCGTCCGCCCTGGAGAGCGGGCGGGTCAGCGTGGTCACCGTGCTGGTGGAGCCGCTTATCGAGATTGCCATGTCCCTGCTGCTGGGCGCCGCGGCGGGATGGGTGCTCTACCGGGTGGAGAAGTATTTCTTCTCCCGCAGCAAGCGCCTGACTATCTCCATCGCCTTTGTGCTGCTGACGGTGGGCCTGTCCATGGCGGAGTTCGACGTGGGCGGCGTCCATGTGGGCTCCAGCCTGCTGCTGGTGTGCATGATGACCGGCACGGTGTTCTGCAACATCTGCGACTTCTCCGAGGAGCTGATGGAGCGCGTGGACGGGTGGACAGCGCCGCTGTTCGTGCTGTTCTTTGTGCTCTCTGGGGCGGAGCTGAACCTGAAGATCCTCTCCAACCCCCTGGTGCTGCTGGTGGGGGTGGTGTATATCATCGCCCGGAGCCTGGGCAAATACTTCGGGGCCTACGGCAGCTGCACCCTGACCCACTGCAGCGACAACATCCGCAAGCACCTGGGCATCACCCTGCTGCCTCAGGCCGGCGTGGCCCTGGGCATGGCGCTGACCGCCCAGCAGCTCTCGGACGGGGCCATGGTGCGGAGTGTGGTTTTGTTCTCGGTGCTGGTGTACGAGCTGGTGGGACCGGCGCTCACCAAGCGGTCGCTGATCGCCGCCGGGGAGATTCGGCCCGAGGGCCGGACCAACGCGCGGAGGCGCAACGTCCCAAAATCACCTATAAAACAATTTTGAATGAAAAGCGGTCCGCACGGAAGTGCGGGCCGCCTTTTCGTTGGACAGGATATGATGCTGCTTCAAACACTGGTGCAAGGGGGCCTCCGGCCCCACCGGGTCTGATGTGCACCCCCGATGGGTGCACCCCTGGGGTACTTTTCCCGTGCCGGAAAAGTACCCAAAAGGGCATTTAAGAAAACCAAGGTTTTCTTAAAAATCTTTCCTCATTTTTTATTTTGTTTTGCGCTCCCCCTTTGGTTGGTCCGGCCTAAACCGCGCCGGGTCCCGTGTATAGGGGCGAAGCGGCTGTTTCAGTATGTCCACAAGTAATACCAGCAAAAATCCCTCGGCTCGCTCCACGTTCGGGGTGCCACTTACCCTTCGTGCGATGCTGCCTACCTCGCAAGTACACGAGTCTCATCTAAAACCGACAAGCACCGCGCCATCAATTGCGTAGTGGAACGGAGCAACCAGCAGTACGTCTACGGAAAAACGATCAACGCACCCAATAAGCCCCTGCACCAGCGCTTCACTCTCCCTGGGGACATACTAACCGTAGCCGTAGCGCCCCATACACGGGACCCGGCCCGGTTTAGGCCAGACCAACCAAAGGGGGAGCGCAAAACTAATCAAAAAATTTTAAGGGGGTCCAGCCCGTAGGGCTGGCAACTTTTTGGTTACTTTTTGTTTGCACAAAAAGTAACCCAGGGTGCGCGGCGGAGCTGCGAGAAGATAAAGAGGTGAAAGGGGCCGGAGGCCCCTTTTGACAGCATTAGGGGGCTGCGCCCCCACACCCCTGCTTGGGAGATATTGTCGAATAAAAACCGTGGACAAAACCAAGAAAAGCTGTTATAATATTCGGGAAATATACAAAAGGCCGTACTGCGGCGAGGAGGAACCATGAAAAGAGCTTTATTCCGTATTTCCGGCGTCCTGATGGCGCTGCTGCTGTGCGTGCAGCTGACCGCCACCGCCTTCGCCGCCGGAAATCTCAATGCCCGTATTGCCGCCGGACAGGCTGCGGCGGAGGAGCTGTACGCCCTAGGGCTGTTCCGGGGCGTGGGCACTTTGCCCGACGGCAGCCCGGACTTTGCTCTGGCGCGGACCCCCAGCCGGGGCGAGGCCGTCACCATGCTGGTGCGCCTGCTGGGCGGGGAGCGGGAGGCCGTGCTGGCCGACTACTTCCACTACTTCCAGGATGCCGGGTGGGCCGACAGCTACATCGGCTACGCCTACTACCACGAGATCACCAAGGGTGTCTCCGACACCGCCTTCGGCACGGCCAGTGACATCGGCCTGGACCAGTTCCTGACCCTGATCCTCCGGGCCCTGGGCTACACCAGCGTGAGCTGGAAGGACCCCTATCCCACCACCAAGGAGGCTAAGCTGGACTATCCGTCAGGCCTAGGCTTCTACCGGGCGGACGTGGCGGTCATTTGCCTGGACGCCTTGGACTGCGTGGTGAAAGGGGAGGGCATCACCCTCCGGGCCAAGCTGGAGGCCGCCGGGGTCATCGGCGGGAGCCAGGCTACGCCGAAGAAGTCTTTCCAGAACGGCCCGGCCACGGAGCTGGTGGAGGAGATCACCGTTACCGATGAGGACGACTTGGCGGCCAAGCTGGCGCTGGCCACCCGGGGGCTGGCCCCCACCATCACCATCCACGTGCCCGTTGGCCAGGAGGAGGCGCTGAAAAAGAGCATCAACCGCTACGATCAGGGCATCTCCTTCCCGCTCAGCGACGTGTACATCCCCACCTGCACTGTGGCGGGGGACGGCCTGCTGCTCTTCCAGCCCACCTACTGCGATTCCTCCCAGGTCATTGCCGTCATGGAGGGGCGCACGGGCGATGTGATGAGCGCCGAGCAGGTAGCCCTGGGCAACGCCGCCAAGCACGCGCTGGCGTCTGTGGCGGAACCGTCCATGAGCGAGTATGAACTGGTGAAGGCAATCCACGACTATGTGGGGGACCACACCGAGTACAAGCTGCAGGGGGCCAGGTCCCACACCGCCGCCGGGTGCCTCATTGACGGCACGGCGGTGTGCGATGGGTACGCCGACGCCGTGGATCTGATGTGCTATCTGGCGGGCATCGACTGCATCCGGATCATCGGCTGGTCCAGCGAGGGTGTGACCCACGCCTGGAACAAGGTGAAGGTGGACGGCCAGTGGTACAACATGGACGCCACCTGGGACGACCAGAAGACAAGCACCCAGTATTTTTTGATCAGCGACGAAGCCATCGGCGCGGACCACACCTGGACCGATTATGATTTTTGGCCTGCGGCCCCCAACAACTACAATTAAAATATATGGTTATCCCTTTGAATCAGCAGGAATAGAAAGAGCAATAGCGACAAGGAGGCACTCGGGGAGAGCGGCAGGG
>CANQCS010000123.1 GCA_947589745.1 uncultured Oscillospiraceae bacterium
TAACACGTTCGAGCCCACCAAGAGCATCACCCGCGCTGAAGTTGCTGCCATCCTTTATCGCATCAATACCGGCGATGTCGATGACAGTGAGGCCAGCCTGTACAAGCAGTACGCCTCCAAGTTCTTCACCGACCACATTGCCGCCTGGGCTGAGCCCTATGTCGGCTACTGCGCCAACGCCGAGATCTACAAGGGCGTCGGCAACAGCCAGTTCGCCCCCGACCGTGAGATCACCGGTTACGAAGTCCTCGCCACCATGCTCCGCGCTCTTGGCTACGACAAGAACGGTGAGTTCACCGGCAAGAACTGGAGCATCCAGACCGCTGCCACCGCGCAGAAGCTGGGCATCACCAAGGACATCACCTCTACCGTCCTGGCCCAGCCCGCCCAGCGCCAGCTGGTCGCCGAGCTCCTGCTCCGCACCATGCTCTGCAAGGTAGTCACCTACAACGCCATTACCCGCGACTATGTCGAGGGCACTGACACCCTGGCCGGCAAGATCTTCAAGATGGCCAAGTGCTATGGCGTCATCACCGGCAACGAGTACGCCGACCTCAAGGCCGCCACTCCCATGGCCGCCGGCCGTACCCAGATGGGTGACTACACCATCAACACCACCACCACTCTGGCCGACATCGGCGAGATGCGCTATGCGTACCTCATCCCCGCCGCCGGCAGCACCCGCTATGACCTTGTTACCTCTTCCCTCTACAGCAAGGAGAACGGCAAGGATCTGAACAAGGTGTATGAGAACAACGGCGCTGAGGTCACCAGCATCGCCACTCTCGACGGCATGACCACCGCCACCGCTCAGAAGTACATCAACTACAGCAACGTTGAGACTTCCTCCTACACCACCAACGTCCGCATGGAGTACGTCATTGAGATGAAGCTCACTGAGTACGCAGCCAAGACCATGTTCTACGCCAACGGCAATGCGGACAACAGCAAGCTGGAGCTCGTCAACGCGGACGGCACCACCACCGAGGTCACCTACGCTTCCGTCAAGGCTGAGGCCCTGGCCAAGACCGCTTGGGATCCCTTCACCGCTAAGGACTGGAAGTACACCAAGAGCATCACCGCCGGTTCCGCTATGGATCCCACCGGTTATGACTACGCCAACATCTCCACCATCTTCACCAAGGCCGACAAGCACACTGTCTACAGTGTGGGCGAGGTGTATGTGTACACCACCGTCAACCGCGGTGATGTTTCCGACTACATGTCCTTCACGCAGTTCGTGACCAACTACCTCACCGCCACCTCTGCCAAGCAGGACATCACCTACAACGGCCTGGGCAACTACCTGAAGGCTGTCGACGTCAACGACGACGGCGCTGCTGACTATGTCATGCAGACTGTCTACACCGTGGGCGTCGTCAGCAAGATCGGCAGCACCACCAATATCGTCGTCGACAAGGCCTTTGCCGCCTCCGAGGCTGACTATGTCAACCGCACCTGGAGCAAGGTCGTCAACGACGGCGAGGGTGAGCTGGCCGACGGCGATGTGGTCATCTACGCCTCCATCGACGGCAACGCCCGCGCTCAGCTGGCCAAGTCCGCCACCGCCAAGATCGACCGCGTCAACCGCTCCGCCTATCAGGCTACCACCACCGACGGCACCACCTATGACGAGTCCGCTGTTCACACGCACAACAACGTGCTCTCCTCCTATGTGGACAACCTGGTGAGCGGTACCACCTACACCCTGTACTTTGACCTGTACGGCAACCTGGCTGCCTTCACCGAGGGCGACAACGGCCAGTTCGTGCTCCTCACCGACGGCTGGTACAACAACCTCAAGGCCGGTGCTGAGTACGCTGTCCGCGCCTACATCGGCGGCTCCCTCCAGATGCAGGATGTCACCGCCGGCGGCAGCTACTTCGTGGCTCCCACCGTCTCCACCCTCAACAACAACTGGGGCGCGCTCCGTTTCTTCGCTGGCATCGACGATGACGGCAACACGGACGTCAACTCCGGCAGCACCGATGACATCCACACCATCGTCGCCAACCTGGAGAACGGCGTCCTGACTCCCGTGGACCAGGTCTACCGTTACAGCCAGAAGGTGGCCATGATCGCTACCGCCAACAACGCCATCCCCGGCGCTCCGATTACTGGCGGCAACCAGCTGACGGTTTCCGGCACGAAGTACAGCACCGTCTATCCCACTACCGGTGCCTATAACAGTGCCGCTCTCACCACCACCAACGTCAGCGCTCTGTCCAACACCACTTACTACTATGTCTACAACTTCAAGAACGCCGCTGGTACTACCATCAACACCGGCGTCCGCGAGTATGTGGGCTACAAGAACATCCCCGCCATTGATGCCAAGTACATCGAGGACGTGTACGCTGTCGGTACTCTGTCCCGCACCGCTGCCGGTGTTGAGTACTACACCGCCAACGTGGTCGTGGTCGAGCTGAACGACACCTACGCCACCAACATGTCCGCCACCGAGGTCGTCTTCATCCCCTACTTCGATGACGTCCGCAGCGGCATCGTCATGGAGTACGTGGACATGATCCGCGGCACCGGCGAGTATCAGGAGGACGTTCCCGTCAACCTGACCGCCTCCACGCTGGGCTGGTATGAGTCCGCCGCCGAAGGCATTGTCGGTGTTGCTCCCGGCCTGTACTACCTGACCGAGCTCGCCACCGCCCCCGGCACCTACAGCATCCGTCCCGTCAAGCAGAGCGAGATGGCCGGCCTCAACTTCCTGGTTGGCTACATCTCCAAGAGCACCGCTACCTGGGAGAACAACTGGGCCAGCGTTGATCCCGTGGTGTACAACACCGTTACCGGCGAGATCGGCATCTCCGCCACCGATGTGCCCGAGGCCAAGGTTGTCACCGCCAACAGCAAGCTCTACTCCCTGTCCTATGGTTACGACAGCTATGTTGCCGGTTATCCGACCCTGACCGCGGATGTGCCTGTTCAGACCGCCCTGGCTCAGAACAAGGATCTCCCCGGCGCCGCTGCTGACTACACCAAGTCTCAGTACAACGAGCTGTACACCGATGGCACTGCCGGCCGCAACGAGGTCCTGGTGGCCTACAACAACGCCGGTGAGGTCATCTACGCCGTCTCCTTCAACGAGTACTACAAGGCCGCCACCTACGTCCGCGACTATGCGCAGACCGTCTGGGCCGGCTGCCTGCCCGCCGTCACCACCATCAGCAAGGATGTTGCTGACCTCCTGGACAAGGTTGACGCCGCCATCGCGGCCAACACCAAGGCCGACCTGGAGGCCGCTCTGGCCCTGGTGAAGGCCGCCCTGGCCGCTGATCCCGCTCCCACCGGCGCCGACAAGACCGCCCTTGAGAACGCGCAGACCAAGCTGGAGGCCGCCATCAAGGCCCTGCCCGCTGCTACCCGCACCCTGACCTACACCGACAGCACCAACGGTCTGGTCACCGATGCCTATGTCATCCTCACCAAGGCTGACGGCACCACCGACAAGACCATCCCCCTGACCGGCACCACCGCCACCGCCGACATCGGCGAGGGCATCTGCGCCGTGACCGTCAAGTCCAGCACCGCCGTCACCGTCAAGGTCACCGTCGGCACCACGGACGTGAAGGTCGAGGGTCAGGACCTCGGCACCGTCGCCGGCCAGGATCTGGGCTGGATCTATGGCGCTGAGATCGCTGCCGGTACCGACGCCGTCACCGTCACCGTCACCGCCAAGAGCGACGACCCCGTCCAGGACGCCATTGACGCCGCTGAAGACGCTCTGAATGCGGAGAATCCCACCAAGGAGACCCTGCAGGATGCCATCGACGACATCGACGAGCTCCTGAAGGACACCACCCTCACTGCCGATGAGCAGAAGGAACTGAACGACAAGAAGCAGGAGCTGACGGATGCTCAGAACCTGCTCGATCAGAATGGCACCACCACCCAGCTGACCATCCAGGGTCCCGATGAGGATGGTTACTACTGGCTGACCGACGGCCGTGGCCCCTATGCCACCATGGCCGACGCCCTGACCGACATGCTGGTGGGCGGCAGCGCTCACGTTGTCGTTCCCCAGTCCGCCGCCATCACTATGATGGCTTCTGGCACCACCGCTTCCGGGGTGACCGTCACCGTTGGTGACGTCACCCTGAACGCGGACGGCACCTACACCGCTGAGGTCACCCTGAGCATTGGCAACGTTTCCGCCACCATCACTGTTGTGATCACCCTCGCTCCCGTTGAGAAGGCTGAGATCCGCGACACCATCGCCGCCGCTGTGAAGGCCGCCAAGGAGGCCGCTGCCAAGACCGACGCCACCGCCGAGTCCCTGGCCGCCGCTGAGAAGGCCCTCGACGACGCCGTTGCCGCCGAGACCACCGAGCTGAACGCCGACGAGAAGGCCGCCGTCAAGGAGGCCGAGGACGCCATCGCCGCCGCCCAGGCCAAGCTGGCCAACGCCGACGTCGTCAAGGCTGTTAAGGACGCCATCACCCAGGGTAACGAGGCTGTCGCCGACGGCACTCTGGAGAAGCTGACTGCCGCCAAGGCCGCTTTTGACACTGTCGATAGCAAGTACGGCGCCAAGCTGAACACCGCCGAGAACGCCGAGCTCAAGGCTGAGTACGTCGAGGCCAAGGCCGCCGTTGAGGCTGCCATCGCCAAGGCCGCTGTCACTGAGGGTGCCAAGCTGGCTGAGGCCCTGATCGACGCTGACGCCGAGTATCAGGCCGCTCTGGCGTCTGAGAGGGAAATCAAGAAGAGCACTACCGCCACTACGGCTGAAAAAGAGGCTGCTGAGGCTGCCACTCGGGAGGCCAAGGCTGCCCTGTATCAGGCCGCTATCGACTACAAGACCGCCAACACCTCCGAGGGCCTTGTGGACGACACCCTGGACGAGACCACTCTGACCAAGGTCACCGGCGCTCTCACCCGTGCTGACCATAAAAATGTCACTGACGACGGGAATGTGCCTGCGGCTGGTCTGTTCGCCTACGCTGCTGGCGGTTCCAAGGACCTGTCCAAGGACGCTAAAATCAACCATGACAACGTGAAGGAGGCCATCCAGGCTAAGAAGGACCTCGACGAGGCCACCGGCGAGTGGGAGTGCTATGTCGCCGACATGGACGCCACCGCCAAGAAGGCCGCCGAGGACAAGAAGGCCGCTGTGGAGAAGATCCTGGCCGAAGTCCAGCCCGTGTACGAGGCTGTCGAGGGTATCGTTGACAATTGGTACATCGTCACAGAGGGCGAGACCCGGGAAGGTGCTGTGCCTCAGTCCGCTGAGGAACAGGCTGCCGCCAAGAAGGCCGCCATCGCCGCCTACGACAAGCTGGTCACGGACGCCGACGACAGCGCCCTGGCCGACAAGCTGGATGACGGCAACTGGACCAAGGCTGTTGCCGATATCAAGAAGTGGAAGACCGAGACCGATACCGACACCATCCTGGCCAACCTGTCCACTGCCTGGGCCACCTTCAAGAAGGTGATCGTTGAACCGACCACCCGTGATGACTACAACGCCAATGAGTCCGCTATCGAGAGCGCTATCTCCGGTATGTACGAGCCCCTGATCGCCTATCTGGAGGCCCGTCAGGCTGCTGGTACGAAGCTCGCGTACAGCGGCGACATCACCACCGAGCCCGGCAAGACCATCGACGCCAACGTGAAGGCATGTGTGGAGGACTACGAGAAGACCGACGGCTCCAGCAACCTTAAGAAGGCTCTGCTGCGGTTTGCTACTGCGGTGCAGACGTTCAATCACAAGGCTACCCCGCAGTACGATGAAATGGTGAGCACTAAGGTGGAGACCCGTGTTCCGGCCTCGAACCCCAGCATGTACACCAAGGTGGGTATCATCGACGCCCTGGCCGCTCTGGAGGCCAATCCTCTGGAGACCAAGCTGTACCTCATGCAGTCTAACAGCAAGTTCACCGCTGAGACCTTCGAGGCGGAGCTGGCTGCCGACCAGAAGATCGTTGACCTGCTGAAGGATACCGTGGACGCGATGACCGACGTCATCAAGTATGTGACCCTGGTGCAGACCGCTGTTGACAAGACTGCGACCGAGGCTACGGCTCCCAGTGTCGGAACCGCCAACAATATGCAGGCCGCCGTGGACGCTCTCGCGAAGTTTGAGAAGCTGGCTCAGGATCCGAAGGTCAGCCCGAAGCTTACAACCCTCAAACAGGGTGTGCCCACGTCGACTCACACGGTGCATATCACTGCGTGGGAAGGCGGCAGCGGCTACGCCGACAAGGCTGCCAGCTACGCCTCCGTGGGCAAACAGGGCGCGAAGGTCACCCTGATGCTGAATTCTGATTACACAGCCAACCCGATGAAGCTGGTGCCTGGTTCCGGGGAGAACTCCTATGACCTGATTACCACTAGCGCTGGTTTGAGTGCGTTCACTTCAAGCAGCCATTGGCACACCTTCCTCGTTGCCGCCAAGGGATCCTATTATGACACGAACACCGAAGATCCGTTGAGCACTTCGGAGGGTGAGAAGACCCGGACGTCTGCTGGCGCTGGGGTCAAACTGCTTACCTTTAAGGGAGTGAACGGCGGCGACGACACGGTTGTCAGGGTTAACGTCCGTCAGGCGACTCCCCAGGAGGCTGCCGATTACGATCTTGCTCTCATTCAGGAAACGCTCGGCAAAGCCGTGGATGCTGTGACCAAGGTTGAACTTACCGGCGGGAAGACTAGCCTCAGTGACCTGGCCGACGCTATCAAGACTGCTATCACTGGCACGAGTGACACCGTGACTGGCGCGGACACCCTCTTCACCGATTCCATCAAGTGGGGGACCACCGTACAGATCGAGCCTGATCCCGACTGGACTGCTCCCGATGGTTCCAAGACGATGACCCTGAACTTTAAGGTTACGTTCACCAACAAGGCGGCCGATCCCAACCCGGCTGGCTCTGCGGAACTCAGCTACACCCTGACGAACGTCACCGTTGAGGTAAGCTGATCCAAAGAAAAAACTGTTTGTTCCCTGCGCATCGCAAACCCCATTAAGAAAGACCCCAGGGCTTCGGCCCTGGGGTCCTTCCCGTTCCGCCGCTTAACGGAACGCGATATACAGGTAGTTTTCACCGCTGAAATTGACATGAGGAATATCCTGGCCGGACTGATTTTCCAGGGAGAATCCGTTGTCGGTGAAGTTGAGGAACTTTTGGACAGTGTACCCGCTGTTGGCAAAGTGGAGGGACAGGTCCACGGCCCCCGTGAAGATGGAACCAGAAGTGTTGCATTCTCCGATCAGCACGGCGGAGGGCTTGAAACCGACGTCGATTGTCTGCTCCACAAGGAGGCCCCTGTACCGCCCCAGGGCGTAGGGCTTGTTGTCCGGGCAGTAGGCGGCATCGGCCTTGCCCTGCGCGGCGTCGGCGGTGGCCTGGGCGGCGTCGGCCTTCCCCTCGGCCCGTTCGGCGGTGGTCTTGGCCCCGTCGGCCACGCTCTTGGCCTCCGCCAGGTTGACGTCGAGCTTCTCCGTCATCCCGTTGAAGTCCTCCATCATGATCCGGTCGTCCTTTTCCCAAGTGGGAAGCTGATAGTTGCTGGTCCGTTGCATTTGTGCATTCTCCTTTACAGATTAGATATGGTAACGAAAACATCGCTACATATATGGCTGAAACACCCCAAAAGTTGCACACTTCCGTGCAACGTCAAATCAGAAAATTTTCAAGAAATCATTTGTGCAAAAAAACAGAGCTTGACAAGGCAAGCTCTGTGGGGTATACTACAGATAGAAGGGCACCGCTTCCTCGCACCCCCGGCAAGCGGTTCAGCCCGGAGTAAGGGAAACTATCTTAAAAAGACAGGAACCGTCACTGGGCCGAGTGGCGGTTCCTGCGTTTTATCGTGATCGTCACGGTGAATTGCTTCACATGGAAGGTCAGGATAATCGGCATGACGCTCCCCCCTTTTCAGGTGGAGTAGCTGAACCGCCGCCGTTGTCATATGGGGACGCGATTCCGCGGCGCCCTTACCCCTTTCGGGGCATCATTATCATACCATATCCGACACGGATTGTCAATCTTCACGTAAAAGCCCCGCCGTCCAGAAGAACGGCAGGGCTTTTACGTGTGTCGTAGCCGGACAACCGCGAAAAACTGCCTGTACCATCTTCGACCACCGCCATCCGCCGTCACCGTGCGGAAAACCAAAATTCGCAGAGTCCCGGTAGCGAAGGTAAAAGTTCTTTTTGATCCTTTTTCTTTCAAGAAAAAGGATGACAGCGGATTGCACAAGATTTCCTGCCTGTTTTCGGTATAACTTCCGAAATTTCTCTTTACAATACCCTTGAACTGTGCTATAGTAAGGAAGTGCGTGAATTCGCGCAGAACCCCTTCCCCTGCCTCGCCCGTGGCGGCACCTGCCCCGGCGCGGCTCGCGGAGAATGTTTATGAAAGGTGGAACACAACTATGATGCAGAAAGACCAGAAGACCGCTATTATTGAGGCCAACCGTACCCACGAAGGCGACACCGGCTCCCCCGAGGTCCAGGTTGCCATCCTCACCGAGCGCATCAACCAGCTCACCGAGCACCTGAAGGTACACATCCACGACAACCACAGCCGCCGCGGACTGTACAAGATGATCGGTAAGCGCCGCAGCCTCCTTGACTATCTGGCCAAGAAGGACATCGAGCGTTACCGCGCCCTCATCGCCAAGCTGGGGATCCGTAAGTAAGAAGACTGCGCGGGGAGAGGGCAGGTCCTTCTCCCCGCCTTCCTCTATCTCGCGGTCCCCCTGTTTCCCCGCCGGGAGCCAGTCACTTTTTTTAGCAGTTGATCGGGGGCCCGAGTCCATCGGGTCCCGGATCAAGTGCTAAAAAAGGCGGCTCCCGAATCAATATCAAAAGAAAAGGAGCACACTATGTCCACCATCATCACCAAGAAGCAGTTCCCCAACTACCGCAAGTACACCATGGACCTGGCGGGCCGTCCCCTGACCCTGGAGACCGGCAAGATCGCCGAGCTGGCCAACGCCGC
>CANQCS010000124.1 GCA_947589745.1 uncultured Oscillospiraceae bacterium
GAGCGGACAATCGCAATCATTCGCCCGTAATAGCTTGTGTAGCTGCCGGAATTGAAGCGTTCCTCGGTCTCCGGTTGGGCGCTGCCCACAGCCTCCAGGATACCGGCGCCTTCCACAGAAATCGTCACTTTTCGGTCAGAGAGCATCTTCCGAGTTCCGTTTCGATCTGTAATATGCACTGCGATGTAGGCCAGATCATCGCCGTCGGCCTTGATGGAAGTATCCTCTGGCAACAGGCTAAGGACAGTCTCCTCTCCGGCACTCACCAGACCATCCCGACCTATTTCTTTTCCTTCGGCGTCATAGGCCACGGCCTCCAGCTTGCCGGGGGCGTACTCCGTATGAAATCCGCATTTGCAGGCAGTCAGCTTCTCGGTGCCAACGCACCTGCCATTGAGGAGCAGTTCCACATGGTCGCCCGGACTGTAGACCTCGATTTCAGCCATCCTTCCCTCGCAGCCGGCCCATGCCCAGCTGTGGATAGCGTCCGTCATGCGCCAAGCGCCAATGGTATAATCCTCGCCGCTGTGGTTTACCGGACGAACACCGATATATGGTTTCTTGTATGAGCCCCAGAGGATAGAAACATAATAGGCAAAGGTCTCCGGCAGGCCGGTCAGGTCCACCGCTCCGATATCAGCACTCTGGCAGGGGTAAGACTTGGAGAAGGGGGCCTGCTTGACGCCGTACATGGGTTGGCCTACGCCGGCCTCGCCCAGATAGTCCCATGCTGTCCACATGAAGTCGCCAATCACCCAAGGGGTACTCTCCACCATAGGCCAGTTTGTTCCGATTGCCTTGGGGAAGGTCTCAGTACTCAAAATGACCCGTTCGGGCGCTAAGACGTGAGTTCCCTCATACAAGTTCTCTCCGTAGTTGTAACCCACAATGTCCACCTTTTTCACGCACTCTCCAATCAGCGCTTCCAGGCTTTCCGGGGTGATGGACGCACGGATCTTAGGCAGAAGGGTCACCAGATCGTTGACCTCGGCACTGCCCATGGTTTTCCCCTCAGCCTGGGCCGCCTTGCTCTCCGCCATTTTAGCGGCCAGCACCGACAGCATGGAATTGATGGCAATGGTGGTGGGCCGGGTATCGTCCAGACTCTTGATCAAGCCGGAAATCATGCCACAGATCAGAGCGCCGTGGGGCAGGCCGGTGTCGGTGATCTCGTTGCCTACGCAGTACATGATCACGCTGGGGTGGCTGTAGTCCTTTCTGACCAGGGCTTCTATATCCTTTTTCCACTCAGCATCGAAGTAAATGGCATAGTCATAGGTGGATTGGGGCAGCTTCCACTGATCAAAGGTCTCATCCAGCACATACAGGCCCAGCTCGTCGCAGATGTCCAGGAACACCCGGCTGGTGGGGTTATGGGAATAGCGGATGGCATTGTAGCCGAGAGCCTTCAGCGTTTTCAGCCTGCGGAACTCTGCTTTGTCATAGGAACGAGCACCCAGCGGGCCATGGTCATGGTGGACACAGCCGCCCTTGAGCTTCACAGTCCTGCCGTTAACGCACAAGCCGTGCTGGGCATCCCATTCCAGCTTTCGGATACCGAAACGGCACTCCGCCCGATCCAGCTCCACGCCGTTTTTCTTGATGATTGCCACTGCTTGGTACAGATTCGGCTCCTCGGCGCTCCACAGCTTTCCGCCAGGGATAGTGATGGTGTTTTGAATACCGGATACGTTGGCGACCAGCCGACCGTCCTCGTAGACGCTGACCTCCACTTCGGCAGCATCGCTTTTTGTGGAAGCTACATCGATTTCCACGATGGCAGGGTCATAGGAGATGGTCTTGACCCTGATGCCATCCGGTTCGATATGCCGACGATCCCCGACATAGAGGTTCACATCACGGTAGATGCCGCTGCCGGAATACCAACGGGAGTTTGGGGTGAGGGAGTTATCCACCTCCACACGTAGCACGTTGTCCCTGCCGATGTTCAGCTTGCCGCTCAGATCCACATAGAAATTGGTGTAGCCATATACCCACCCTCCAATTTCCTCCCCGTTGAGGGTGATGCGGGACTTCATATAGACGCCCTCGAACTCCACGAGGACTGTCTGATCCTCGAACGCCGTCTCGCCGTACAGCTTTTTCTCATAGATATACTTGCCGCCGGGATAGAAGCCGGTAGCGTTGCCTTTGTCCAAATCGGGCTGACGCGATTCCAGGATCATTGCATCATGGGGCAGAGTGATGTCTTGCTTTTTCTGCTCCTGCCCATCTTTCCAAAACTGCCAGCCTTGGTTTATTTTTACTTTCCGCATGGTGCAGTCCTCCTTTTTATTTACAGTCCGGCAAAAACCCGCATGGCCTTTTCTGCGTCGGCCTCCATTGCATTCTGCGCCGCCAGCGCCAAGTCGTGGAAGAAGGTCACATCCTCCTTTGCCAGCAACTCCCGCACGGCGGTTACCCCCGCCCTGGACATATAGCTGTAGTAGTTGATCTTCCGCAGTCCGTTCTTGATCCCGGTACGATAATCCTCCGGGCTCACGCCGCTGCCTCCGTGCATGACCAGAGGCAGCCCGGTCTTCTCCGCAATGACCTTTACCCGGTACAGATCCAACACCGGTTTGGACTTGTAAATGCCGTGGGCGGTGCCAAAGCTGGGAGCGAGGGCGTCGATGCCTGTCTCCTTGCAGAAAGCCACGGCCTCGTCGGGGTCGGTATATACCGGGCCGGAGGAATTTGCCGTGCCGCCCTCACGGGAGGCCAGCGCCCCCAACTCCGCTTCCACGCCCGCGCCGAAGAGCTTTGCCATGGACACGGCCTTTTGGGTGTTGGCCAGGTTCTCCGCATAGGGCAACGTGCTGCCGTCATACATCACGCCAGTGAACCCCAATTCCAGCGCCTTCCGCATATAGTCCAGCGTCCCGCAGTGGTCCAGATGAACACAGACGGGGACTCTCGCCCGCTCTGCCGCCTGCACCATGACCGGGCCGATCTTGGCCAGGGGCGAGACTTCCTCGTGCATCTCGGCGTGGGACAAAATGACCGGCACGTTCAGATTTTCCGCGGCGGCGATGACCGCATTGATGCACTCCAGATTGGGGGTATTGAAGGCACCCACGGCGCATTTTTTCCCCTCTGCCTGCTTCAAAATCTCCACCAGATTAACGAGCATAGAGACTCCTCCTTTACATCAACGGACGGACAGCCTGATACACGGCCTTGTACCGCTCATATATCCTCATGTATTTTTCATGCATTTCCGGGCGGGGATAGTAGGTTTCCATCTCCCGTACCATGTGGGCGGTAGCATCGGGCAGGTCCTTGAATACACCGATTGCGATGCCTGTCAGCATGGCGCTGCCCACCGTGCCCGCATCCACCATCTCTAGTGCTGTGATAGGAAGGCCAATCACATCGGCTTTCATCTGCATCCAGATCTTGGAGCGGGCCCCGCCGCCAGTGGCGTTGAGTTTCTGGAAGCGGATGCCGGAACCAGCTAAAGCGTCGTAATTCAACCGCATTTCATAGGCCACGCCCTCCATGCAGGCCCGGTATAGTTCCGCCGCCGTAGTCGCGGTAGTAAGGCCCAGAATAGCCCCTTTGGAGCCGGTATCCATGTAGGGAGTGGCGGCTCCGGCGAAGTGGGGCAGTACCAGAAGTCCTGTGGGGCCGTCGCCCTCATAGGCGGTCTCCAACTCGGCGTTGGTTTTGTCCTGACCGAAGGTCTCCTTGGCCCACTGGATGAGGGCTCCGCCGGTGTAGGAGAAGGCGTAGGCCACATATTTGCCGGGGACCACATAAGGCACCACGGAGAAGTATCCCTTGCTCATCACTTCGATGTCCGGGATGCTGTCGTAGATGGGAGTCAAGCACTCCACAGTTCCTGCGCCGTCCACGGCAACGCTGCCGTCAAAAGCACCCGCTCCCACGGCGGCGGCCACTTGGTCATGGGAGACGGAGACGATGACGCAGCTTTTGTCAAGCCCTGTCCGCTGGGCGGCGGCCAGGGTGATGGTCCCTGCGGCTGTCCCGGTGGGGACCGGTTCACTCATCAGTGCCGGGTCGATCCCGGCAGCCTTGAAAATCTCTTTGCTCCAGGTGAGAGAACGAATATCAAATGCCATGGTGCGGGAGGCCAATGAGTAGTCGATCCGCGCCCGCCCTGTGAGATGCCAAACCACAAAGTCCTCGATAAGATGGACCCGCTTTGCGGCGGCGTAGACCTCCGGCTGGTGCTTCTTCAGCCACATCAGCTTGCTGATGGAATACATCTCATGGGGAGCAAGGCCGGTGATCTGGGCGATGCGGTCCGCTCCCAGTTTTTTGGTCAGCTCCGCGCACTCCTCCGCGCCCCTGGGGTCGGTATAGAGCATAGCGTTGTGGAGCGGCTCGCCCGCGGCGTCCGTCATCACAAAGGTCTCCCCAAAGCTGGTGACGCCGATGCCGCCGATGTCCGGGTACTGGCCCGCCAGTTCCTCCATCACCGCCCAAACGCTCTCCATCAGGGTGGTGACATCGATTTCATGGCTGCTGACAGCCCGGCGCACCGGGTAATCCCGGTATGCCTTGCCAATCTGCCGCCCAGTTTCATCGAACACCGTCAGCTTGCAGCCGGTGGTGCCGATGTCCAATCCCGCGATCTTCATGGCTCAGTCCCTGTCGATGTCCACCCACTCGTAGTGGAGGTAGGTAGTAAAGGCTTCCTTCAGGATGTCCTTCATGTGGCCCACGCCCACGCTGGTATGGTGTTTGAAGCCGCCCCTGGCCAGACGGATCATCTTATTCTCCATGTCCGGGATCTCACACACACCGCCGCAGCCGAAGAAGCTCTCCTCGATGGGCTCGCCGGTGAACTCCGCTTCGGAGGCGTAGACGATGATCTTTCCGTCCTTGGTCTGACAGTTGGCGAGGGTGGTGGGCATGGCCTTGATGCGGCCCTCGTTGGTCCCCCATCCGGAGCCGGGGTCGGTCTTGTCGAACATCTTGTGGCTGGTGACAGTGCCCTTCCCGGTCATCAAGCTCTGGGCCACAGGGCCGCAGTGGAACAGGATCACCTTGTTTTCCTCGTCCCCGTAGTTGTTGTTCCAGTCCA
Organism: uncultured Oscillospiraceae bacterium; assembly: GCA_947589745.1. Classification (GTDB taxonomy): domain Bacteria; phylum Bacillota; class Clostridia; order Oscillospirales; family Oscillospiraceae; genus Pelethomonas. The sequence continues at coordinate 5,054 of CANQCS010000124.1, forward strand.
GCACGGCGGTGGGCAACTCACTGGCCAGGGCCATGGCCCGCATGGTGATGGCGGAGCACATATCGATCTCACAGGAGGCGGGGATACCCCTGTCGTTCAGCTCGGAGAGCAGCACACAGGGGCACACCCGGAGGACCTGCTCCATCTCATTCCAGCACCGCAGGGCCAAAGCGTCCAGGTGGTACTCCTCGATGTAGCCATCGATGGCGACGGAGATCTTGGCCAGGGTGTTCTTGTTGGTTTCGGGGACACGGGAAAAGTCCGTGTAGTCCTCCAGGCGGGCCTTCTTTGCCACCACCTTCGGGTCACTGTCCGCCATATTCTGCACCTTGAAGAACAGCTCGGAGAGATCGAAACTCTCCACGTTGATGCCGTGCTTCTGCATGGCGATTTCGTCGAACCGGGTGGTCTTGAATGCCGTGGTCCGGGCACCGATGCAGCCCAAGTTAAACCGCTTCATGCCGTTCACCACCCGGCAGATGGCGGCGAAGTCCCGCAGATTCTCCTGGAACTTGGGGCTGAGGGGATGAACCACATGGGGCTTGAGCACCGTGAAGGGCACGCCGTACTGGGTGAACACGTCGGTGACGGAGAACTTTCCGCAGAAAGCGTCCCGCCGATGGGCGAAGTCCATCTTGCCAATCTCGTCGGGGTAAGCCTGCATAAGAATGGGCACCCCCGCGTCCTGGAGGGCGGTGATAGCGCCGTTCTCGTCGGCAAAGATGGGCATGGAGAAGATCACGCCGTCGTACTGGCCCTCATGCTCCTTGAGCCACTTAGCGTAGAGCAGGCCCTCGTCGCGGGTCTCGATGCCGCCGTAGCGGGTCAGCTCCGCGTCCATGGCGATGTAGTCATAGCCCGCATCGGTGACGGCCTTGATCATATCCTCGCGGGCACCGTAGATCAGTTCACCGGGCATGAAGCCGCGGTTACAGAAGGCCAGTGCAAAAGTCATTTTTTTCATATCCATCAGTCCTCCATCATTGAGAATTGGATCGTCACGGTGTTCTTGACCGTCTCAAACGGGGCCAGCTTGAGAAGCGTTCCGTTTTCCCGCTCGTCGCTGCGGCCCATGATGTAACAATTTGTCGGCTCCAACCCCAAGACATAATCACCGCTGGCCATACTGCGCCACTCCGACAGAATCGGAAGGGTGTCCCCGCTCCATGTCATAGTCATCTCCATGCCCAACTCTGGGTTTTGCAGAACGGCACGGAAATCCTTTCTCATCTTCTGGAAAAATACCCGTTCCTCCTCGCCGTCGATGGGCGGGTCAAACTCGCAAGCCCGGTCCAGGCCGGTTCGGGCAAAGTCGGTGCGGGGAACGGTTTCCCGTTCCTCCGGCAAGATCAATCTTGCCTTTTCTGACAGAAGTGGATAGCCAAAGTTGCAGTGATAGATCTGCATATACTCCTCGGACCGGGGCGTCAGATTCGTGACGCGATCCTCCACGGTGATTCGGGCACCGAAGCCGGGGATACGAATCGTGCGTTTCAGCTCCAGCACATGGCCGAAAAGCGCCGTTTCCCGGACGGTGCCCTTTATAACGAGCTCGCCGTCGTCGATCTCAGTGCAGACTTGTTCTGCCGGCAAGCTGTGATAACGCCCATGCAAGGGGTGCCACTCATCGCCGTCCTGGTTCGCAGGGCCGGCGCTGCGAAGGCCGCAGGTGTAGAGCAGCCCGCCCGGAAATGTGTGGTTGAACTCGGTTCCATAGGGCAGGATCACTGCGGGACAGTCATAGCCGTTTTTTGAGAGATAGGTCATGTTCACGCCTTTGTAGCGCACCTGACCGATGTCCAGTCCCGCGTTTGGCAGGATGTCCAACTCCAGGCCCCCCGCCGTCTTCACCTCAATGATCTCCGTGCCTCTGGCTCTCCCTTCGGCCACCGACACCCGGCGCAGGGTAACAAGTTGAGCCGGATTGCCGATGTAACCCTGTTTTAACAGTTCTTTCATGGCCGATTTCCTCGCTTTTTCGGTCGGTTTTCAACTTTCTGACTATATTGTAAAGAAATATAAAGCAAAAAAATATAGGGAACTGTTCGTTTTACTTTGATTTTGTTCGAAACTGTGGTACAATTATTTTGGCAAAAATTGTGCAAATCAACAAGAGGGGGCTGTGTAATGAGATCTGTCTTTGACATTGAGAAACTCCATGGGATTCTGGAGGACTTTTATAGGATCAGCCGTATCCGTATCACGGTCTTCGATGAGAACCTCTCCGAATTGGTATCCTATCCGCCCTCGGTGGCGCCATACTGCTCTGTGATCCGAGGCAGCATGAAGGGGCTGGAGGCGTGCATGGCCTGCGACCGACAGGCCTGTGAGATTGCCGCAAAAAAACACAGCACCCACATCTACCGCTGTCACGCTGGTCTAACCGAGGCGGTGACGCCGCTATATGTGGGCGATGTGCTGGTTGGCTATCTGCTGTTTGGGCATGTTTTCAGCTATCCGACAAATGAGGATGGCCTTGCGATGGTTTCCCGCCTTACTTCTGCCCTACAAATCGATGAGTCCAGGCTTCGGGATGCTCTCGAAAAGGCGGTCCCCATCGAGGAGCAATATGTGCGCTCCGCGGCGCACATTCTTCATGCGGTGGCCTCTTACCTCATCTTTGAACGCATGGCGGTCCTGAAGGAGGATATGCTTTCCGCCCGGCTGGATGCCTATATCTCCGCCCACTTCACAGAGCATCTCAACGCAGTCAAACTGGCCCACGCCCTGGGAATCGGGAAAACCCAGTTCTATGAGCTGTCCCGCAAACTGTACAGCCAAGGTACGGCGGCAAGAGTGCGTGAGCTCCGCATGGAAAAAGCGAAGGAGTTGCTCCAGGATCAGAGACAACTCCCTCTTGCCGAGATTGCAGCGCAATGCGGCTACAATGACTATAACTATTTCTTCACCGTGTTCAGCCGGGAGGTGGGTTGCACTCCCAAAGCCTATCGGAAAATGAATGGGCAATAAAGGAACACGGTATGAATAGGATTATCCACTTAAGCTGGATATACTGTATTCTCACAAATTGCCTCACCTGTTTTCTGATCGGTCTGCGCAACCCGGATTGCTTCTGGAGCTTTGTTATGCTCCACCCAGTCAATCAGAACACGCATACCGTCAGCTTCGGTTCTGTCAGGACCATTGCCGTGGCAATTACCATGGTTGAACGAACCCGCTGACGCGGGGATATTCCCAGAGAGGCCTCTCTCCTGTAAACCAAAGGTGCGGCGCTGAATGACGCCAAAAAGCACAGGAGAGCGAAAGAAATGCAAGCCAGCTATTACATGGAAAAGGGTGTTTCACGCTCATGGTGCAGATTCACCACTCTTTGGATATTTCTTCTGTGTTCTGCAATTGTCTTTTCTGTATATCCTTCTTCGAGGAAAATACGAACAGTCTTCCTAAACAGTGGAAGATAGCTGGCGGATCACTGCCAACGAGCAGGCTGTCGTCATCAGAGAATGCCATTTTTTGAGGAAGCGTTTGATACATACCGGGGACTGGTCACCAAAGGTCATGGCACGTCATCGCCAAAATTTCTGGTCCCTGCTGAGGAACTGAAAACACGCAGGAGCGCCGCATTGTCCATGACAGAGTTTCTCTGTGACCGATACCGTGATACTTTCAACCGTGAGACGGTGCTCCGGGTCCTTTCCATAGCCGCTACGCTCCCCGGCAGCACAGCGGACTGGTATGCCGATTCCCCCGGTTTCCTTTTGGGTGCGGCACTTTGGCTGCTAGACTATCTCGAAGATAACTGCTGGGAGGAAGATCACTTTTACCGCATCATTGAGGAAGTCCGAAAGGGGGATATCCCCATCCGGTATTTCCGGTATGCCAGCGCACGAAAATGTGC
>CANQCS010000125.1 GCA_947589745.1 uncultured Oscillospiraceae bacterium
TTCCCGTGGGGGAAAAGTAGGCCAGGGGCGCACCCATCGGGGGTGCGCATCAGACCCGGTGGGGGCCGGAGGCCCCCACACCCCCAATGTGGAATTTATTTTTATTGGAGGAACACCACCAATGGATTTGAATGATTACCGTTCGCAGCTGGACACCATCGACGACCAGATGGCAGCCCTCTTCCGCCAGCGCATGGAAGTGGTCAAACACATCGCCGACTACAAGAAAGCCAACAACTCCCCCATCCTCGCCTCCAACCGGGAGCGGGATATCCTTTATCGGGTCACCGGCCTCACCGGCCCGGAGCTGGAGGAGTACACCAAAATTTTGTACTCCACCATCTTGGAGCTGAGCCGGGATTACCAGGAGGACCGGCTCTCCACCGGCGAGTCCCCCCTGTGCCAAAAGATCTTGGCTTCGGCGGACACCACCGGGGACTTCCCCAGCCGGGCCATCGTGGCCTGCCAGGGCACCGAGGGCGCCTACTCCCAGATCGCCTGCGATAAAATGTTCGCCCTGCCCCAGATCATGTACTTCAACCGCTTTGACGGCGTGTTCCGGGCCGTGGAGGCGGGGATGTGCCGCTACGGCATCCTGCCCATCGAGAACAGCTCCGCCGGTTCTGTCACGGAGGTCTACGACCTCATGGAGAAGTACAACTGCAAGATCGTCCGCAGCCTGCGGCTGAAGATCGAGCACTGCCTGCTGGCCAACCCCGGTGTGCAGCTGTCCGACATCAAGGAGGTCGTGGCCCACGAGCAGGCCCTGAACCAGTGCGGCGAGTTCCTGAAGAACCACAAGATGAAGATTACCGTGTTCAGCAACAACGCCGCCGCCGCCAAGTACGTCTCCGAGAGCGGGCGCACGGACCTGGCCGCCATCGCCTCCGCCAACTGCGCCGACCTCTACGGCCTCAAGATCGTCGCCGACCGGGTGTCCAACAGCGACCACAACTACACCCGCTTCATCTGCATCTCCAAGCAGCTGGAGATCTTCCACGGCGCCAACAAAATCACCTTCGTGGCCGCCGCCAGCCACCGCCCCGGCTCCCTCTACAGCCTCATCGCCAAGTTCGCCACCCGGGGCCTCAACATCTGCAAGCTGGAGAGCCGCCCCATCCCCGGCAAGGACTTCGAGTTCCGCTTCTACTTCGACGTGGAGGCGTCGGTCCGCAGCCAGGACACCCAGACCGTCCTCAGCCAGCTGGAGAAGGAGGACTTCTTCACTTTCCTGGGCGCCTACAGCGAGGTGTCCTGATGGAGTACGGACTGCTGGGCGAGGTGCTGGGCCACAGCTTCTCGCCCCAGATTCACCGGGCGCTGGCGGATTATGAGTACATTCTTCTGCCCACCCCCAGGGACCGGGTGGAGGACCTGTTCCGCCGCCGGGAGTTTCAGGGACTCAACGTCACCATCCCCTACAAGCAGACGGTGATGCCCCTCTGCGATGAGATCGACCCTCTGGCCGCCGCCATCGGCGCGGTGAATACCGTGGTCAACCGGGACGGGCGGCTTACCGGGTACAACACCGACATCGACGGCCTCATCTACCTGGCCCGGCGGACCGGGGTGGACATGGCCGGGAAGAAGGTGGTCATCCTGGGCTCCGGCGGCACCAGCCGCACCGCCCGGACCGCCGCCAGAGAGCTGGGCGCGGCGGAGGTGGTGGTGATCTCCCGGAAGGGGCCGGACAACTACGACAACCTCTCCCGCCACGCCGACGCCCGGGTGCTCATCAACACCACCCCCGTGGGGATGTACCCCAACTGCGGGAAGGCGGCGGTGTCCCTGGACGCCTTCCCCCATCTGGAGGGGGTGCTGGACGTGGTGTACAACCCCCTCCGCACGGCCCTCATCATGGACGCGGAGCGGCGGGGACTGCCCTGCTCCTGCGGCCTGCCCATGCTGGTGGCCCAGGCCAAGCGGGCCGCCGAGCTGTTCACCGGGGAGGCCATCCCCGATGAGCGGACGGAGGAGATCTTGGCAAGCCTGACCGCCCAGCTGCGGAACGTGGTGCTCATCGGGATGCCCGGTTGCGGCAAGACCACGGCGGGAAAGTACCTGGCCAAGCGGCTGGGGAAGGAGTTCCTGGACCTGGACAAGCTGATCGCGGAGCGGGCGGGGAAGCCCATTCCCGCCATCTTTGCCGAGGGCGGGGAGGACGCCTTCCGGGCCCTGGAGAGCCAGATCGTCCGGGAGGCCGGGGGCCGCACCGGCTGCGTCATCTCCACCGGCGGCGGCGTGGTGACCCGGGAGGAGAACTACGCCCCCCTGCACCAGAACGGCGTCATCATCCATGTGACCCGGAGCCTGGGGAGCCTGCCCACCAAGGGCCGGCCCATCTCCCAGAGCACGGACCTGGGGGAGTTGTGGCGGCGGCGGGAGCCGCTGTACCGGCGCTTCGCCGACGCCACGGTGGACAACGACGGGCCGCTGGACTACACCCTGCGGAATATTGAAAAGGAGCTGAAAGCCAGATGAAGCTGCTGTTTCTCAACGGACCCAACCTGAATATGCTGGGCATCCGGGAGCCGGATATCTACGGCCGGCAGACCTACGCCGCCCTGGAGGACTACATCCGCGGTTTCTGCGGGGAGATGGGCATTGACTGCGAGATCTTCCAGTCCAACCACGAGGGGGTGCTGGTGGAGGCCATCCAGAACGCCTACGGAAAAATGGACGGCATCGTCATCAATCCCGCCGCCTACACCCACACCAGCGTGGCCATCCTGGACGCGCTGAAGGCTGTGTCCCTGCCGGCGGTGGAAGTGCATCTGTCCGACGTGTCCCAGCGGGAGAGCTTCCGGCAGATCTCCTACGCGGGCATGGCCTGCGTCAAGACCTACGCCGGGTACGGCTTTAAGGGCTACCGGCTGGCGGCGGAGTACCTGAAGGAGCACATCGGGAAATAACCCCCGCCCCGCGTTCCGCATACAATGGCCTAGCAAAGGAGGCTGTTGCTATGGAGAACGCGACCATGACCGGGCGTGAGGGAGCGCCCGGCGTCTACGACTACCGCATGTACGACCGCATCTGGCAGCGGGTGTCCCCGGACCTGGACCCCTACCCGGAGGTCCGCGCCGCTCAGGGCGGCGGGATGACCGCTCCGCGGCAGGAGGGGCTTGCCTATGAGCCGGATCCCACCGGGGGACGCTCTGCCTCGGGAATGTCCGCGGCACAGGCCGCGCCGGAGACCGGCGTGGAGGATCTGCCGGGGGCGGACCCCAACCCCTGCTGCATGGGCTCCCTGGCGGACGACAGCATCAACGTGCTGGCCGGATTCATCAACGACGAGCTGGCGGACAGCCGGTGCTGCATGGCGCTGTCCCGCCAGGTGCGGAACCAGGCGGCCGCACGGCTCTTTCGCCGCTTCGCCGGGGAGAAGCAGGCGGCGGCCCAGGACCTGCGGGCGGCCTACTACCTCATCACCGGCACCTGCTACGCCCCTGTCATCACCCTGGAGCGGCGGCAGTGGAAATGCCTGGCCGATATCCTCCGCTTCTGCTACCACCAGGAGGCCTGCGGTCACCTGAATTATATGCGGGCCGCGGACGAGGCCCCGGACCCGTGCCTGAAAAAGGTCCTGAACCGCCTGGGCGAGGCCGCCGACCACCGGGCCGGGGACGTGCTGGAGCTGCTGGGGAAGGTCCTCTGCTGACCCTTTCGCTCACGAAACGAAGGAGAAATGGCTGTGGATGTCACATTGGTCCGGATCGGCGAGGCGGAGGCGACACGCCTCTGGCACATGCAGACGGAGGCCTTTCTGGGCCTGTATGAGAAGTACCGCGATACGGAGACGAGTCCCGCCGCCGAACCGATCGAGCGGGTGGCGGCACGGCTCCGGCAGCCGTTTACGTATTACTACTTCATCCAGACCGGCCAACAGGTAGTCGGAGCGATTCGGGTCGTTGACCGAAACGATCCTCAGCGGCCCAAACGGATCTCCCCCATTTTCGTGATGCCGCCCTTCCGGAACCGGGGAATCGCCCAGCGGGCGATCCGGGAGGCGGAGCGGATACACGGCAGCGAAAACTGGGAGCTGGATACCATATTGCAGGAGACAGGGAACTGTCATCTATATGAAAAGATGGGATACCGTCCCACAGGAGAGACGAGGACCGTCAATGATGAAATGACGCTGGTCTTCTACAGGAAATGACCGGCGGATCCGTCCGGCGGATATCGGAATCCCCGAGGGACTGCTGATGTTGAAAAGGAGATACATACCATGCTGAACACGAGAGACGAGGCGCTGGCCCTCCTGCGCCAGTACAACAAGGAACCCTTTCACCTGCTCCACGCCTTCACCGTGGAGGGCGTCATGGCCTGGTATGCCAAGGAGCTGGGCTATGGCGATCAGGCGGACTTCTGGTCCATGGTGGGCCTGCTCCACGACATCGACTTTGAGCAGTGGCCCGACCAGCACTGCCAGAAGGCGCCGGAGCTGCTCCGGGCCGGCGGGGCCAGCGAGGAGCTGATCCACGCGGTGGTGAGCCATGGCTATGGCATCTGCTCCGACGTGGAGCCCACCCACGAGATGGAGAAGGTCCTCTTCGCCGCCGACGAGCTGACCGGCCTCATCTGGGCTGCCGCCAAGATGCGCCCCAGCAAGAGCGTCCAGGACATGGAGGTCAGCTCCCTGAAGAAGAAGTTCAAGGACAAGAAATTCGCCGCCGGGTGCAGCCGGGACGTGATCCGCCAGGGCGCGGAGCGCCTGGGCTGGGACCTGGAGACTCTGATGGAGCGGACCATCCTGGCCATGCGCTCCTGTGAGGAGTCCGTGAACCAGCGGGTGGCGGCGCTCTAATGACAGGCCGGGAGGCGGGCTGGTCCCGCCTCCCGGCATATTGACCGCAAAAAGGAAACAAAAGAGGAACTACACCATGAAGCTTCTGATCATCCGGCACGGGGACCCGGACTACGAGCACGACACTTTGACGGAGAAGGGCTGGCGGGAGGCGCGGTATCTGGCGGACCGGCTGGTGGATATGGATATCCAATACTTCTACGTGTCCCCGCTGGGCCGGGCCAGGGACACCGCCGCGCCCACCCTGGAGCGGCTGGGGAAGCAGGGGGTGGAGTGCCCGTGGCTGCGGGAGTTCACGGTGGCCATCCGCCGCCCCGACCGCCCGGAGCGGGACTCCATCTGCTGGGACTGGCTGCCTCAGGACTGGACCGGGGACGGCCGGCTCTATTCCGTGGACCACTGGCAGGAGAACGAGGTCATGGCGGCGGGCGGCGTGAAGCGGGAGTACGACCGGGTGGCGGACAGCCTGGACCGCCTGCTGGCCTCCCACGGCTACGTGCGTGAGGGGCGGCACTACCGGGTGGAGCGGGCCAACCACGACACCTTGGCGTTCTTCTGCCATTTCGGTTCCGGGTGCGTGCTGCTGAGCCATCTGCTGGGGGCGCCGCCCATGGTGCTCTGGCAGGGGCTGTGCGCGGCCCCCACGTCCGTCACCACGGTGGTGACGGAGGAGCGGCGGGAGGGCATCGCCTCCTTCCGGGCCAGCGCCTACGGGGACGTGTCCCACCTGTACGTCAAGGGGGAGCCCCCGGCTTTTTCCGCCCGGTTCTGCGAGTGCTATGCCGACGAGGACCGGCACGACTGATACTTTTTCTTGAAAGAAAAGGACCGAACCCAGCGGTGCTGCTGGGTCCGATCCTTTTTTAAGTGAAATCCTGGGGAAGAATGTCGCCGCAGATTGTCCGGTAGACGTGGTCGGAGAGCAGGTCGCCCCGCTCCAGAAGCCTGCCGCCCCGCTGCCAGAAGGCCCTCGCTTTCTCCCGGTCCCTGAGGGAGCCGATGTTGATGAGCACGTTGAGCCACGCGCCACGGACCGCCGCCCCCAGGGACAGGGCGGCCACCCCCAGGTCGCTGGTCGCGTTTTGGTTGAAGCGGCCCAGCAAACTGTCGGCCAGCTCCAGGGTGCGGACCGCCAGGGCCATGACCTCCAGCGGGATCTCCGTACACACCGCCAGCCCCGCCTGAATGGCGGCGGACCGGGCGGCCTTTTCCTCCGCCGTGGCCTTGGGCATGGCGTAGGCGGCGCTGATGGTGAGAAAACCCTCTGTGTCCCGGTCCACCAGCTGGGTCAGGCGGGCGGAGAGGGACTCCGCCTCCGTTTTCACCGCGGCGGCCAAGGTGTGGTGCTCCGCGCAGCTTACCTTGCCCAGGGTCAGGCCGCAGACCATGGCGGTGAGGGCCGCGCCCATGGCCCCCTCCAGGGCCGCCGCCGAGCCGCCGCCGGGGGCGGGGGCGTCGGACCGCACCGCGTCCAGAAAGCCGGTCACCGGCTGTTTCGTCAGTTCCATGTGTCCTCCTCATCCGATCCTCCTATGAGAAGCACGCTTCGTTACCGTGTGGAAAATGTAGGTATCGCAGCGTTTAGAGATCGATGTTAAAGTTCTTTTTGAGCCTTTTTCTTTCAAGAAAAAGAATTATTCCATGCCGATCAGGTGATACTCCATCACCTGCTTGCGGCAGTCGAAGCCCTCCAGCTTCAGGTAGTACTCCGCGCAGTCCAGCAGGGCCTTGGCGGGGGTGAGGCCCACCAGCTCGCTGCCGGTGATGCGGACACCGTACCGATCCGCCAGGGCACGGATCATCTCAAAGACATAGTAGATGGGGGTGCCCTCGTAGTTCACCAGATTCATGGACACCTGGGCCACATTTCGGTCCGCCAGCTTCACGCCGATGGCCTTGCAGTACTGGAAGCCGCCGTTGGCGCCCCGGATGGCCCGGGCGATCTTGTTGGCGATCTCGATGTCGGAGGTGTCCAGGTTCACGTTGTAGGCGATAAGGGGCATCCGGGCCCCGATGGCCACGATCCCGGCGGTGGGGTGGATCTTCCGCTCCCCGAAGTCCGGGGCCCACTCCGGCTGGAGCAGTTTCTCCGGCATCCCCTCGAACTGGCCCTTTCGGACAGCGGCCAGATTCCGCCGGGCGTCACAGGAGGCGGAGTCCTCGTAGAGAAAGGAGGGAAGTTTCAACTCCTCCCACAGCCGCCGGGCCACGTCCTTGGAGAGGGCCACGCAATCAGCCACCGTCATATCCATGGTGGGGACGAAGGGGATCACGTCCACCGCCCCCATGCGGGGGTGCTGGCCGGTGTGTTTGGTCATGTCAATGGTGGTCACGGCCTGCTCAGCCAGGCGGAACGCCGCCTCGCCGATGGCCTCGGGGGAGCCCACCATGGTGAATACGCAGCGGTTGTGGTCGCCGTCGGACTGGATATCCAGCACCGCGCAGCCGGGGACGGACTGGGCCGCGTCCTCCAGGCCCCGGAACACCGCCGGGTCCCGCTCCCGGCTGACGCTGAAATTGGGGATGCACTCTACCAGTTTTGCCATATCGTCTTTCTTCCTCTCTCCTAAAAAAGCTGCCGTGCGGCGGAAAAGGGCCGTCCCCGCTTGACGACCGTGTGGACCAGGTTGCTGCCCATGCGGTAGCAGAGGTAGTCCAGGTCCTCCGCCTCCCACAGCACCAGGTCGCCCCACTTGCCGGGTTCCAGGGACCCAATCCGGTCCGCCAGCCGCACCGCCGCCGCGCCGTTGAGGGTCGCGGCGGTCAGGACTTCCTCCGGGGTCATGCGGTACTTGAGGCAGCCCAGGTTTATCACCAGCTGCATGTTGAGACAGGGACAGGAGCCGGGGTTGAAGTCCGTGGCCAGGGCCACCGGGACCCCGGCGTCGATCATGTCCCGGGCCGGGGCGAAGGCCGCCCCCAGGTAGAAGCTGGTGGCGGGCAGCAGGCAGGCGATGGTGCCGCCCCGCGCCATGCCGACGATGCCCTCCGGCGGGCAGACGATCAGGTGCTCGGCGGACACCGCGCCCATCTCTCCCGCAAGGACGGAGCCGCCGATGGGGTCGATCTCGTCGGCGTGGATCTTGGGCAGGAGGCCGTGCTGTCTGCCCGCCTCTAAAATCTGCCGGGACTCCTCCGCCGTAAAGACGCCGGTCTCGCAGAACACGTCGCAGAATTTCGCCAATCCCTCCGATGCTACCGCGGGGATCATCTCCTGGCACAGCAGCCGGACGTACTCCGCCCGGTCCTCCTTGTACTCCTCCGGCAGGGCGTGGGCCCCCAGAAAGGTGGGGACCAGGTCCATGGGGTGGCTCTCGCTCAGGTCCCGGATGGCCCGGAGCTGCTTCAGCTCGTTCTCCGTGTCCAGGCCGTAGCCGCTCTTGGCCTCGCAGGTGGTGGTGCCGAAGGACAGCATCTCGTCCAGGGCCAGCCGGGCCTTGTCCGCCAGCTCCGACTGGGAGGCGGCGCGGGTGCTCCGCACCGTGGAGAGGATGCCGCCGCCCTGGGCCAGGATGTCCAGATACGGCACGCCGTGGAGCTTCAGCCCCAGCTCGTTCTGCCGCCAGCCGCCGAAGATCAGGTGGGTGTGGGCGTCCACCAGCCCCGGCGTGGCCAGACGGCCCCCGGCGTCCAGAACTTGTGCCTCCGGCGGGACCTCCGGCTCGCCGGTCCCCAGGGCGGCGATGAGGCCGTCCTCAATGCGAACCCAGGAGTGGTCCAGAGTGCGGACCATGCCCTGGGCCGCGCCCCGCTTCGCGGAGGTGCCCAGTGGCGTCATCAGACGCCCGATGTTGGTGATGACAAGCGTCTCCATCTCAGTTCTCCCCGTGGAGCGCGGCGTCCACCGCGGCCTCGTCCGCCAGATAGGGCAGGGTGATATGGTCCTGGCCCGCGTAGAGGCGGTTGTACTCCGCCGCCGTGGCCAGGGCGTTCTCATTCCGGGCCCAGGCCCGGCGGGACACGCCCACCATGGTGTCCCAGGGCATGGACATGCGGAGGATGGTGTCCACCCGCTCGGAGCCGTCCAGCACCATGCCGAAGCC
>CANQCS010000126.1 GCA_947589745.1 uncultured Oscillospiraceae bacterium
CCCACGTTGTAGTGGGGGTTGGCCTTGTAGTAGGCGATGGCCTTCTGGAACTGCTCGGGGGAGAATTTGACCTGCCGGTCGGTGTAGATCTGGTTGATTCCGATGACGTCGCCGCCCTGGCCGCCGCTGCTGGCCCACAGGCAGAGGGCGCAGGCGCGGAAATAGGTGTCGATCTCCTGGGCGGAGATATTTATCCCTGCCGGGATACACTGGCAGAAGTGGCCGACGGCGTCGGCATAGTCGCGGTGGAAGTTTTTACTCATTGAAAACTCCTTTCCAGGGGTTCGGGGGCGGAGCCCCCGAATCCCTTATGGCAGGCACTTTCTTCGCCCACAAAATCTAAGGGGCCTCCGGCCCCTGGGAGGGTTAGTAGGGACCTCCGGTCCCTGCTGACCCTGGGGTACTTTTTGTGCAAACAAAAAGTACCCAAAAAATTGCTTAAGGGGCTGGCGCCCCTTAAGAATCCCCGGGGATGACGGTTAAGGGCCGTTTGGATGGTGGAACTAGGGGCCAGGGAAAGCATTCATCGGGGGTGCCGCCTTGTTTTTCCTTAGTCTTACTGCTGGTTGCTCCGTGCCACTACGCAATTGAGGGCGCGGTTCTGTTCGGGTGCGTGACGAAACATTTGTCTTTTGCGTAGTGGAACGGAGCAGGACGCAGTCGGTCCCAAACCGTATACGGAAATCCATCAATTGCGTAGTGGAACGGAGCAACCAGCAGTTGGACAAGGTAAAAACGACCAACGCACCCAATGCGTCCGTGCCCCAGCGCTTCACTCTCCTTGAGGACATACTCACTGTAGCCGCTTCGCCCCATACACGGGACCCGGCACGGTTTAGGAAAAACCAGCCAAAGGGGGAGCGCAAACATAAACAAAAAATAAGGAAAGATTCTCAAGAAAACCATTCCTGGTTTTCTTGAGTGCCCTTTTGGTGACTTTTCCGGCACGGGAAAAGTCACCCAGGGGGGCCGCCCCGCCCGGGGGCGAATCAGACCCGGTGGGGGGCGGAGCCCCCACGCTAAGTCTTGCGTAACCAATCGGGCAAGGTCCGGTTCCTGACACCGGACACGATCCCCATGGCGGCGAACAGCGTGACAATGGAGCTGCCGCCGTAGCTGAAAAACGGCAGCGTCAGGCCGATGACCGGCATGACAAATAAGCACATGCCGATGTTCTCGACGGTCTGGAAGATCAGCATGGTAGCGACTCCTACGCAGATCAGGGCGTCCGCGCTGCTCTTGGCCACCCGCACCGTCTGGAGGCACCGGTACACAATGGCCAGCTCCAGGAGGATGATCAGCAGGCACCCTACCATCCCCAGCTCCTCGCCGCAGGCGCAGAAGATGAAGTCCGTATTCCGGTAGGGCAGGCTCTCCGAGGCCGGGGACTGGGTCTGGATTCCCTGAAAGAGCCCCTGGCCGAAGAGTCCTCCACTGCCTAGGGCCAGCATTCCCCGGGTCTGCTGCCAGCCCACGCCGCTGGGGTCGTAGCTGTGGTCAAAAATTACGTGGAAGCGGTTCACCCAGTAGGAGGGCAGCTTTTCAAAGACCACCAGCACTCCGATGCCCAGCGTCATGCCGCCGATACCCAGAGCGAACCAGTACCACGCCAGCCCCGCCGCCAGGGCCATGCCGGCGTAGATCATCAGATAGACTAAACCGCTGCCCGCGTCGCTGGAGATTTTGAAGATCCAGACGAACATCAACCCCGCATGGGCCGCCGGCCAGAGGAGGGAGCCCAGCCCCCGCATCTGCCGGTTCTCCCGGAACCAGGCAATCTGCCTGGCCAGCAGGACGGTGTAGGTCAGCTTCACCACCTCCGCCGGCTGGATGTCCATGGGGAAGTGGGGAATGTGGAGCCACGCCCGGTTCCCGTTCCGGGCCACCCCCAGGGGGGTCAGCAGCAGGGCGATAAACGCCAGGTCGAAGATGAGAAACAGCCACCACTTCTCCAGAAAGTGCTCCATGTCGATCTGAGAGAAGATAAAAAAGGCCACGACGCCCACTGCCGCCCCCATGCCCTGGGTCAGCACGCGGTTCAGCATGATGTTGTCGCCGCCCTTGTTCAGGAAGTGGCTGGAGCTGGCGATCAGGACCAGGCCGTAGGCTGTGGCCAGCAGGCACAGCCCCAGCAGCACCAGGTCCGATTTCTTCATAAGGTCTCTGGCTGACCGTAGCAGCCGGTCAAATGTGGTCACGGCACCGTCCTCCGCGTATTGCTCGATAATATAGCTAAGTGTATCACAAACGGCGGCGTCTGTAAACCACCGCATTTTTTCATTTTTCTCCCGGTTCCCTCTTTCCCGGCGGCGGTTTTTGTGGTATACTTTTGGCTGAGAAATCTGCGACAGCGAGGAACACCCATGGAATACCTTTCCCACAGCACGGAAGAGACCGAGGACCTGGGCGCGGCCCTGGCCGCCCACCTGACGCCGGGGGCGGTGGTGGCCTACCTGGGGGACCTGGGGGCCGGCAAGACCGCCTTCACTCGGGGCCTGGCCCGGGGCCTGGGCTACACCGGCCGGGTCACCAGCCCCACCTTCACCGTGGTCAACGAGTACCTGGGCCGCGTGCCCCTGTTCCACTTCGACCTGTACCGCCTGGGCGGAGCGGAGGAGCTGTGGGACATCGGCTGGGAGGACTACCTGGACCGGGGCGGCGTGTGCGCCGTGGAGTGGAGCGAGCGGGCGGGGGACGCCCTGCCGCCGGAGACCGTCACCGTCACCATCCGCCGCTGCAGAGAGGACGAGAACTGGCGGCGCATTACCGTCGAGGGGGTGGAGCTGTGAAGATCCTTGCGCTGGAATCCTCCGCCAAGGCCGCGTCCTGCGCGGTGCTGGCGGACGGCGTGCCTATCGCCACGGCGTGGCAGGCCACGGGCCTGACCCACAGCCGGACCCTGCTGCCCATGGTGGAGGCCATGCTGAAAAACAGCGAGCTCACCGTGGCGGACATGGACGCCATCGCGGTGGCGGAGGGGCCGGGGTCCTTCACGGGGCTGCGCATCGGCGTGGCCGCGGTGAAGGGGCTGGCCTGGGCCGCCGAGAAGCCCTGCCTGCCGGTGTCCACCCTGGAGGCCATGGCGTGGCCCCTGGCCCACCTGGAGGGCACCGTCGTCTGCGCCATGGACGCCCGGCGGCAGCAGATCTACAACGCCGTGTTCGCCGCGGAGGGCGGCGCCCTCACCCGCCTGCGGGAGGACCGGGCCATCTCCCTGGAGGACGCGGCCCGTGACCTGGGGTACCTGTGCGGCCCGCTGACCGTCGTGGGCGACGGGGCGCGGCTGTGCCGGGACTTCCTGACCGCCAGGGGCATGGATTGCCGCCTGGCCCCGGAGCACCTGCTGCTCCAGAGCGCCGTGGGCGTGGGGATGGCGGCGTGGCGGAAGTGGCCGGAGGGCGCGGTGGACGCCCAGGCGGTGACACCGGTGTATCTGCGCCTCAGCCAGGCGGAGCGGGAGCGGCTGGCGAGGCTCAACGGAGAGGAACATCAATAAAACGGCCGCCACGGCGGCAAAGAAGGGAGAAATGACCATGTACAGCGAGAACGTCCATATCGTGAACCATCCCCTGCTGGCCCACAAGCTGACCATCCTCCGGGACAAGAACACCTCCACCAAGGACTTCCGGGAGCTGGTGTCGGAGATCGGGATGCTGCTGACCTACGAGGCCACCCGTGACCTGCCGCTGACGGAGCGGGAGGTGGAGACCCCCCTGTGCAAGACCGTCGCGCCCACGCTGGCGGGCAAGAAGTTCGCCGTGGTGCCCATCCTCCGGGCGGGGCTGGGCCTGGTGGACGGCGTGCTGCGGATGGTGCCCTCCGCCCGGGTGGGCCACATCGGCCTCTACCGCAACGAGGAGACCCTGGAGCCGGTGAAGTATTTCTGCAAGATGCCCAAGGATATCGCGGAGCGGGACGTGCTGATCGTGGACCCCATGCTGGCCACCGGCGGCAGCGCCGCCGCCGCCATCGGGTTCATGAAGGAGTACGGCTGCACCAACATCAAGCTGATGGTGCTGCTGGCGGCCCCGGAGGGCATCGAGCTGCTCCAGCGGGAGTACCCGGAGGTGCCCATCTACTGCGGCGCGGTGGACGACCACCTCAATGAGCGGGGATATATCGTCCCCGGCCTGGGGGACGCCGGGGATAGGATCTTCGGGACGAAATAAAAAAGGGGGGCGGCTGGGCCGCCTCCTTTTTTATCGCGCCTCAAACAGCTTTTCCGGCGGGACCTCCAAGGCCCGCGCCAACGCGAACACCGTGTCCAGGGACACCGCGCACTCCGCTGTTTCGATCCGGCTCATGTGGGTCCGGGAAATGTCCGCCCGCTCCGCGAGCTGCATCTGGGAAAGTCCCCGGCGCTTTCGATAATAGGCGATGTTTGCCCCCAGGCAGCGGTATTCCTCATAAAATTGTTCCCTCATTTTGATCACCCAATTTAGTATGAGGGAAAACCTTGCTTTTTACGACAACGTGTGATATCATATTTATAACTCAATAAGTTACAAATATGATTGGAGACGTTGCTATGAAACATGATATAATAGGTTAACAGAAAGCACTTGACCATGGGGGCTCCGCCCCCACCGGGTCCTGGTAGGGACCTCCGGTCCCTGCTGTCCCCTGGTGACTTTTCCCTCGCAGGAAAAGTCACCAAAAGTGCGCTTAAGGGGGCTCGCGCCCCCTTAAGAATCCCTGCCGCTTGGAAGGACGTTAAGGGCAGAGGGATGGTCGAACTAGAGGCCAGGGAAAGCATTCATCGGGGGTGCTGTGTTATTTTTTCCGTAGTCCAACTCCTGGTTGCTCCGTTCCACTACGCAATTGATGGATGTTTCGTGTCGGGCCGTATACGGAAATCTGTCCTGTGCGTAGTGGAACGGAGCAGAACGCAGTCGGACAAGCACAAGACGACCAGCGCACCCAATGAGCCCGTGCACCAGCGCTTCACTCTCCTTGAGGACATACTAAAACAGCCGCTTCGCCTCATACACGGGAGCGAGCGCGGTTTAGGTCAGACCAGCCAAAGGGCGAGCGCAAAACTAAAAAAATAATGAGGAAAGATTCTCAAGAAAACCTCGGTTTTCTTGAGCACGCTTTTGCCTACTTTTCCCGTGGGGGAAAAGTAGGCCAGGGGCGCACCCATCGGGGGTGTGCATCAATCCTGGTGGGGGCCGGAGGCCCCCACACCCCCCTTGCATATTGCACAAAAAATCCATTGTAATTTTGTTCGAGACTCCAACCGATTCTCTATGAATTTTTCTTGCAATTTGGCCCTATATCGGCTATAATAAATATACAAATCCATACGGTGGTAGCTGTAACGAAGTGCTTCGCGCACGGGCTCAACTATCACTCAGCGATAGCTTGAGTGTTTCAAACCTGTGGGTTTGGAACATTTTTTGTTATCATATGGAATAAAGAGGAGGAAAGAGGGACTATGTACATTTTAGCAAACGGCAGGCTCATCACCCGCGACGGGGCGGTGCCCTACCTGCCCGACGGCGGCGTGGCCATCGACGGGACCAAGATCGCCGCGGTGGGCTCCACGGCGGAGCTGAAAGCCAAGTACCCGGAGGCGGAGTTCGTGGACGCCAAGGGCGGGGTCATCATGCCGGGCCTCGTCAACGCCCACACCCACATCTACTCCGCCCTGGCCCGGGGCCTCAGCATCAACGGCTTCAACCCCACCAACTTCATCAAGGTGCTGGACGGCCAGTGGTGGTACATCGACCGGCACCTGACCCTGAAGGGCACCAGGGCCAGCGCCGACGCGCTGTACCTGGACTGCATCAAGCAGGGCGTCACCACCATCTTCGACCACCACGCCTCCTACGCGGAGATCCCCGGCTCCCTGTTCCAGATCGCGGACAGCGCCAAGGAGTTCGGCATCCGCTCCTGCCTCTGCTACGAGGTCAGCGACCGGGACGGCGAGGAGAAGTGCGACCAGGCTATCCAGGAGAATGCCGACTTCATCACCTACTGTGAGAAGAACCCCAGCGACATGCTGGCGGCCATGTTCGGCGGCCACGCGCTGTTCACCATCAGCGACAGGACCTTTGAGAAGATGGTGGCGGCCAACAACGGCCGGACCGGGTTCCACATCCACGTGTCCGAGGGCATGAACGACGTGTACGACAGCCTGCAGAACTACGGCCGCCGCCCGGTCCAGCGGCTCCAGGACCACGGCATCCTGGGTCCCAAGACCATCCTGGGCCACTGCATCCACGTCAACACCGCCGAGATCGACATCATCAAGGAGACCGGAACCATGTGCGTCAACAACCCGGAGAGCAACATGGGCAACGCCGTGGGCTGCTCCCCGGTGCTCCAGCTGATGGCCAAGGGCATCACCGTGGGCCTGGGCACCGACGCCTACACCAACGACATGCTGGAGAGCCTCAAAGTGGCGCTGACCATCCAGCGGCACAACGCCTGTCTGCCCGGCGTAGGCTGGGGCGAGGTCATGACCATGCTCTTCAAGAACAACCCCCTCATCGGGGAGAAGTATTTCGGCGTGCCTCTGGGCAAGCTGGCCCCCGGCGCGGCGGCGGACGTGATCGTCATGGACTACAAGCCGTTCACGCCGTTCTCCGACGCCAACATCGACGGGCACATGCTCTTCGGCATGACCGGCCGCCAGTGCCAGACCACCATTTGCAACGGCAAGCTCCTGATGAAGGACCGGGAGCTGGTGGGCATCGACGAGGAGGCGGTCAACGCCCACATCCTCGAGGAGTCCAAAAAGCTGTGGGGGGAATTGAACCACTGCACGTACTGAGCGTCCCTGCCGGGACGGGGGGTGTGTGGGGGCTCCGCCCCCCACCAGGTCTGATGCGCACCCCCGATGGGTGGCCCCCTGGGTTACTTTTCTCTCGCGAGAAAAGTAACCAAAAGCGCGTTTAAGAAAACCGAAGGTTTTCTTAAAAATCTTTCCTTACTATTTTATTTGTTTTGCGCTCGCCCTGGGGCTGGTCTGGCCTAAACTGTCCTTGCTCCCGTGTATGGGGCGAAGCGGCTATAGTGAGTATTTTCCCAAGGAGAGTGAAGCGCTGGTGCAGGGACTCATTGGGTGCGTTGGTCGTTTTGTGCTTGACCGACTGCGTTCTGCTCCGTTCCACTCCGCAGGGGACAGATGTATCTGTTTGCGGGAGAGGAGTGGGGTGGAGACTGTGATTCTTGCCCTGTTATTCCGGTCGGCGCGTTTGGGCGGCAAATGGGAATTTGAAAAGGAGAGAACAAATGGAATATATTCGTATCACCAGTGGCAACATGGCCGGACTTAAAGTTCTTCACCGTGGATACAAACAGGAGATTGGGGAAGAAGCGCCTACGGATGAGAACTTTGACAGTCTTTCTGATGCGATTAAAAAGGAGCAGATCATTTTTTTCGGGTGTATGGATAAGGGGAGACTGATCGCCTGCTGCTCCATCACACCAACGTATTCCACATTTAACTACCAAACGGGGGGCGTGTTTGAGGATTTCTACATTGCTCCGGAATATCGGCATAAGGGAATTGCAAGGCAGTTAGTCAGATTTGCTTATCAAGAAAGCGGCGTAGGTTCTCTCACGGTTGGATGTGCGGATTGTGATATTAAAATGTATCAGTCATTAGGATTTACGATTCCGCTTGGAAATTTGTTTGCATTTGAGGGGTAAATTCCCCCTTGTTTACCCGCCCCCAGGTCAAAAAATATCTTCCCTTGCCCCCACTCGGCAAGAACCGTTTATCAATTGCGTAGTGGAACGGAGCAACCGGCAGTAGGAGTACGGAAAAATAAACCAGCACCCCCGATGAAAGCTTTCCCTGGTCACTAGTTCCACCATCCATCTGCCCTTAACAAAATTTAGTCAGAGGTCCAGCCCTACGGGCTGGCGCCCTTTTGGGTACTTTTCCCGCGTGGGAAAAGTACCCCAGGGTGCTGGCAAGCACTGAAAGAAAGATTAAGAGGTGGTAGGGGCCGGAGGCCCCTACGTACAGCATTGTGCCCCATCGGGGCCGAAAGGAGCATATCTATGTCCGAACTGATGATCCCTATTCCCTTTAAGCAACTGATGACCTGGGTCGTCACCGAATATGACCGCGAGGGGTCCGTATTCGGCGTCGCCCGCCCCTATACGGCGGGCGAAAAGTCCCTCCCCATTTTCGGGGGAGAAAAGATCGAGACCCCCTTTGGCCCCGCCGCGGGGCCCAACACCCAGCTGGCGCAGAACATCATCACCAGCTACTTTGCCGGCGCCCGGTTCTTTGAGCTGAAGACCGTCCAGAAGATGGACGGCGCCGACTTGGCCGCCTGCGTCAACCGGCCCTGCATTTTGGCCGAGGACGAGTGCTACAACTGCGAGTGGTCCACCGAGCTGTACGTGCCCCAGGCCTATGAGGAGTACGTGAAGGCGTGGTTCGCCTGCAAGATCCTGGCCAAGGTCTACGGCCTGGGACAGCCCGACGGCTTCGTGTTCAATATGTCCGTGGGCTACGACCTGGAGGGCGTCAAGGGGCCCAAGGTGGACAAGTTCCTCACCGAGATGAAGGACGCCTCCAACACCCCCATCTTCCAGGAGTGCAAGAAGGTCCTCAAGGAGATGTTCCCCAGCGAGGCCGCCTTCATCGACAGCATCTCCGGCCAGATCTCCGACAGCGCCACCGTCTCCACCCTCCACGGCTGCCCGCCGGATGAGATCGAGGCCATC
>CANQCS010000127.1 GCA_947589745.1 uncultured Oscillospiraceae bacterium
AAGTCGCATGCACGGTGCTAAGCGGGGGAAAAGCCGGAAACTTTGATACTGTAGGCTTACCTATCGCAATCGGGCGCAATGCTCATGCGCGGTAAAGAAGCAAGCAGGCAAAAACAAAAGATAGACCGCCAGCCCACGCTATTCACCCATTTCCCTCTCAACCCCCTGGGTACAGCCACAGGCATCTTGTCCAGCATTTCCATAGTCATTGCAAGCGTTCATTTTTTCGTATTGCGGGAACCCCAGAACCGTTGTGGCAGTAGGCATAGACGGGTTTTCTTTCCTCTGGCGCAGCCCCAAACACCTTTCCCGCTCCCACCTCTGGGCGCAGCCTCTGGCACTCACTTCCATCTTCTCCCACACCCTGGGCTCAGCCACAAACACCCACACACATTCCCTCTCGCCCCCCTGGGCGCGCCACAAGCAACTTGTCCGGCATTCCCGGTCTGCAAGCAGTTGTCCCGTTTCCGCATGGCCAAACGTGCGGAAACGTTGCGGCACAACAAATGAGAGAGATATGGAGGGGGCTCCGAGCAGTCTGTGAGGGCCGCTCTGGAAAGCCTCTGAGAAGATGCTGAGAAGTTGTTTCGCTGCCTGAGTGAGCGGTCCCAATCTGGTGTTTTCGGTGAGGCGGCGAGGCTACCTGTTTCCTGAGCAGGTACCTGATTGCGTACACATTGGTGCGGCATCTGGCGTTTCAAGGCGCCATAGATGTGGCGGCAACCGCAAAACATGGCCAATATTACTCCGGCGATTATTTCATTGCCGGAGTAATAAAATCAGGGCGGCAAAACCGCAAATGCGCCCTGCCTGGCCCGGCCGCCTGACAGGACGGCCATCTTCTTTTTATACGGATCGGGACATTATTCGCGCAAATTAGGGCAGAATGTTCCGGGGCTATTGTAAAACGAACTGGTCCTCTATATATTTTTAAGAAAAAGAAAGGGGATGTCCCAGGATGCACGACCTGCTCATCATCGGCAGCGGCCCCGCCGGGGTGTCGGCGGCGCTATGTGCCAAGGCGCGAGATTTGGATATTCTCTGGCTGGGCAACAAAGACCTCAGCCCCAAGATCGGACGGGCGGAGCGGATCATGAACTACCCCGGCCTCCCCGCCGTCACCGGCAGGGAGATGCGGGACGTGTTCCTCCGCCAGACCGCCGAGGCGGGCATCGCCTTAACGGAGGCCAGGATCGACTCCATCTATGACATGGGCGGCTATTATGTGGCCTGCGCCAACGACCGGATGTTTGAGGGACAGGCCCTGCTCCTGGCCACCGGGGTGGCCAGCGGCAGGGAGGTCCCCGGCGAGAGCCGCCTGCTGGGGAGGGGTGTCAGCTACTGCGCCACCTGCGACGGGATGCTGTACCAGGGGAAGCGGATCGCCGTCGTCCTCACCTCACCGCAGCTGGAGCACGAGGCGGAATACCTGGCGGAGCTGGCGGAGGAGGTCCTGCTGTTTGCCCCCTACAAAGGCTGCGGGATCGACCTGACCAATGTGACCATGATGGGCGGCATCCCGGCCGCCGTGGAGGGGGAGCACCGGGTAGAGGCCGTGCGCAGCTCCAACGGCACCGCCCATCCTGTGGACGGCGTGTTTTTCCTCCGGGACAGCGTCAACCCGGCGGCGCTGCTCCAGGGGCTGGAGATGGACGGTCCCCACATCCGGGTGGACCGGCAGCAGCGTACTGACCTGCCCGGCTGCTTTGCCGCCGGGGACTGCACCGGGCGGCCTTATCAGTACGCAAAGGCGGTGGGGGAGGGCAACGTGGCCGTCCACAGCGCCATCGACTATCTGCATGAGAAAAAGAGGGCGAACACGCGGTGAATTGGAAGCGGCGTCTGCACATGCTGTGGGGCGTGGCGGCTGGAAACGCCCTGCTGGCGCTGGGGGTCAACGCCTTTTATCTGCCAAACGGCCTGGCGGTGGGCGGCTCCACCGGCGTGGGGATCATCCTCTACCGCCTGTGGGGGCTGGACCCCTCCATGACCGTGCTGGTCATCAATACCGCGCTGCTGGTACTGGGATGGCTGGTGGTAGGAAAGGAATTTGTTGTCTCCAGCGTTCTGGGTTCCTACCTGTATCCCATGTTCCTGAAGCTGTTCCAGGGGCTCCCGCTGGACAGGCTCCTTCCTAGGGACCCGGCGGTGTCCGTCCTCTGCGCCGGTCTTCTGGTGGGTGCGGGTGTGGGGCTGACGCTGCGGGTGGGCTCCTCCACCGGCGGTAGCGACACCCTGGCGGTGATCTGCAACCGAGTCTTCCACGTGCCGGTGCTTGCGGTCAAGGTCGCGGCGGACTACGGTGTGATGCTGCTGTCGATCCTGTTGGTGTCGCCGGACAGCGCGGTATACAGCCTGCTGGCCCTGGGGATCGAGACAGTGGTCATGAACCGGGTGATGCTCCTGGGCCGCTCCCAGCTTCAGCTGCTGGTCATCACCGGCCGGCACGAGGAGGTCCGGGAGATGCTGCTGCGGGAGCTGGAGACTGGCGTCACCATGCTCCAGGGAGAGACCGGCTTGCGCCGGGACGGGACCCAGGTGGTGCTGTGCGTTATCCCCAACAAGAAGCTCTATGCAGTGAAGGAGCGCATCCACAGCATCGACCCCGGCGCCTTTGTCACCGTGGCGGAGGTCAAGGAGGTCCGGGGCCAGGGCTTCTCCCTGGACCGGGTGCCCCAGCCGATGACGGATCCATAAAATCGACATAGAGGAGGCGCTTTGATGAGATCGAGAGTGTTGACCTTGAAGGACCCCAGGACCGTGGACCTGTCCGGTCACCTGGAGCCCTTCGCCCTGGACCGAGAGCGGCTGGACCGGGAGCTGCGGCGGTCCACCAACCCCTACATCCGCTGGGAGAAGGGCACAGTGGTGTCCGCCGGTGACCTAGTGGTCTGCCGCCTGGGATCGGACTGCCCCCGCTTCCGGAAAGAGCGGGTGAAGTTCACCGCTGGCAGCGGAATGTTCCACCGGGAGCTGGAGGTGCTGACCCTGGGCATGGCGGTGGGGGAGACACGGGAGACGGACCTGCCGGAAGGACATGTGGCCCTCACCGTCACCGAGGTCACCAACAGGATCGTGCCGGAGATCAGCGACGCGCTGGTGGCGCAGATGGGCCTGGAGGGCATCCACACGGTGGCGGAGTACACCGCCTACCTGACGGAGCAGCAGAAGGAGGAGCGGTTCCGGGAGGTGGTCTATGCGCCCTACCGGTATCTGATCGATCAGGTCGTCGGCGGCTCCGAGTTCGTGATCGATGAGGCGGACTGGCAGAAGGTCGTGGACCTGCGCCTGGACCGCAGCAGGACCCTGAGCCGGCAGCAGGGCATGGTGCTGGAGGAGATGACGCCGGAGCAGTTCGCGGGCCGTATCCCCGTGCAGAGCTACCACGAGCTGGTGGCACTGGAGCAGAAAACAGCCTGGGAGACCCTGTACATGAACCTGCTGGGCCGCCGCTTCGCCCGGGAGACCGGCTTCCTGCCCAGCCAGGCGGGGTACCGGGAGATGCTGCGGGACTATGTGGCCGCCTGGGGCGGTAGCGAGGAGGCCGCCCGGGAGGTCGACCCCTATGAGTCCTATGAATTTTTCTCCTATAACAGCCTGGCGTCGGACATATTTGAGGATATCGTGAGAAAAGCTTTTTTCAAGGAGGACAACTGACATGGCTATCCGGAATGCCAACAGGGACAACTTTAAGAGCATGATCGCCGGTGACTTCGTGGTGGTGGACTTCTACGGCACCACCTGCGTCCCCTGCAAACTCTTCTCCAGGATCCTGGAGGACATCGAGGCCGAGATCCCCTTTCTGAACATTGTAAAGCTGAACACCACCGAGAACCCGGACATCGCCCGGGAGTACGGCGTTGCCGCCGTCCCCACCGTCCACTTTTATAAGGACGGACAGCTGGTGGAAAGCCATGTGGGCGTCATGCAGGCCGAGGCGGTGAAGGACGTGATCGCCCGGTACATGTACGCCTGACCGCCCGCTGAGATCCGCAAAAACCGGGGCAACATGGACCAAACCGGGGACAGAATCGACAACGGCCCTTTTCATATCACAAAAATATGCTATAGTTGCACCATCGCACGGAAAAAGTGCGAAAACAGACAGGAGGAATCCACTATGAAAACCTGGAAGAAAGCGCTCTCTCTGCTTCTGGCCGCCGCCATGCTGGCCGCGGTCCTCACCGCCTGCGGTGGGAGCAAGGGCCCTGACCCTGTGAACACCAAGACCGGTACCTATGACGAGATGGTGGAGTACCTGAAGGCCAAGGGCTACATTGCCGCCGACGCCACCCCCGTTGATATCAACACCACCGCCGGCTATACCACGGACAACACCGGCGGCGAGATGCCCTTCTCCACCGTGGCCGACAAGGCCGAGGACTGGGGCGGCCTGTGGCTGTTCTGGTTCGAGGACGGCGGGGAGCTCTATCAGTCCAATTTCTCCGGCATCGGCATGAACAGTGGCACCATTGTCATCATGGGCGGCGCCAACGTTCTGCAGACCGCCGCCTACAGCGGCAATTTCGCCATCGCCTTCGCCGAAGACTACGCCCAGCAGGACGCCGTCCTGGCCGACTTCAACGCCCTGCCCAAGGAATGACCCAACACGGAGAACAAGACAGCCCCCGCTTTATTCCCAACAGATAAGGCGGGGGCGCTTTGAAAATTGGAGGGACACACAGCCTATGGATCTCAGCGCGATCTTCCGGAAGAAGTACGGCTCCTTCCGCCGGTTCTTCCTCATGCTGGTCAAGGCGCGGCTCCCCTTTTTGTGGATCGCCCTGGACCTGGCCTTCAGCTTCGGCCTTATCAAGATCGGCGTCAGCGCCACGGAGTACAGCGCCCGGCTCTACGCCGGCGAGGTGGACTTCGCCGCCGTGGTGCTGCCCTTTCTTCTGGTCACCGTGGTGAACCTGGTCCTGAGCTCCCTCAGCGGCCTGGTGACCAGCGTCTGCTCCGCCTTCATGAACCGGAACCTGCGGCGGATGGTGTGGCGGAAGGCGGTGCGCCTGCCCCTGGGCTTCTACGAGGCCAACACCCCCAAGGAGATGATCTCCCGTATCACCACCGATACCGCGTCCATCACCCAGCTGGTGATGCAGGTGTTCCTGCCCATCATCACAGGCGCCTACAGCGCCTGGGTGCTCCTGACCAGGATCAGCACCTATGACCGGGCCCTTATGTGGTCCCTGCTGGTGGTGCTGCCGCTGAACGTGCTCATCACCTTTGTCCTGGGCCGCCTGAACTTCGGCGTCAGCGACCTGACCAACCGGCGCACCGCCGAGCTCACCGCCGCCCTGGCCGAGCGCACCAACAACATGATGCTCATAAAGACCATGGGCACCGAGGAGAAGGAGATGGATGCCGGCGTGGCCCGGATGGAGGCCAGCTACCGGGCCGGCGTCCTGAACACCTGGGTCCGCAATCTCTCCCAGCCCATCCAGGCTATCGCCGGTGTGCTGAAGACCATCGTCATTGTCATGGTGGGCCGCAGCTTCTACGCCTCCGGAGCCATCTCTCTGCCGGAGTGGATCGCCTATTACGGCTTCGCCGGACAGCTGACCAACCTTCTGGGCGCCTACCTGGGCTACTGGGCGTCCTTCAAGTCCGCCCAGGGCGCCACGGACCGGGTCTCCCAGATCATGGACGCCCCCAGCGAGGACGCCGGCACCGGTGAGACGGCGACAGAGCTGGCCGGGGATATCCGCCTGGAAGGAGTGGCCTTCGGCTACGGCGACAGCCTGCTCTTTGACGGACTGGACATGACCATCCCCGCCGGACAGATCACCGCCATCGTAGGTCCCTCCGGCAGCGGCAAGTCCACCCTGCTGAACCTCATCGACCGGCTCTACCCCCTCCGGGGCGGGACGGTCTCCATCGGCGGCAGGGACACCGCCGCCTACTCCCTTTCCAGCTACCGCAAGGCCCTGGGTTATGTGACCCAGGAGTGCGTCATGTACGCCGGGACCCTCCGGGACAACCTGCTCCAGGGGGTGGGCCGGGAGGTCTCCGACGAGGAGCTGGACGCGGCCTGCGCCGCCGCTGGCATCCTGGAGTATGTCCGGAGCCTGCCGGACAAGTACGGCGCCCCCGTGGGCGAGGGCGGGGCCAGCCTCTCCGGCGGCCAGCGCCAGCGCCTCACCGTGGCCCGGGCCCTGCTGAAGCGGCCGGACTACCTGCTGCTGGACGAGGCCACCGCCGCCATGGATATCGACGGCAAGGACAAGGTCTGGACTAGCATCCGGCAGACCATGGCAGGAAAGACCGTGGTCTTCGTGGCCCACGACGGCCAGACCGTCCGCAACGCGGACCACATCATCGTCCTGCGGGACGGAAAGGTGGAGGCCGCCGGGGCCAGGGACAGGATGCTGACGGCCAACGCCTTCTGCAAAGAGATGCTGGACAAGACCAAGGGCAGAGAGGAGGAGGCGTAAGATGAAGCGGCAAAAAGAGAAAAAGCGGCGGTACGCGTTCTCCCTGAAGGATCTGGTCCGGTTCTACACCCGCTTTCCGATCCCCTGGTGGATGTACATCGTCTCCGTGGTCCTCGGCTTCGCCGCCGGTGAGCTAGCGATCCAGCTGGCCAAGTTCACCATCTCCTTCAACAAGGGCGAGCTGTACAACCACGTCATCATCGGCTACGCGCTGCTGACCATCCTGAACAGCGTAGTGGGGGCCCTGCGGAGCGTATTCGACGATTACGCCTCCCTGCGCGTCACCTACCGGGCCCGGCAGGCGGTGTGGAAGAAGATCCTGCACCTGCCCCAGAGCGAGGTGGACCGGCGGCAGCCCTCAGCCCTCATCTCCGGCGTCACCAACGACGTGGGCACGGCCTCCACCCTGATGGGCATGCTCTTCGGGATCTTCGCGTCCTTCTACTCCTTTGCCCGGGCGCTGGTGGAGCTGTTCCGCTGCCAGGCCACCCTGGCAGCCTATATGCTGGTGACGATCCCGCTGGCCGTCCTGGTGTTCACCGTGGTGGGGCGGCTGCAGCATGAAATGCAGCGGCGGACCTACGCCAGCCTGCGGTCCATGACGGAGTTCTTCTCCGAGCACATCTCCGCGGCCAAGAACATCAAGACCCAGGCCATGGAGGACCAGGAGGAGGCCGCCGGCCTGGCCGCCATCGACAAGCGGTTTCGGGCGGACCTGTACGAGGCGATCATGGGACAGCTCCAGGTCAGCTTGTTTTCCTTCTACAATAGTCTTGGAACGGTGATGATCGCCCTCTTCGGCTCCAGTATGATCCGGAAGGGACAGATGGAACAGACCGGCATCAACGATTTCACGACCTATATGAACAATGTCAACCAGTACCTGGCCGAAAACCTCACCCACTACCAGACGCTCCGGGGCACGCAGGGCGCCCTGCAATATGTGGGCGAGATGCTGGAGGGCCCCCAGGAGGAGCCGGACCAGGGCGAGGCCGCCCCGGAACAGGTGGGCGACCTCCAGCTGGAGCACGTGACCTTCGGCTACGACCCGGCCCAGCCGGTGCTGCGGGACCTCACTGTCACCATTCCCGCGGGCAAGGTGACCGCTGTCATCGGCAACAATGGCAGCGGCAAGTCCACCCTCCTGAAGCTGCTCCAGGGCGTGTACTACCCGGATGGCGGGACCATCCGCATGGGCGGCGCTGACGTCTCCCGGATCGCGCCCCACGCCCTTCGGCGGCAGTTCGGCTATATTTTGCAGAACAATCCGTTGTTTTCCGGCTCGGTCCGTGATAATATCATCTACGGCGTCCAGGGAGAAAAGGGAGAGGGCTTTGCCTGGTCTACCCCGGAGCCGCCCCTCCTCTTCGAGGGCACGGTCCGGGAGAACATTGAGTACGGCGATGTGGACGACAAGCGGCCTCCGGACGCGGTGGAGCAGAACATGCGGTGGGCGGCCCAACTGGCGGATGCAGACGGATTCATTGCGTCCCTGGCGGAGGGCTATGACACCGACGTGGGAGAGAGCGGCAAGCTGCTCTCCGGCGGCCAGCGCCAGCGGGTGGCCATCGCCAGGACCCTGATGACCGACCCCCGCTACCTGCTGATGGACGAGGCGGGGGCCAGCCTGGACCACAAGAGCGACGACACCATCTTCCGCTCCGTCCGACAGGCCTTGAAGGGCCGCACCATCGTGGTGGTGGCCCACGACATGCGCTCTGTGGTGGAGGCGGACCACATCATCGTGCTGGACCACGGGACCCTGGAGGCCCAGGGCACCCATGCGGAGCTCCTGAAGACCAGCCCCACCTACCGGGGCTATCTGGAGAAGCAGGGCTACGCCCTGGCCGGAGAGGAGGCGGCGCGATGAAACGCTTTACGATCGTTGGTTCCATCCTGATCGTACTGCTCATGATCGGGACCCTGGTCTATGTCGGCATGTCCCCGGACTTCGTGGCCCCCGGCGAGGGCGGCCCCGGCGGCGAGGATACGGACAGCCCGGTATGGGGCATGAGCATAGAGGACTTGGTCGATTACCTGGAGGCAAAGGGCCTCTGGAGCAGGGAGGATATGCTCCCCATCGCTGCCGGTGTTGCCACGGAGGCCTA
>CANQCS010000128.1 GCA_947589745.1 uncultured Oscillospiraceae bacterium
GGGAGCGGACTGATCCGAGGCTGTATCTGCCATAACGGCAGAAGAAAGGAAAGACACGATATGAGCAATAGCTATTTTAAACTCACGGTTGCACCCCCCTATTATAGCAAGCGGAACCGCACCGAAAGCGCCCCCCCAAAGCTGTTGTGCTGCAACAGTTTCACGGCGCATGGCGGAAGTTGAGGGAAACTATGCGAAAATTTCTAAGGGAAAACATAAGGGAAAATCAATGCGCCTCGCCGTCCCCTTCCAGTTCCTCCTCCAGCAGCTTGTCCAGCTCATCCACGACCACCTGAATGAAGGTGCTCCCGGTCCTGATACATTCTGACAGACCCATACAGCGCACCTTCCCCGCCGGGGTCCGGCACAGCAGCACCAGGGGCCGGGCCTGCAGCTCCCGGACGGCCCGGGACAACTCTCTCTCGTTCATCGCGCACCTCCTACCAGAAAGAGCCGCCCACCCGGACGGCTCTTTTATGTTTTATTCTGCCTGCACCTTAGCCCGGCGGAACGCGCTGGCCAGCCGCAGCTTGATGTCGTACCAGGCAGTGAGCACGAACATATACTCACCCTTGGCGACGTCCTTGTCGGTGTCGTAAATGGCGCCGATGTCGTAGTTGATCCCGCAGTAGGAGAGGTCCCCCACAATGGGCTCGTCAGCCTCGTCCACCAGGACCACCGGCTTGCCGAACAGCGTCAGGGGCTGCCCCTGGAAGAACGTGCCGCTGTTGTTCAGGTTGTCCTTCCACATATTGTACCAGTCCAGGCCGGACATGACGATGGAGGCGTTGCGGCGATAGGCCAGCGGCAGGTCCGCCAGGGCCTTGGCAATGGCCTCCTGCTTGGTGGCACCATTCACTTCCTTGACGCCGTTCTCGGTGCTGTAGAAGCTCATCTCCTTGTAGCCTTCATCAGGAGACTTGGCGAACATCCGGTTCAGCTCATTGACCGCCAAGCCGTTGCGCAGCCCGTTCTCGATTTCCGTCACCAGATTGGTGTCCGTGCCGTGGATGACGGTATCGCTCACTTTGGCCAGGACCTTCACCTTGTGGCGGCCATAGACCACGCTATCACCCTTCAGCTGGATCTCCTTGGCGGTGTCCTTGTCGGTGATATCGTCGTAGGCTCCATCTACCGTGAAGGACAGCCGGGCCTCCTCCAGGCCGGTGACGTTGCTCATGCGAACCGCAGCACGCAGAGGATTCTCCACCACGGGCTCTACGATGATCTCGTTGGACAGGTTGGTGGGCAGGAACCGGTCCCCGCCGCCCAGGTCAGGGTCAGCCGCCGGGATAGCTCCCAGGCCCTCATAGCTCTTGACAACGCCCAAGGCCAGAGCGCTCCGGTAGAAACGGGCCTTTGCTTTGATCGTCTCGTCGCTGGCCCCGCCGCCGCGGGCAAACATTTCTTTCACGCTACTCAATTGCGTTGCCTCCATTTCGTCGTGCTGCTTCTTCAGCCGGTCATACTCGGCAACCAGGGAATCCCGGTGAAAAGCCTTGCTTTTTAAAGTCGCGATAGGCACAGTGCTGTCTTTGCACATCGTGTCAAGTGTTCTCGCTTCATCCTTGATTTCTTTCTGCAGCTCGAAAATTTTCTGCTTCAGCTCGAACAGTGTAGTAGCCATGCTTACGCCCCCCTCTGGAGAAACTTGGAGTTCTCCGCCAGGATTTCGCAGCGCCGCTGCCACTCCGCAGCATCGGCCCGGGCCCGCCTCGCACGGCGGACAGCTTCAGCGAGTTTTGCCACTCTCAGCCTCAAAATCATCATGAACTTTACCATTGTTTCGCGTTCCTTTCTGAATTAAATTTCCGCATATCCTTTTTTGTAGGACCTCCGAGGGCGGAAAAAGGAACGGAAAAAACCGCCCTCGGAGGATAGAAAAAAGGCATGAGAGCAGCTGGCTGGACTGCTTCCCATGCCTTCAAACTAGGCTAACCCGTAGAGCGGGCGGTACTCATGCCTCATTCTGTGTTAAGTATTATAGCATGTCATTGTCCTGATTGCAACCTTTTTTGGTGGAATTGTCAGATAAATAAACGTGCATATACGGCGACGGTGAGCGAGCGTCGCTCCAGTGTATTTTTGCGCCTGGGAGGATCCGCTTCACCGCCTCGATGAGATCGAGTGCATTTTTAGTATCTTCGTTCGTGTAACTAATACGAATTTTCACAAAATTCGCTCCTTTTCCAAAAAATCCACGGGGGACCGTCCGCAGCGCAACGTGAGGAGGCCGGGCGGTCTAGGGCAATCGGCCCGTCTACTTCAATGGTAGGGGGGTACCCCTGTCCCGCTGCCCTTGCTCGTATGCGTCACGGCACCAGGCGAACACCCTAGAAAGGATTTCCAAAACCTGGGCATTGGGCAATTTGCCATTTCTGTTGCGAAAGTCATCCTTGATTTCCTCGATTTCCTCGTCTGTGTTCGGAAGATCGTATGGGTTGCCAGATTTTCCCCTCTCATAATAGGCGTTCACCATAGGGATGATTGCCAGGTATAGGGTTTCTTGTCCCTCACCGATATGGCCGAATCTTTCCTTCAACGCTTGGATATAGTTTTCTCCATCCAGAGGATAGTCGTTCATCCCTTCGCCTCCCGTCTGCCCGGCTGCAGGCTCGGGTCCTCTTTGATAATATTGGCGACAAATCTGTATATCAGGTCAAGCTCTCTCTCGCCAGCTTTCTCAAGCAGCGCTACAATTGCCTTGATAAGTTCTTCCTTCATACCCGCGCCCTCCTTACCAGCGCAGCCGCCGCGCAGTGAAGCACGACAGCCCACACCACAGATCAGAGGCTTTCAGCCCCAGCATACGGCACACAATCCGCTTGGCCTGGGTCGCGTCCTTGGCCTGGACGGTAAAGCTTCCGCGGCTCCAGTGGTTCACTATGTAGGTATACACTCGCTCGGGTTTCTCGTTTTTCATTCTTGACAACCTCACATTCATTCGCTATGATGGAGGCGGAACGACCGTTGTTATTATGCTGTTCCACCTTGCCGCCGCCAGTGTTCGCAGCACTGACGGCGGCCTCATTTTCATGGACACTCTTCTCGATGTGCTCCAGGTCCAGCGGCCCGGCAACGACGGCACCGGTGCCAGCGTCCAGCAGGCACCAGCCGCCGCCGGGGACCGCCCGAAGAAGCATGCCGCATTTCCGGGCCCGCTTGCGCAGTAGAAAAATGTTCATCGGCTCCCCCTCCCCGCTCTATTCCAAGGTCATGAGCACATCGGCGATATTATCAAGGGCTTTCCTGACAACGTGCAGAACACAGCGCTGTTCGGCATCGTCCCACCATGCGCAGCGATCTTCCTTGCAGTCGGTGTTGATCTCGACTGGACCTGATCCCAGCAGCGGGCAGATCTTCCTAGGTTCTTCATGCATAAAACTTCACCTCTGTTTCTATAAAATATTTCCATCGTTTTTCTTGTCCGGAAAGGGTGTGTGAAATCCGGTCCCCATTTTTTCGCTTTTCCGCATGGGAAAATCCCACACGTTTGAAACTGTTGTGCTGCAACGGGTACAGAAAAATTGGGGGAGGTTGGGGTAGCTTTTTGTAGCGGTAAAAAATTTCGGTTCTTTTAGGAGGCGGTATAAAAACCTACCACGACCTACCCCAGAGTGGGATTTGTGGACCTTAACCGATAGCCAAAAAGCAGGGTCGTTTTCTCGCCGCCGCCCTTTGGCCGGGCCTGTCTCACCTCTGCCACTCGCCGAAGAGATTCATTCAGCTTGGCCGAATTTTCATACTTGAGCCCGTTAGCTTCACACCATGCCTGATACCGTGCGTAGACTTCAGCCGTTCTGGCCTCAAAGTTGGCTCCAGCCTCCAGCTCATCCCCAATGAACCTGGTGATCTTGTCGCTGGCCTGCTGGTAAGCCGCTGTGGCCGCCTGGACAGCCTGCGGCGGTTCAAATCCAGTTTCCCGCATGAGCCACAGGCCTTTGATGCACCAATTGAGGATCCCGCTCAGGACCTTGGGCTTGGCCAGCTTCTGCTTCAGTTTCTTGTCCTGATCCTGTTCCTCAAAATGCCGCTCAAATGGAATGATCTTCACCCTCCCAGAGGTGAACACGGTCACGTCGTTGACCTGCGGCAAGTGGTTGGTGTTGATGAACAGCTTGAACCGCGGGTAAAACTCGAACGAATTCTCGTTCAAAAACCAGGCCGCGATCTTGTCGTTGCCGGTCAGGGTCTTCACCAATGCGCTGGAGAGCACCAAGTTTTTATCTGGCTCGGCGATGTTGACTACATGGGCTCCGGCCAGCCGGGCCACATCCTCGGAGGGGCCACTGCTGTTAACGGACGGCTTCAGGGCAATGGTCTCAGGTCGGGCAGTCCGGCCATAGTCCCCAACACCTTTAAGAAAGTCTCCGCGAGTGTCCCCTTGCCGTTTCGGGTCGAAGGACCGTACAGGATAAAAAGACATTCTTGCGACGTGTCCCCGGTCAATCCATAGCCGAAAGACTTCTGCAAAAAGAGGGTCTTTCCCACATCTCCCTGCATGATGTCCTCCACGAACTTCTCCCACAGCTCGCTTTTTGCATCCGGGTCATAGTTGACGCCGCTGACCTTAGTGAGCATGTCCGCCGGTGAATGGGGCCGGAAATAGTTGCTTCGCAAGTCCAAGACGCCGTTTTTACAGTTGAACAAATACGGATTCGCATCGAACTGGTCCATGCTCACAGGGTATACAGAAGACGCGTCTTTCAGGACGATCTCCCTGTTCCGCCGCACCTGCCAGCGGCGGACAAACTCAAGATAGGTCTGCCGCTGGAGCTCATCCGTCAGGGACAGGGCGTAGACCAACAGCTCATCCGCCAGCTTTTTACATAGCTCCATGGCCCGGAGGTTCCCGGTGTCTGGCCGCCAGGCCACGCCGTCATAGACGAACCATTTTTTTCGCTCCGGACTGAACCGGAGCACTTCCTTGTACACGTCCGCGAACAGGTTGCCGTTGCCGATGTCGCTCCAGCTGTACCGGTCGTTCCGCTCCGGGTGGAGGTCTGCCAGCGTCCGGGTGCCCTCGGCGGTCTCGATGGTGATCTTGTCCGCCTTGGTCTTGAAATGGGCCTGTGGATCATAGCCGCCCTGACAGCTGTCGATTGCCTCCTGGACGGTGATCTGACCGTATGTGCTGCCGGCGGTGGGCCTGTCCCATTTCTCCCGCATCAGGCCGGACTGCCGGAAAAGCCGGTCCATCCGCTCTGCGTCCCGGTTGGTCCACCATGCCAGAATGTTGCACAGGGCCTGGTCCGCCTCGGAATGGGACTTGTAAAAACCGACGAACTGTCCGTCCCACAGATAGCGGAACGTGTCACCGCCCTTGGAGCGCTTGATCTTCTCCACCAGGGCCATGTCATCCAGGTCCATGGGTTGGCGGGCTGGTGCCGGGGCCTGCTGCTTCTTGGGCCGTACCATGTACCGCTCCAACACCGCCGCCAGCTGTTCCCCCCGTTCCTCCAGGTCCACGCCCTGCGCCGAGGTGGCCCCGGTCACGGTGACATACTTGTTGGTGGATCCGGCTATGTAGACCTCAAGGCCAAGTTGCTGGTTATTGATGTAATACCGGTCCTTGTCGTACTGGAAGCCCTCAGCGGTGAACAGGATCCGCAGCCCGGTGCCGCCGGGGGACCGCTCCGTGTAGGCCCGCATAGTGGCGACCACATCCTGGGCCATGTCGGACAACCGTCCATCCGGCCCCAGGCAGTGGTCAATGTCGATAGCGCCCAGGGCGCCGAACACGCCCACTCCCAGGCCGTCATACCGGCCAGCGGCCTCCAGGGCCGTGGGGAAGGGGGCGAAGGTGGCCGGGTCGGTGCTCCGGGCCTTGCGGCCAGTCTGGGGATTGTAGGGGACCTTTGTGGACCTCTCCCCCCGCTGTTCCCGCCGCCAGCAGCAGAACAGGCCGGTCTCCCGCAGCTTTGCGGGGAGGTTATCGTAGACGCTCAATCGATCACCCCGTTTAGATAGTTCCACTTCCGCCGCTCATCATCTTTCTCAATCAGCTCGTTCAGGTCCACGGTTAGAATCCGCTTTTCCGCCTTGCCGATATCCAGTACCCGGTAGCCCAGCCGGTTATAGCGCCGGTAGATCAATTCCTTAGAACTCTGGCCCACGTCCTGGGCCGCCTGGAACTGCTGCTTGGTCAGGACAATGGCGTCCCGGCGCTCTTTCCCGGTCCGCTCGTCCACGATGACCACAGGAAACGACCGGACCGAAAGCTCAAGAATATTGTTCACTTCCTTACACCTCCACTCGCTTTTGTTCGTTCGCCCGTACCCACTCCGCCAGCCCGGCGCGGGAAATACGGACGCGGTGGCCGATCCATATGGCCGGAAAATCCTGGCGGTGGACCAGGTCATAGACGGTCTTGTCGCAGACCCCCAGTTCCTCCGCGGTTTCCTGCACACTCATGGTCAGGGTCTTGGT
The DNA here is from genome assembly GCA_947589745.1 of uncultured Oscillospiraceae bacterium. GTDB lineage: Bacteria > Bacillota > Clostridia > Oscillospirales > Oscillospiraceae > Pelethomonas. The sequence goes on from CANQCS010000128.1 coordinate 6,430, forward strand.
TCGCTCAGTCATCGTCTATACCTCCCTTTTGATGATCTCGGCCACGGGGACGCCCAGCCCCGCCGCCAGCTTGCCCGCCGTCCTGGGCTCACACGTCCCCCGGCGGATGATGGTGGAAATGTTTTGTGGGCTGATGCCGCAGAGCTCGGACAAGCCGCGCTTGGTCAGACCCATTTCCGCCATCATGGTCTCGATGCGTCGTGCGTTGATGGTCATTGTGTTCACCTCCGTTCCTGACAGGAACATTATAGTTTAATTAAACGTTCTTGTCAAGAACTTTTTGGAAAGTACTTGAAAATATGTTCTTAATAAGATACAATCATTCTGAGGTGGTACTATGGGCAATGAGAATACGATTGGCCAACGGATAAAGGCTGCTCGGAAAAAATGCGGCATGACACAAGAACAACTCGCAAATTTGATTGGCATAAAGCGGGCAACCATCTCTAAGTATGAGAGCGGGCTTATTGAGCCGTCAGTTACACAAATCAGAAAACTTGCTTCGTGGCTCGGCGTTGATTTCTATTCATTACTTGGCTCTAAGAATAGCGCAATATATGACCTTGGTTTCAAAGAGGGCTCCGATATAGAAGAGTGGAGCAACAACTTAATTGATGAAGCATGGAAACAGGAAGGGTATTCCTACTCAGACATAGAATGTGAGCTTATCAATGCATTTTCTTCCCTCAACCAATCCGGCCAGAAAGAGGCCGTCAAGCGTGTCTCAGAGCTGACGGAGATCCCCCGTTACCAGCGTCCAGGCGCCCCACAATGCCCACCAGACCCACAGCCGAGCACAGATACCACCTCAACGGAAAAGCCGCCTGAGAGCCCCTGAGAGGCCCACAGACGGCAAATCAAAAACCGCCCTGAGCGCTACCAACACTCAGGACGTCAATCACAAGGCACCCGTGCGCCTCTATTATACCACGAAAAAGGCCACGGTGTCAAATACGGAAAGGAGATTTCACCGTGGCAAAATCAAAAAAGGCAGCAGCGGGCGCGGGGACCATCCGGAAAAAGACGGTCACCCGCGCCGGGAAGCAGTATACCTATTGGGAGGCCAGACTGACCACCGGGCGGGACCCCGGCACCGGCAGGCAGGTGCAGCGATCCTTCACCGGCAAGACGCAGAAGGAGGTCCGGGAGAAGCTGCAGGCCGCCGCCGTGGCCGTCAACACGGGAACCTACACCGCGCCCCAGAAGCTGACCGTCGGCCAGTGGCTGGACACCTGGGCGGCTGACTACCTGGGCGGCGTCAAACCGGCCACCAGGACCATCTACCAGGGCAATATCAGGAACCACCTCAAGCCCGCCCTGGGCGCGGTCCGCCTCTGCGATCTGCGCCCGCACATGGTCCAGCAGTTCATCAATGGCCTGGAGCTGTCCCCGGCCTCTGTCCGCCTGGCCTATAAGGTGCTGTATCAGGCGCTGGAAAAAGCCGCCGCCCTGGAGTACATCCCGAAGAACCCCGCCGCCGGCTGCCAGCTCCCCAGACTGGAGCAAAGGGAGATACGGCCCCACGATGACGCCCAGGCCGCCGCGATCCTGGAGGCCGTCAGGGGCGGCCCGCTGGAGCGGCTGGTCCCCATAGCACTGTACACAGGCTGCCGTATCTCTGAGCTGCTGGGGCTCACATGGGGCAGTGTGGACTTCCAGCGCGGCACCATCACCATCGACAAGCAGCTGGCGCGGCCGGAGTTCAGAGCCAGGGGCCTGTTCCTCTCCCCGAAGAATGGCAAGAGCCGCACCATCACCCCGGCGCGGTCCGTGCTGGAGCTGCTGAAGAAAGAACGCCGGTATCAGGCGCAGCGGCAGCTACGGGCCGGGCCTCTCTGGAGCAACCCCGACGGGCTTGTGTTCACGATGGATGACGGCTCTCCGATGGACCAGTGGAGGGCAGACAAAGCATTTCGGGCCGCTGCTGAGAGCGTCGGACTGGAGAGGGCCCGCCTGCACGATCTCCGCCACACTTTTGCAACTTTAGCCTTGCAGAACGGCGTAGACATCAAGACGCTCTCCGGGATATTAGGCCACTACTCCTC
>CANQCS010000129.1 GCA_947589745.1 uncultured Oscillospiraceae bacterium
AAGGGGGTCCAGCCCGTAGGGCTGGCGCTTTTTTGGGTACTTTTTGTGCGCACAAAAAGTACCCCAGGGTCAGCAGGGACCGAAGGTCCCTACCCAACCCCCCAGGGGCTGGAGGCCCCACCGCACAATCCTTCAAAGAGGAAGAAATAAAAGAGAGCCGTTACCGGCTCTCTTTTTTCACGCCCGCGGGTGCGCCCGCTGGTAAACGTCTTTCAGTTGTTGTTTGATCATATGCGAATATATCTGCGTAGAAGAAATATCCGCATGTCCCAGCATCTCCTGGATGGAGTGCAGGTCGGCGCCGTTGGCCAGGAGGTGGGCCGCGAAGGAGTGCCGCAGGGTGTGGGGGGTGATCTCCTTCTTGATCTGGGCCTTGTCCTGGTAATATTTGATGATCTTCCAGAACCCCTGGCGGCTCATGCGCTCACCGCCCATGTTGACGAACAGCGCCTTCTCCCTGGGGTCCAGAATGAGCTGGGGCCGGATGTCCTTCATGTAGTCCGACAGCGCTTTCACCGCCGTGGCGTACAGCGGGATGACCCGCTCCCTCCCCCGGCTGCAGCAACGCACAAACCCCGCCGACAGGTTCACGTCCTCCACGTTCATGCCGATCAGCTCGCTGACCCGGATGCCCGTGGCGTACAGCAGCTCCAGCATGGCGTGGTCCCGGTAGCCCTTGGGGTCCACGCACTGGGGCTGCTCCAGGAACAGCTCCACCTCTTTGCCCGTCAGGATCTGGGGGAACTTCCGCTCCGTCCGCACCGGCGAGGTGCTCCGGGCCGGGTTGTTCCGCACCACGCCCCGGCTCTGCATGTAGCTGTAAAAGCTCTTCAGCGACGCCATGCTCCTGGCGATGCTGGCGGGGGACTTGCCCTTCCCCGCCATGTAGGCCATGTACCGGTCGATCTGCTCGGTCTTGCACCGGACCAGGTCGCTCCGCTCTACCTCCGCCAAATACCGTGAGAACTGCGTCACATCCCGGACGTAGGAGGACACCGTATTGTTGGAGGAGTGCCTCTCCAGCTCCAAATAACTTCCATAATCCGCAATATAATTCGCCAAAGATAACTCCTCCCTCCCCTGCTTTTTCTTGAAAGAAAAAGTAGGCAAAAAGAACTTTTTTATTTTTTTCGATAAAATGGTGCGTGGGGGCTCCGCCCCCAGGCGGGTCCTGGTAGGGACCTCCGGTCCCTGCTATCCCCTGGTGACTTTTCCCTTGCCGGAAAAGTCACCAAAAGGGCATTTAAGAAAACCTAGGTTTTCTTAAATATCTTTCCTCATTTTTTGTTTTGTTTTGCGCTCCCCCTGGGGCTTGTCTGGCCTAAACCGCGCCGGGTCCCGTGTATGGGGCGAAGCGGCTACCCGAATATGTCCCCAAGAACAGTGAAGCGCTGGGGCACGGGCGCATTGGGTGCGTTGGTCGTTTTTCCGTTGTCCAGCTGCATCCTGCTCCGTTCCACTACGCCATTGATAGATGGTTCTATTCGAGGGGTGAGGGACGGGGGGGACGTTAGGCAGAGCGTTTAGTCAGGGTACGCACTAGGACTATTTCTCCTTGACTGCCGCCCTTCCCCCTCTGGGGGAAGGTGTCGCGGACGAATGGTCCGCGACGAATAGGGGGACCATAGGGCTGATTGTGCAGTAACGAGCAAACGGAACCAACTCGGTCACCCACCCCGACAAGAAACATCCATCAATTGCGTAGTGGAACGGAGCAACCAGCAGTCGGACTACGGCAAAAAACAGCACCACCGATGAAAGCCTTCTCTGTGTCCCGCCCAGAGCAAACTGCCCTTCACGTCCTCCCCGGGGATTCTTAAGGGGCGTCAGCCCCTTAAGCAACTTTTTGGTTACTTTTTGTTTGCACAAAAAGTAACCCAGGGTGCGCAGGGACCGCCAGGTCCCTACCGGCCCCCCAGGGGCCGGAGGCCCCTTTCCGCCCGCTGCGGGCGGCCGTCAGGCCAGTACCTGGGCCGCGATCATGCGGAATAAGGCCGGTGTCAGCAATCTTTCGCAGAACACGCCGAAGGCCAGCACCACAGCGCACACCAGGAACAGCAGGAAGTACCTACTGCCGTACTGCACCGGGGCGGAGCGCTTTCCCCTGCCGAAGGACATGACGAACAGCTCCGTGGACAACTCCCAGGCCGGTCCAGCCAGGGCCAGGAAGCAGGGCAGCGTGAACACCATCCGCACCGCCAGCAGTCCCAGGGCCAGCACGGCCCCCGCCCTGCCGAAGGTCCGCACGAAGCAGGACACGGTGTACATGGCCAGGAACCCGAAGCCCCCGGCCAAAGCGGGAATGAGGACCACCCCGGCGCTGGAGAACCCCAGCACCAGCAGGGCGGCGGCGTAGCCGAAGTACAGCACCGCGCAGCTCAGCAGGGAAGTGCCCGCTCCCCCGGCGTCGTACACCGCGCAGTAGTCGGTGAGGTAGGCCCGGAGGGCGTTGACGGTGTCCTCGCCGCAGGCCCCGGCGTACAGGTGCCCCGCCAGGGCACCCAGCGCCAGGCACAGCACCAGCCCCGCGCTCCGCAGCGCCGCCGGGTCCCAGTCTCCCAATCTGATCGTCCGCAGGACCATCCTACCCCGCATCTTCCATCACCTCGTCCCCAGCATATGCGTGGTGGACAAGTTTTAGAAGCGCCGTCCCGGCGGCGGGGGAGAGGCCCAGGGAACCCTTCCGCCGCGCCCCCGGCGGACCCGCCTATATAAATATAGAGCAAAATCGCCGGTTTCGCAAGAGGAAATCGACGAATCCAAACTTTTTTGTCAATTATAACGGAATCTTATGTCAACAACATTATGTAAACTACCGTAAACGGCCATTCAGGAATGGGGGTCTCCGGCCCCCGGCGGCGGATATTTTGTGTCTGCCCGCCCCCTTGGCCCCCCACATCTTGGAAAAATGCTGATTACAAATCGTAATCAGCCGCCCCCGGCCCGGTTTTTGGATTTTCGCCCCGTTTTTGCGATTTTTGGTGATTTTGACGGTTGGCCCACGGCTCCTTTTCTCCCGAAACGGGGTTTCCGGCGGTTTTCTTCTTCCCTGAGAAAAGCCGCCCCGGCTGGGGCCTGGGGTCCTCCGGCCCCTCGCCCCCGTGGGCCGGAGGCGAAAGCGGGCTGTTTTTGAGCCCCTGGCGGCCCCGGCCCTGCCCCGCCTGCGGCGGGCTGGCGGCTGGTCCCGGGGGAACTCCAGGTGCCTCCGGCCCCCGCCGGGTCTGATGCCTTCCCCAGGCGCGGCGGGCCCCTGGTCTATCTGTCAGGGAATCAGTTGACAGAAGTAGACTTTTATGGTAAACTGAATCTATCCTCAGGAGAAAAACACTTTAGGAGGTTTTGGATATGGATATTACTGCCCTTAAGGGGTCCTTTATTGTGCTCACGGTAAGCGGATCTATATTGGCTTCGATCGTGTTGATCCCGATTGCCGCCTTTTTCGCAGGGCGCAAAAAATACGGGACCGGGGCTATCCTCGGCGCCGCGAGCCTTGCACTTATGGTGGTATTTGAGTGGTTGTGGCACAGCGCATTTGTGCGGCCTGACAGCAGTTTCACCTGGTACGAACGGGCAATTTCAAAGATGGGTGCCCCTGAAATCGTCATCCTTGTGGGCGGTCTGCTGGTCACCCTGCTCAATGTCCTGCTCCTCGTCAGGCGGAAGCACCGCTCCCCCCGCGCCCAAGCCTGATCCCGGATTTTGTGAAAAAAAGCACCTGGAAACAGGTGCTTTTTTGCGCCCTCCCCCGGCCTGTACCACGGCCTATCGTGAAATAATAAGTTGACAGCAGTAGACTTTTATGGTAAACTGAACCTGTTCCCAGAAGAAAAACATATTAAGGAGGTTTTTACATGGAACTCTTTACCCTTTCCTTTATCGTTGGCTTTATCTTGATAGGGGCTCTGCTGTGTCCGACAGGGTTGCCCGTAATTGCTGCCATCCTGATTTCCGCTATTTATGCGCTGCGCAAAAGATATGGTGCCGGAGCTGTCTTTGGTTTTGTGAGCGTGGCGTTTTTTGGGGTATTTGAGTGGTTTTGGGGCGTTGCCTCTTTGCATCATAGAGGAGTGGACCTGACTTGGTTAGAGCGTTTCGAGCTCGCCTTTATCCGCCGAGCGGATAGAATGACTGGGATCGAGCTTGCCATCCTTGCGTGCGCCCTGCTGGTCACCATGGTCAATGTCATGCAGAAGTTCCACGCTCCCTCCCGCGACCAAGCCTGATACCAAATCTTGTGTAAAAAAGCACCTGGAAACAGGTGCTTTTTTTGCGCCCTCTCCCGCCCCAAAGCGGATTTTTATACCGGCCCCAATCCGGCCCTACACCGCGCCCCGGGTGCCCTGACGCAGCTTCCCCGTAGTGCTGATCGTGCAGCCCTGCGGTTTCCCCCAAATCACCCCTGCCCCGCCCCCTGTCGGCCCCAGGGCCATCAAGCCGCGAAGCGGAACGGAACCGCCAGCAGCCCGATGACGCACCCGGCCCTCACTTGCCGGAAGTCCGCCCCTTGCCGGGACCTTTCACAGGGGCCGAAGGCCCCGCAGATCGTCCAGGAAACGCTCACGAAAATCTGTAAAGGTCTTCCCCTTGTTATCAACTGCGGCGCAGTTTACAGATTAATTTTCAGCCCCATATTTCTCCCTTTCCCGTCCTCCGGGAGGATTTCCACTGTGGATTTCTCCCGAGATTTCTAAAAATGCGGAAGTTTTCAACAGTGGAAAACTCCCGCATTTTTTCTGTCCGGAACGGAACCGAAAAGTTTTCCACAGACAAAACGATTTTATCCCGAAAAGTCCCGCTTTTCCGCAGAATACAGCTCACTTTCCGAAATCAGAAACGGTTTTCTTTCCACAAACTCGCTCCCGACCCCATTTTGTGGGAGGAAAAATCCCGCGGAGTTTTCCACAATATCAACGGGAAACGCTGTGGAGGATGTGGATAAGTCCTCCGAAACGGCGTTTCCTGTGGAAACAGAACAGTGCTACCGCGCATGGGCAGGCCACGACTTTTCCGGCGTCTCCCCTCCCCTGCCGGAAATGGAAAAGAGGGCTTTGGGCCCTCTTCTGAAAAACAATATCTTGTGGGCAGGCGGCGGGCTAATACTATCCGTTGATGCCTGCCATTTGTTCGTTACTGCACGATCTGCCCTTTGGTCCCCCCATCTGTCGCGGACCATTCGTCCGCGACATCTTCCCCCTGCGGGGGAAGAGCGGCAGTCAAGGAGAAATAATCCCAGTGCTTACCCTGACTAACCCCTCTGCCCCACGTCTCCCCGTCCCTCACCCCTCGAATAGAACCATCTATCAATGGCGTAGTGGAACGGAGCAGGACGCAGTAGGACTAAGGAAAACGACCAGCGCACCCAATGGGCCCCTGCACCAGCGCTTAAAATCCCCTTGGGGACATATTCGGGTAGCCGCAGCGCTCCATACACGGGACTTGGCGCGGTTTAGGCCAGACCAGCCCCAGGGGGAGCGCAAAAGAAAATAAAAAATTGTAAGAGGGTCCAGCCCGTAGGGCTGGCAATTTTTTGGGTACTTTTTGTTTGCACAAAAAGTACCCCAGGGGCCCGCCCCGCCTGGGGGCGCATCAGACTTGGTGGGGGCCGGAGGCCCCCTTCCCCCATTTCTTGAATAAATCATCAAATTCCCCATTGACTTCACCCCATCACAGTGATAGAGTATACGGGTAAAAATTTGCGGAGCCGGAGGCTCCCGCATATTTAAAAAGTAAAGGAATGATGTTTTATGCAGGAAATGAGCAGGCGCAACCGGCTGTTCACCGACTCCGTCATCCGCCGGATGACCCGTATCGCCATCGACTACGGCGCCATCAACCTGGCCCAGGGCTTCCCCGACTTCGACCCGCCCAAGGCCATGATGGACCGCCTGGCTGAGGTCAGCCACACCGGCCCTCACCAGTACCCCATCACCATGGGCGCGCCCAACTTCCGGGCGGCGCTGGCCAAGAAGTGCGGCCGGTTCATGGGCCGGACCCTGGACCCCAACAAGGAGATCGTGGTGACCATCGGCTCCACGGAGGCCATGGTGGACACCATTTTCGCGCTGACCAACCCCGGCGACAAGATCGCCATGTTCTCCCCCTACTTTGAGAACTACCACGCCCAGGCCATCATGGCGGACTGCGAGACCTTCTTTATTCCCCTGGTGCCCCCCACGTTCTACTTTGACCCCGAGGTGCTGGAGGACGCCTTCCGCCAGGGCATCAAGGCCATTCTGATCTGCAACCCCTCCAACCCCAGCGGCAAGGTGTTCACCTACGACGAGCTGAAGCTGATCGCGGACCTGTGCGTGAAGTACGACGTGTACGCCATCATGGACGAGGTGTATGAGCACATCCTGTACGACGGCAACGTCCACACCTACATGAACAGCCTGCCGGGCATGTGGGAGCGGACGGTGAGCTGCTCCAGCCTGTCCAAGACCTACTCGGTGACCGGCTGGCGCCTGGGCTACGCCATCGCCCCGGAGCCCATCATGGAGCGCATCAAGCAGTACCACGACTTCAACACCGTGGGCGCCCCCTCCCCGCTGATGGAGGCGGCCATCGTGGGCCTGGAGATGCCGGACAGCTACTACAAGGAGTTCGGCGACCACTACGCCCATATGAAGAAACTGTTCACGGACGGCCTGAAGAACATCGGCATCCCGTTCACGGACCCCCAGGGCGCGTACTTCGTCCTGGCCAACATCGGCCCCTACCTGAAGAAGGGCCAGAGCGATGTGGACTTCTGCGTCGAGATGACGCAGAAGGTGGGCGTGGCGTGTGTGCCCGGCACGTCGTTCTTTAAAGAGGACGTGAACGATATCGTTCGCGTCCACTTCGCCAAGAAAGACGAGACTCTGCTGGAGGCGCTGGACCGCCTCTCCCACATCAAAGAGAAAATGGCTTGAGAAAAAGAGGGCCGCGCCGGAGGGCGCGGTCCTCTTTTTCTCTGTCCCGAAACCGGGCGGGTTGGGGGCTCCGCCCCCACTGGGGTTGATCTGCACCCCCGATGGGGGCGCCCCCTGGTTACTTTTCCCGTGCCGGAAAAGTAACCAAAAGGGCACTCAAGAAAACCGAGGTTTTCTTGAGAATCTTTCCTCATTATTTTTTTAGTTTTGCGCTCGCCCTGTGGTTGGTTTGGTCTAAACCGGGCTTGCTCCCGTGTATGAGATTTTGCGGCTACCTGAATATGTTCCCAAGGGGATGTGAAGCGCTGGGGCGGGGGCACATTGGGTGCGCTGGTCGTTTTGTGCTTGTCCGACTGCTGGTTGCTCCGTTCCACTACGCAATTGATGGATTTCCGTAGACGGTTTGGGACCGACTGCGTTCTGCTCCGTTTCACTTCGCACAAGACAGATTCCAGTCTACGGCTGGCTTGTCGGGCGTTTTTGCAGGAGGGCGGTCCACAGGTAGGGCTGGCTGAAATAGTCTGTGCCGGTCTGTTCCTCCATCGTGGCCAGGGACACCACCTCAAACCAGGGGGACAGGACGGCCCGCAGCTTTTCCTCGGAAAAGCCCAGCCCTCCCTTCATCGAGCACAGGCGGTACACATCCAGATCCGTGATATTCGCGCCGCCCTCCTCGTTGAAGCACGTCAGATGGAGATAGCCGTCCGGCCGCAGCAGCTCCGCCAGCCTGGCCAGATAGTCCGGGCGGCGGTGAGGCTTGATGTGGTGGAGGCAGCCGCTGTCGTTGATGAGCGTGAAGCTGCCGGGCGCGGCCCGGAGATCGGACAGCGGCAGGCACAGGAATCGGGGCGGGACCGGCAGCTCCGCCGCCGACGCCTGGGCCCAGCGGATCGCCTCGGCGGAGATGTCGATGCCGGTGGCATCAAAGCCCTGCTTCGCCAGAAAAAGGGTGTTGCGCCCATTGCCGCACCCCACATCCAGCGCGGCCCCCAGAGGGACCCGCCCTGACCGGCACAGCGCGGCCAGGCTGGCATCGGGAATATTTCGGAAGAACGGCACCCCCCGCTCCCGGTCCCCATAGAAGCGGTCCCACCACTCCCCATCCCGGAGCTCCAAAAGGGCGTCCAGCATCTCCGGCACGTCGGAATTTTTGATAATATCCATAGTCAAAATTTAATTCTCCTTGTCAGGATTTTAGATATTTAATATGGATATTATAGCATAAATCGAAGGTTTTTGCAACTATAGAAGATGAATCCTGGTTGCGTGGGGGCTCCGCCCCCACCGGGTCAGTAGGCACCCCCAGGCGGGGTGCACCCCTGGGGTACTTTTCCCCCACGGGAAAAGTACCCAAAAGCGTGCTCAAGAAAACCGAGGTTTTCTTGAGAATCTTTCCTCATTATTT
>CANQCS010000130.1 GCA_947589745.1 uncultured Oscillospiraceae bacterium
CGGAGCGTGGTGGCGGTCAGGTTCTCGATGGCGCTCATGGGGTGCTCCACGCCGTAGGTGTACAGCTTGGGGTCGATGATCTGGAAATAGATGACCGTGTCGATCTGCATGGTGACGTTATCCTTGGTGATGACGGGCTGGGGGGCGAAGTCCACCACCTGCTCCTTCAGGCTCACCCGCTTGGCCACCCGGTCGATGATGGGCAGCTTCACATGCAGGCCCACGCCCCAGGTGGAGTGGTACGCGCCCAGGCGCTCCACCACGAAGGCCCGGGACTGCTGGACCACGTGGATATTGGTCAGCAGCAAGATCAGGGCGATGACAGCAATGACAATAGGGATCCACCACATAATGAAATACCTCCTTACTGATCTTTTTCCGCGCGGGGCGCGAAAAATACCAAACGCAGCTTACGGCCTTAGTATAACACATGCCCGAAACCTTTTCCACTGTTTTTTCAGGGAATATGGATTTTTTCGCGGGGACGCCTCCGGCCCTGCTCTTTGCGCTCCCCATTGCTTTTCCCTGCGAAGTCTGGTATACTAGGCAGAGAATCCAACGGGAAAGGGAATCACTATGCTGACATTTGCGATACCCTGCCTCTTCGGGCTGGAGGGACTGGTGGGGGACGAGCTCCGCCATCTGGGCCTGGAAGGCGTACAGGTGGAAAACGGCCGGGTCCTCTGCCGGGGAAGCCTGCCGGACATCCCCCGGCTGAATATCAACCTCCGCTGCGGCGAGCGGGTGCTGGTCCTCATGGCCTCGTTTCCGGCCCGCAGCTTCGAGATGCTGTTCCAGGGAACGGCCCGTCTCCCCTGGGAGGACTTCATCCCCCGGGACGGCCAGTTCCCGGTGAAGGGCCACGCCCTGGACTCCCAGCTCCACTCCGTGCCGGACTGCCAGAAGATCATCAAAAAGGCGGTGGCGGACCGCCTGGGCCGCGTCTACGGCCTGGAACACCTGCCGGAGACCGGGGCCAAGTACCAGATCCAGTTCGGCATCATGCGGGACCAGTGCTCTCTCTACTTGGACACCAGCGGCCCGGGCCTCCACAAGCGGGGCTACCGGGCGGTAGGCGTAGCGGCGCCCCTGCGGGAGACGTTGGCGGCGGCCATGGTGACTCTCAGCCGCTACCGGGGGAAGGACCCCTTCCGGGACCCCTTCTGCGGCTCCGGCACCATCGCCATCGAGGCGGCTCTGATCGCCAGGAACCGGGCCCCCGGCCTGGACCGCAGCTTTGACGCCCAGAGGTGGGCGTGCATCCCCAGCCAGGCGTGGCTGGACGCCGCCGGTGAGGCCATGGACCAGGAATTCGACGGACAGTACGACATCTGGGGCGGGGACATCGACCCCAAGGCTATCCAGATCGCCCGGGAAAACGCGGTCAAGGCCGGGGTGGAGGACCTGGTCCGCTTCGACGTGGCCGACGCGGCCAGGTTCAGATGCCAGGGCGAGTTCGGGCAGATCGTCACCAACCCGCCCTACGGGGAGCGCCTCCTGGAGAAGCAGGAGGCGGAGGAGCTGTACCGCATGTTCGGCAGGGTCTACCGGGACGTCCCGCCCCGTTGGCGGGTGCTCGTTTTAACTTCTCACCCGGAGTTTGAGAAGTTTTTTGGCCGCAAGGCGGACAAAAAGAGGAAGCTCTATAATGGCATGATCAAATGCGACCTGTACCAGTTCAGCCGGTAGGCTGGGGGGTGTGGGGGCCTCCGGCCCCCACCGGGATTGATCTGCACCCCCGATGGGTGCACCCCTGGCCTACTTTTCCCCCACGGGAAAAGTAGGCAAAAGCGTGCTCAAGAAAACCAGGAATGGTTTTCTTGAGAATCTTTCCTTATTTTTTTGTTTAGTTTTGCGCTCCCCCTTTGGCTGGTTTTTCCTAAACCGTGCCGGGTCCCGTGTATAGGGCGAAGCGGCTGTTTGAGTATGTCCCTAAGAAGATCCTGCTGCGGCGCAAGTTTCGCCGCTTGGGGCGGCGAAACCGGAACATTGGGTGTGCTGGTCGTTTTTACGTTGACCGACTGCGGTCTGCTCCGTTCCACTACGCAATTGACAAATGTTTCGTCACGCACCCGAATAGAACCAGCACTTCCAATTGCGTAGTGGAACGGAGCAACCAGCAGTAAGAATACGGGAAAAAAACAAACCAGCACCCCCGATGAATGCTTTCTCTGGGTACATCCCAGAACCATGTGTCCTTAATGAATTTAAAGAGGTCCAGCCCTACGGGCTGGCGCCTTTTTGGTTACTTTTTGTGCGCACAAAAAGTAACCCAGGGTGCGCGGCGGAGCTGCGGCTAGAAAAAAGGTGGTAGGGGCCGGAGGCCCCTACGCACAGCATTGTGGGGCTGCCGCCCCCGCTTGCGCCCCCCTGCTATAACTGCAATATTTCCGGCAACGGAAAATATAGAAAGGAGCACCCCGATGGATGCAAGATTGAAAGAATTTGCTAAATTATTAGTGGACGTTGGCCTCAATGTCCAGCCCGGGCAAACACCCCGCATCAGCGCCAGCGTGGAGGCCGCGCCCCTGGCGCGCCTCTGTGTAGAGGCGTGCTATGACCGCGGCGCCCGGGAGGTCATCATGGACTGGGGCGACGACTTCGTCGCCCAGCAGCGCTACCTTCGGGCCGGCGAGGCCGTCTTCTCTGAGTACCCCTCCTACGCCAAGGCCAAGCTGGACTGGCTGCTGGAGAAAAAAGCTCCCAACCTCTCCATTGCTAGCGGCGACCCGGAGCTGTTCAAGGACGTGGACCCCGCCCGGATGCAGGCCGCCCGCCGCGCCGCCGGTGAGCCCTCCCGCCCCTACTATGACGCCATGACCGCCAACCGCTTCCAGTGGTGCGTGGGCTCCTATCCCACCCTGCCCTGGGCGAAGAAGGTCTTCCCCGATCTGCCGGACGACGAGGCCCTGGCCGCCCTCTGGGACGCCGTGTACTCCGTCTGCCGGGTCAACGGCGACGGCAAGGCCGTGGAGCGCTGGCAGGCCCACATCGAGGCCACCGCCCGCCGGGCCCAGGCGCTCAACGAGTACAACTTCAAGTCTCTCCACTACACCAACTCCCTGGGCACCGACCTGACCATCGAGCTGCCGGAGAACCACGTCTGGGCCGGCGGCGCGGACAAGACCCCCGATGGCGTTGCCTTTGTGGCCAACATCCCCACCGAGGAGATCTTCACCGCTCCCCGCAAGGACGGCGTCAATGGCCGTGTCTATGCCGCCATGCCCCTGTCCCTGAACGGCAGCATGGTGGAGGACTTCTGGCTGGAGTTCAAGGACGGCCGCATCGTGGACCTCCACGCCGAAAAGGGCGAGGAGCATCTGCGCCGCTCTGTGGAGCTGGACGATGGCTCCCACTATCTGGGCGAGGTGGCCCTGGTGCCCTATGACTCCCCCATCCGGAACACCGGCGTCCTGTTCTACGAGACTCTATTTGATGAGAATGCCTCCTGCCATCTGGCCTTTGGCTCCGCCTACCCCGGCAGCGTCAAGGGCGGCGACGACATGAGCGAGGAGGAGCAGAAGGCCGCCGGCCTCAACCAGTCCATCAACCATGTGGATTTCATGGTGGGCACCAAGGACCTGTCCATCGTGGGCGTCACCCACGACGGCAGGGAAGTGCCCGTGTTCGTAAACGGCAGCTTTGCGTTCTGATCTCTCAGCGCCCGGGCCCTCTGGCCCGGGCGTTTGTTCCAAAAGAAAGGGGAAGGGAGAGCCACATGACCATTGACCGGCTGATCGGCATCCTGTCCGTCCTCCTGCGGGAGGACCAGGTCACCGCCAAAGATTTGGCAAAACGCTTTGAGGTGTCCGAGCGGACCATCCGCCGGGATGTGGACCGACTCTGTCAGGCGGGCATCCCCCTGCGGACGGTCCGGGGCTCCGGCGGCGGCATCTCCATCATGGAGGGCTACGACCTGGACCGCACCGTCCTCACCGACGCGGACCGGGGCGCCATCCTGGCGGGACTCCGCAGCCTGGACAGCGTTTCCGGCACCAGCTACTACCGCCAGCTCATGGAGAAGCTCCCCCGGTCCAGGGACCAGGCTGGGGATGACTGCGTAGTCATCGACCTGGCCTCCTGGTACGGCCCCATGCTGGCCCCGCGGCTGGAGCAGCTGAAGGCCGCCTGTTCGGCGCGCCGGGTGGTGACCTTCACCTACTGTGCCCCCGGCGGCGACAGCCGCCGGACCGTGGAGCCCTGCCGCCTGGTGTTCCGCTGGTCCGGGTGGTACCTGTTCGGACGGTGCCGGACGCGGCAGGACTTCCGCCTCTTCAAGCTCAACCGGATGCTGGACCTTGAAATTCTGGAGGAGACCTTTCCTCCCTACCCGGTGCCGTCCCCCATCACCCCGGTGGAGCGCGTGTACCCGGACGCCCTGACGGCGGTGATCCGGTTCCATCCCGCCGTCCGCTGGCGGCTCATCGACGAGTACGGCGCGGCCAGCTTCACTGAGGAGCCGGACGGCAGCCTGCTCTTTCGCCGGGGCTTCCCGGACGAGGCGGAGCTGAAGCGCTGGGTACTGACCTTTGGGGAGCACGCCGAGTTGCTGGAACCGGCCGAGCTCAGAGGTTCGTTTTCAAAAACTTTAAGGAATATTTTGTTGAAATATGACGATTAGTTTTAATTTTTCTGTCAGAGATGAGGACTTGATTCTGAAAACAGCGCTGGACTCCTTCCGGCAGACACGCAGACCTAGGACATTTTCTGAAAACATTTCGGACTATCCCGTCGAAATATGACAGTCAGTTGTCCGCTTTCAAGGCGTAGAATAGGCCCTGGAGGTGAGAAACATGATAGAGTCCAGATGCGGCCTGCTGTGCGGTGAGTGCCGGTTTCATGCCGAGGGCGGCTGTCAGGGCTGCGTCAACATTGCGGAACCATTCTGGGGCGCGTGTCCAGTGAAAAACTGCTGTGAGAGTAAGGAGCTTGCCCACTGCGGCCTGTGTAGGGAATTTCCTTGTCAGCAATTGACAAGCTTTGCCTATGACGCCGCTGAGGGCGACAACGGCCGGCGTATCGAGCAGTGCCGTCTGTGGCGGGAACAGCCGGAGATGCGGTATCACTGGCTGGACGAGTATGTGATGGCCAAACAGGGCGTCACCAGGGACTTCAAGGCGGAGTGGGGCTGGCTGCGCTACCAGATCGGCGGGAAGCTGTTCGCCGCCGTGTGCCTGGGGCGGGACGGCAGGCCCTACTATATCACCATGAAGCTGGAGCCCCTGGAGGGTGAGCTGCTGCGGGGGCAGTATGGGGACATTGTGCCGGGTTACTACTGCGACAAGCGGCACTGGGTGTCGGTGCGTCCCAACGGCAGGGTGCCGGACCAGGTGCTGCGGGGGATGCTGGACCGGTCCTACCAGCTGGTGCTGTCAAGGCTGAGCGGAAAAAAGCGGGAGGAGCTGACAGGAAATGGATAAGATCGACTACAAGAAAACAGAGGCATACCTGTACCTGCCCAAAAAGCCGGCCATCATCCAGGTGCCGGAGATGGCCTTTTTCGCCGTGGAGGGGCAGGGGGATCCCAACACCTCCCCTGCCTACCAGGAGGCCATGAGCATTCTCTACGGCCTCAGCTTCACGGTGAAGATGAGCAAGATGAGCGGGCAGACCCCGCCGGGATATTTCGAGTACGTGGTGCCGCCCCTGGAGGGCCTGTGGTGGACCGATGAGCCAGGCTTCGATGGGCGGTTCGCCGGGGACAAATCAAAGTTCCGCTGGATCTCCATGATCCGCCAGCCGGACTTTGTGGACGAAGCGGTGTTCGCCTGGGCGGTGGAGGAGCTGGCCCAAAAGAAGCCGGAGCTGGACCTGAGCAAAGCCCGCTTCTGGCGGTGGGAGGAGGGCCTTTGCGCCCACATCCTCCACATTGGTCCCTATGATGACGAGCCCGCGACCCTGGACAAGCTGGATGCCTTCACAGCAGAGCAGGGGTATGCCGCCGACTTTTCGCACACCCGCCGCCACCACGAGATCTATCTGGGCGATCCCCGCCGCACCAGATCGGAGCGCCTGCGCACCCTCCTGCGCCAGCCGGTGCGGAAAATTTGACAACATTCTGTACTGGTTCGACAATATCCTACAAACAGCAATCACCCCAGGACCCTCTGGTCCTGGGGTCGATTCATAGCAGCAGGGAAATCACCAGCCGGACGATGACGCACAGCCCCACCCCAACCGCTGTGGGCAGCGCCACTGCCAGCGCGGTCCACTTGGCACTGTGGGTCTCCCGCCAGATGGTGAGACAGGTGGTGCCGCAGGGGAAGTGGAACAGGGTGAAGAGCAGGGCACAGAGGGCGGTCCCCGCCGTCCAGCCGTTGGCGGCAAGGAGGCCGTGGAGCTCCGCCAGGCTCCCGTAGTCCGTCAGCGCCCCGGTGGAGAGGTAGCCCATGAGGATGCAGGGCACCACGATCTCATTGGCCGGAAACCCTAGAAGGAAGGCCAGGAGGATGATGCCGTCCAGCCCCATGAGCTCCCCCAGCGGCTGGAGAAGCCCCGCCAGATGGAGCAGTACGCTCTGCCCGCCCACGGTAATGTTGGCGGCGCACCAGATCAGCAGTCCCGCCGGGGCCGCCACCGACACCGCCCGCCCCAGCACGAACAGCGTCCGGTCCAGGATGGAGCGGACCAGCACCTGCCCCACCTGGGGCGTGCGGTAGGGCGGCAGCTCCAGGGAGAAGGAGGACGGCTCCCCCCGCAGCACCGTGGCGGAGAGGAAACGGCTGGCCCAGAGGGTCATCGCCACCGCCAGCACGATAGTGCCCATCAGCATCACCGCCGAAGCCAGGGAGCTCCACAGTCCCTGGCCGGTGACGAAGAACATTGAGATCAGTGCTATCAGGGTAGGGAATGCGCCTCCGCACCCAGGGAAACAAACGGGCCTGCCGCCAGCAGTAAAAATCCACGCCGCAGACAGCGGCGTGGATTTCCTTACGGTGCTGTTGCTGCTCCTGTTCTCCCGCCCGTCGCTTCCTCCGGCTCTGCCTGTGCTTTCAAACGGCCGATCAAAGCATCCACAGCGGCGGCCTTCTGCCGCGGCGTCATCCCGCTCTCGTCCAGCCGCCGCCGGATGGAGCGGGCGTAGATCCGGTCGATCTCGCTGGACCGTGAGGCACTGTCCGGGTCCGGTACCGGGTAAAAGACGATATCCGGCGGCTCCCGCTGTCTCATGGCGCTCCCCCCTCCCTATGATCGTATTCCGCTCCGAAGCAAATCATACGCGGGGAGTGACGGCAGCAACAGAGAGGCGGCACAGCAAAAGCCGTGCCGCCCCTCCGAATCTTTGATTACGTCTCTTCGCTGCTCTTATCGCAGTACACCGGGCCTCATTAGATGGCCGCCAGATACCGCTTCAGATTTTCCAGCCCGATCTCCAGCGCCA
The DNA here is from genome assembly GCA_947589745.1 of uncultured Oscillospiraceae bacterium. Taxonomy (GTDB): domain Bacteria; phylum Bacillota; class Clostridia; order Oscillospirales; family Oscillospiraceae; genus Pelethomonas. Next base: position 7,382 of record CANQCS010000130.1, read on the forward strand.
GAATGGGGTCCTCTAGGCCCTCGAACTCGATGGCCGCGTACCCGTCATAGCCGCTGTTCTTCAGGATGGACAGGCACTGGCCCACCGGCACGGAGCCGTGGCCCAGAATGGCACCCCGCAGCCGGTTGCCGCCCCGAGTCTGGAAGAAGCCCCGGCCCGGGTCCGGCCAGGCGCCGGACTTGATATGGAAGTCCTTGACGTGGACATAGGAGGCGTAGGGCGCCACCCGTCCCACCGCGTGGACCGGGTTCTCATCCACGCAGAGGAAGTTTCCAATATCGCACAGCAGACCGAAGTTGGGGCTGGCCACCGTGTTCACCAGATGCTCCACCTGGTGGCTGTCCTGGCAGAAAAAGCCGTGGTTCTCCACCATGGTGCGGATGCCCAGCTCCGCCCCCCGGTCGCTGACCGCCCGGCAGCCCTCCGCCAGCCGGGGCAGTGCCTGGTCAAAGCCCCGCCACTCCCGGACCGGGATGCCCGTGGTGGCGTCGTGGCGCATGGAGCGGGCGCCCAGGCGGTCGGCCAGCTCCAGCTGGCCCCACAGCCGCTCCACCTCGCTGTTCAGGTCCCCTCCGCTGCCGGAGAGTAGGTCGGCGCCCACCGTGTAGTTGGAGACTGCCAGTCCCGCGTCCCGGCAGGCCCGGGCCAGCGTCCCGGCGTACTGGGCGGGCGTGGAGCCGTCATGGGGCTGGAGCTCCGTAAATTCAATGGCCTCAAAGCCCATCTCCGCGGCCTTTTTCACGCAGTCCAGCTGCGTCATGCCGCCGGGGCCCATGAGCCGTGCAAAGCTGTACGAGCTGACAGATGGCTTCATTGATCCTCACCGCCTAACATCACTTCGTGGCCTGTGGCCGCGGAGCGGTAGATGGCGTCCAGAATCTCCATCAGTGTGACTCCGTCCTCTGCCGGGGCCCGGCAGGGGAC
>CANQCS010000131.1 GCA_947589745.1 uncultured Oscillospiraceae bacterium
AAAGTACCCAAAAGTGCGCTTAAGGGGGCTTTCGCCCCCTTAAGAATCCCTCTGGGATGACGGTTAAGGACAGATGGGTGGTTGAACTAGGGGCCAGGGAAAGCATTCATCGGTACTGCTGGTTTGTTTTTCCGTTGTCGGTGGTGCTGGTTGCTCCGTTCCACTACGCAATTAGTGGATTTCCGTATACGGTTTGGGACGAACTGCGTCCTGCTCCGTTCCACTACGCAAAAGACAAATGTTTCGTCACGCACCCGAATAGCACCGCACCATCAATTGCGTAGTGGAACGGAGCAACCAGCAGTAAGACTAAGGAAAAAACAGAGGGCAGTCCCGATGAAAGCTTTCTCTGGGTACTTCATACGAACCATTTTCTCTTAATAAAATTAACAGGGGGTCCAGCCCGTAGGGCTGGCAATTTTTTGGGTACTTTTTGTTTGCACAAAAAGTACCCCAGGGTCAGCAGGGACCGGAGGTCCCTACCGTCCCCCGAGGGGCTGGAAGCCCCTACGCACCGGGTTACGGAAAATGCAGAACCAGGTCGTTTTCGTCTTGATTTATACCATGGTTTATAGTATACTATACTAGAAACCATGGGGCATGGCTCCATGCGGAGGAAGTTTAGAGGAGGCATTCCATTATGATCATCACACAGAAAAAGCCCATCGAGGAACTGATGGCCATGCTGGAGGGCGTGACCAAGGTGGCCCTGGTGGGCTGCGGCAACTGCGCCACCGCCTGCCAGACCGGCGGCCAGCCGGAGATGCAGGCCATGACGGAGTACCTGGCCACCCAGGGCATCGAGGTCGTGGGCACGGTCTACCCCGACGAGTGCTGCCACAAGCTGCTGGTCAAGCGGGACCTGAAGGCCATCAAGGACACCGGGTATGAGGCGATCATCTGCATGGCCTGCGGCGACGGCACCCAGACCGTGGCCGACAACGTCAAGGTCCCCGTCTACCCCGCCAACAACACCCTGTTCCTGGGCCAGGTGGAGCGGGTCGGCATGTTCAACGAGTACTGCAAGATGTGCGGCGACTGCGTGCTGGGCTCCACCGGCGGCATCTGCCCCATCACCAAGTGCGCCAAGAGCCTGGTCAACGGCCCCTGCGGCGGACAGAAGAACGGCAAGTGCGAGGTCAACCCCGAGAACGACTGCGCCTGGATCATGATCTACAAGCGCCTGGAAGCCACCGGTCAGCTGGATAAGCTGTCCCAGACCCGGAAGGACAAGAGCTATGCCAACGTGGCCTATCCGAGACATATCAATTTGAGGGAGAAGAAGTAAGCCATGAGTCTGTTACAGAAAGCATTGGAAAACGGCAAATTCGCCGTGACAGCGGAGATGGCCCCTCCCAAGGGCTATGACTTCACCGAGCAGATGCAGAGCGCCGCCCTGCTGAACGGCAAGGTCCACGGCGTCAACGTCACCGACATGCAGTCCGCCTGCCTCAAGGCCTCCAGCCTGGGCCTCTGCATCCACCTGAAGCAGGCCGGCGTGGAGCCCATCCTCCAGATCACCGGCCGCGACCGGAACCGGATGGCCATTATGGGCGACATCCTCTCCGCCGCCTCCTTCGGCATCGACACCATGCTGGCCCTCACCGGCGACCACCCCATGGTGGGCGACTGCAAGGCCAGCAAGCCCGTCTACGACCTGGACAGCGTGGGCATCCTCAACATGCTCTCCGAGATGGAGGCCACCGGCAACGACTGCGGCGGCAACCCCCTGGCCGGCGGCGCGCCCACGTTCTTCAAGGGCGCCTCCGTGACCCCGGTCTACGAGCCCCAGATCCTCCAGATCAACAAGCTCCGCCAGAAGGTGGAGGCCGGCGCCAGGTACATCCAGACCCAGGGCATCTTCGACCTGGACAGCCTGAAGCGGTTCCTGGAGGCCGTCGATAAGGCCGGCATCGACGTCCCCATCATGGCGGGCATCATCCCCCTGAAGGCGGCTGGCATGGCCCGGTTCATGAACGAGAACGTGCCCGGCATCGCGGTGCCCCAGGACATGATCGACCGTCTGGCGGCGGCCGCCGCCGAGGGCAAGGAGAAAGGCGTCAAGGGCCTGCCCGCCAAGCTGGGCATGGAGATGGCGGCAGAGATGATCGCCAAGATCCGTGACGAGCACATCTGCCCCGGTGTACATATTATGGCCATCGGCGCGGAGAAGAATGTTCCTCCTATCCTGGAGATGGCCGGGGTCGATATCAGCAAATAATCGGCAGTTGGGTGCGTAGGGGCCTCCGGCCCCTACCACCTTTTTTCTATTCGCAGCTCCGCTGCGCACCCTGGGGTACTTTTTGTGCAAACAAAAAGTACCCAAAAAATTGCCAGCCCTACGGGCTGGACCCCCTTTTAAATTTATTAAGAGAAAATGGTTTGTATGAAGTACCCAGAGAAGGCTTTCATCGGGACTACCCTCTGTTTTTTCCTTAGTCTTACTGCTGGTTGCTCCGTTCCACTACGCAATTGATGGTGCGGTGGTTATCGGGATATTGTCCGGGCTGGTTCCGTTTGTTCGTTACTGCATAATCAGCCCTTTGGTCCCCCTATTCGTCGCGGACCATTCGTCCGCGACACCTTTCCCCTGCGGGAAAGGGCGGCAGTCAAGGAGAAATAATCCTAGTGCGCACCCTGACTAAACGCTCTGCCAAACAACCACCAGCCCCTCACTCCGCGAATAGAACCATCTACCAATTGCGTAGTGGAACGGAGCAACCAGCAGTAAGACTACGGAAAAAAGAGGGCACCCCCGATGAATGCTTTCCCTGGCCACTAGTTCAACCATCCATCTGTCCTTAACCGTCAACCCCAAGGGATTCTTAAGGGGGCGAAAGCCCCCTTAAGCGCACTTTTGGGTACTTTTCCTGCGAGGGAAAAGTACCCCAGGGCAAGCAGGGACCGGAGGTCCCTACCAAGCCCGGCGGGGGCTGGAAGCCCCCTGCACCCATCCCGGACAAGATATAGTTTTATGTTTGACCCCAGCCAACTTCTATGATATAATACCTATCAATGATTTCATGGAGGGGATCACCCGTGCAAAAGGGAAAATTCAAGTTTCATATCGGCCTTCGGACGTTAAAAACCGCCGTGGCAATCGTCATCGCCATGGTGGTAGTCGATCTGTATGGCGCCACCGGCGACAAACTGATCTTCGCAATGCTGGGCGCCATGGCGGTCATGGAGCCCACCTTCAAGGACTCCCTGACCGCCTGCGTGTCCCAGATCGCGGGCACCCTCTTCGGCGCGGTGTTCGGCATCCTGCTGAGCTTCCTGCCCCTGGGGCCCATGCTCCGGGTGGGCATCGGCATCATCGCCATCATCGTCTTTTACAACGGCCTGCACATCAAGCTCTCCCCGTCGCTGCCCTGCTTCATCATGGTCATGCTGTGCGTCAGCGACAGCATGAACCCGGTCACCTACGCCCTGGGCCGCAGCTGGGACACCACCATCGGCCTCATTGTGGGCATGGCGGTGAACATGCTCATCTTCCCCTACAACAACAGCCGCCAGATCCGCGAGACCATGCGGAGCCTGGACAGGGACCTGATCGCGTTCCTGGAGGACGTGTTCGACGGCGACCAGTTCCTGCCGGACCCCGACGGCATGGAGGGCAAGATCGCCGCCCTCCAGAAGCAGCTGGGCATCTTCGCCAACCAGCGCTTCCTGCTCCACCGCCGCCGCCAGGCCCGGGAGCTGGAGGACCTGCGGGCCTGTGACCGCCGGGCCAAGGACCTGGTGGCCCACCTGGCCGTGCTGGCCCGCATGGAGATGCCGGGCCGCCTCAACGCCGAGAACCGCCGCCGCCTCCAGGCCTGCGGCGCCACCATCCGGGACCAGCGGACCCTGGACTCGGTAATGGAGATCGACGTGGTGACCAACTACCACGTGCAGGAGATCCTCACCCTCCGCCGGGAGCTGATGGACGCCCTGCAAAATGAGTAATGGCGGACGAAACATCCATATCGTTTTGGAATGGAGCGGCCAGGCCGCTCCGTTACTTTTTGTTACCGGAGGTTACGGTCTGTCATTTGAAATTACAAAATGTAATATTGCAGCCTGCCTTGCATGGCCTGCGCCCGGATATGCGTCCTTTCGCCCCGGTGCGACGGGGACCGCCCGAAAGCGCCCTTCGACACCTTCCGACAAAATTCCCCTTTTCGCCAAAAACGGGGAAAAACCGTTACCATTTTTCTTCCATTTTTCCGAAAATATTTGTTCGGGAAGTTCACATAAGTTTGATGATAAAAGCTAGTACCAGCAGTTATAAACAATTTCCACACAGTTTTCAACACCGTTGAAATCGTTGATTTGCAACGGTTACAGTCGGATTTGGAAAAGTCTGTCAGCCGCCGGACCGGGATTTCCACCCCGGGAAAATTCGGGGGAGATGTTGACATAACGACATTTTATACATCCTCCGCGCATTTCCCCTGCTTTCCCGCCGGGTTCCGCGCCGGGAAATGCAGAGGGAGGGCGGACCCGCAGGCCCGCCCTCCCGTTTTGTCACAGCTCCAGTGTGGCGTAGGCGTTCAGACTGCTGTCCGCCCGTGCGCCGGACAAATACTCGTAGTACGCCTGGCTGCCGATCATGGCCCCGTTGTCCCCGCAGAGGGACAGGGGAGGGAGGTACAGCCGGATGCCGTTCTCCCTGCACGATCTCTCCAGGTCGCCGCGGATGCGCTCATTGGCGGCCACGCCCCCGGCGGCCACCAGGACCTTGCGGCCGCAGCGCTTCGCGGCCTCCATGGCCCGGGGCACCAGCTCCTCGCTGATGGCCGCCGTGACGGACGCCGCCAGGCCGGAGCGGTCGATGGCCTCGCCCTTCTGTTCCGCGTTGTGGACCAGGTTCACCGCCGCCGTCTTCAGGCCGGAGAAGGACATATCCAGGTCGTTGCCCGCCACCTTGGCCCGGGGCAGGGGGTATTTGGCGTCGTCGCCGCCCCGGGCCAGGTCCTGCATGGGCTTGCCGCCGGGGTAGGGCAGGCCCAGCACCCGGGCGATCTTGTCGAAGCACTCCCCGGCGGCGTCGTCCCGGGTGGCCCCCAGGACGGCCATGTCGGTGTAGCCCCGCACGTCCACCAGCATGGAGTTGCCCCCGGAGATGCACAGGGCCAGGAAGGGGGGCTCCAGCTCCGGGAAGGCCAGGTAGTTGGCGGCGATGTGGCCCCGCAGGTGGTGGACGGGGATCAGGGGCACCCCCAGGGCGAAGGCCGCCGCCTTGGCGAAGTTGACCCCCACCAGCAGCGCCCCGATAAGGCCGGGGCCGTAGGTCACCGCCACGGCGTCGATATCGGACCGGGCAAGGCCCGCGTCCGCCAGGGCCTTGCCGCTGAGGGCGGCGATGGCCTCCACGTGCTTGCGGGAGGCGATCTCCGGCACCACGCCGCCGTAGATGGCGTGCATGTCGGCCTGGGAGAGGATGGCGTCGCTGAGGACGTGCCGCCCGTCCCGCACCACCGCCACCGCCGTCTCGTCGCAGGAGGATTCAAAGGCTAGGATGTTCATAGAGTCTCCTTTTATCTATGTGCGTTTGTCTTATGTTTCGCCCTCCTGCCACTTGATCAGCGGCCGGGGGGCCTCGCCGGGGGCCAGGGGGAGCTGGATGAACCGCTCAAACCACTTCTGGTCGAAGCTCTGCCGGTAGATTTCCCGGTGCTTTTGGAGCACCAGGGATTCCTCCGGCAGGGGGGAGCCCCAGCAGAAATTCCGGTACCGGACGCCGAAGAGGGCGCACTCGTAGTCCATCATCGTGCCACCGGCCCGCCGGTAGAACCCCAGCCGCCGGGCGATCAGGGCGTCCCGCTCCGGGTCGCCCACGGGGGCCTCGGCCTCCACGATGAAGACGGCGCCCGGCGGGTACGCCTCCGCCAGGGCCCGGAGGATGGCGCCGCCCAGCCCCCGGTCCCGCAGGGCGGCGGGGACGAACAGGTAGTCCAGCAGGAGGAACCGCCCGTCCCGGTGCTTCCACAGCAGCGCGCCGCCCAGGAATGCGCCGTCCCCGTCAAAGGCCCCCAGGGGGTCGTAGGTGCCCAGGCCGCGGAGGTACTCCATGGCGGACAGGGGTTTCAGCTCGGAGGGAGGGAAGGCGGCCCGCATTTCGCGCTCATAGACGGCGGCCAGTTCGTCAGGCGTCAGGGTCCTCAGTTTCATTTCGTAACTCCAGTGTCATTAGAATCGCGTCCTCCCGGGGGTGGGAGTAGTAGTTTTTTCTCCGGCCCACAGGCCGGTAGCCCTGTTTTTCGTAGAGCCTCTGGGCGGGGAGGTTGGAGGCGCGGACCTCCAGGGTGAGGAAGGCCAGTCCCCGCGACCTGGCCATTCCGGCCAGGGCCTCCAGCAGGAGGGAGGCGACGCCCTGCCGCCGGAGCTCCGGCCGCACGGCCACGTTGTCCACGCAGCCCTCGTCCAGGACGTAGGCGGCCAGGAGATACCCGGCCAGCTCCCCGGCGGGGGAGAAGGCCCCCAGACACAAAGCATTTTGGCCGGTGACGGCCTCCTCCAGCAGGCGGGGGGACCAGGGGTCCTCAAAACACAAAACCTCGATGGCGTCCACCTCGGGGAGGTGGGCAGGGGACAAAGGGGAAATTCTATATTCCATAGTGCTGATCCGTAGGGGCCTCCGGCCCCTACCACCTCTTATTCTTGTCGCAGCTTCGCCGCGCACCCTGGGGTACTTTTTGTGCAAACAAAAAGTACCCAAAAAGTTGCTTAAGGGGCTGCGCCCCTTAAGAATCCCTGGGGAAGACGTTAAGGGCAGATGGATGGTGGAACTAGGGGCCAGGGAAAGCATTCATCGGGGGTGCAGGGTTGTTTTTCCGTAGTCGATGCTGCCGGTTGCTCCGTTCCACTACGCAATTGGGGGCGCGGTGGTTGGCGGGGGGTAGACGAACGGGAATTTACTACTATATGTTACTTTCATACTCTGCACAATCAATAATCATTCGCTTACATTTAGGGCAGTAACTACTACTCACATGATGTGGAGATACCATTGGGCTTTTAAGTCGGAAAGCATATTTTTCTTTATCGTTTGGGAGTAGGCTTAACTTATGTTTTCTGGTACTCCAAATGACTAACCCACAATTCAAATAACCTTGTAACATTTCTGTATCACAAAATGGACACTTCATTTCGTTTTCTCCATAAATCCTGATTTGCGGTGCTGTCCGAAACAAAAGCCCGTATCCCTTTCCCGCGAATAGAACCATCTATCAATTGCGTAGTGGAACGGAGCAACCGGCAGTAAGACTAAGGAAAACCGACCAACGCACCCAATGCGTCCGTGCCCCAGCGCTTCACTGTCCTTGGGGACATATTCGGGTAGCCGCAACGCCCCATACACGGGACCCGGCCCGGTTTAGACCAGACCAGCCAAAGGGGGAGCGCAAAACCAAACAAAAAATAAGGAAAGATTCTCAAGAAAACCATTCCTGGTTTTCTTGAGTGCACTTTTGGTTACTTTTCCTGCAAGGGAAAAGTAACCCAGGGGGGCCGCCCCGCCCGGGGGCGAATCAGGCCAGGAGGGGGCGGAGCCCCCACGCACCTACTTCGCCGACAGCCAGTCCTGTCCCTGATGTGCCTCCGCCACCAGCGGCACGTCCAGCGGGAACGCCCCCTCCATCTCCTCGGTGAGGAGGGCGCTGACCCGGTCAGCCTCCTCCAAAGGACACTCGACGATCAGCTCGTCGTGCACCTGCAAAATGAGCCTCGCCGCCAGCCCCTCCCGGCGCAGCCGGGAAAAGACCTTGACCATGGCCAGCTTGATGATATCCGCCGCGGTGCCCTGGATGGGCATGTTCAGCGCCACCCGCTCCCCGAAGGAGCGGGTCGCAAAGTTGGAGGCTTTCAGCTCCGGCAGGGAACGGCGGCGGTGGAACAGCGTCTCCACATAGCCCTTCTCTTTGGCTTCCCGAATCACACGGTCCATGTAGCCCTTGACGCCGGGGAAACGGGCGAAATAGGCGTCCATGTACTCCTTGGCCTCGGGTACCGTCACCCCCAGGTCCTGGGACAGCGAGAAGGCCGAGATGCCGTACACGATGCCGAAGTTCACCGCCTTGGCTGCCCGGCGCATGTTGGGCGTCACCTGGTCCGTGGCCACGCCAAAGACGTGGGACGCCGTGACGGTGTGGAAGTCCTC
>CANQCS010000132.1 GCA_947589745.1 uncultured Oscillospiraceae bacterium
GCACCCCCACACTATTTTACCACTCTTCATTGCGGATGGAAACTTTTTTCATGCGTTGGCCGTGTGGCGCATGGCGCATGGCGTACTGCATCCCCGGACAGAAGCACAAAAAGCGCAAAATCCCCGGGCGGAATCCGCCCGGGGAATACTGTCAAAAAAGGTCAGAGGGCAGCAGGACGAAACACCCCTACTCCCTGGCGAGGCCCAGCGTCTCCATGATGGCCTCCTCACGGGCCCGCATCCGAGCCTTCATGGGCCCCTCGTCCAGATGGTCATACCCCAGCAGGTGCAGAACGGAGTGGACCGCCAGGTATGCCAGCTCCCGCTGTTCGGAGTGGCCGTACTCCGCCGCCTGGGCTTTCACCCGCTCCAAGGAGATGGCCATATCCCCCAGGGGCACGTAGCCGGTGCCGGGGTCCATATCCTCCTCCGGGTCCGGCAGCTCGCCGGGGGTCAGATCGAAGCAGGGGAAGCTCAGCACGTCTGTGGGGGCGTCCACGCCCCGCATGTCCAGGTTGATCTCGTGGATGCCCTCGTCGTTGGTGATCTTCACGTCCACCTCACAGGCGAAATCCACCCCCTCCGCCGCCAGCGCGGCGGTGATGACCCGCCGCAAAAACGCGCAGGTTTCCCCTTTGGCCCCCTGGACGGGGATGTAGTGCTCCGTGGGCCGTGGCGTGTCCATGGACTCGTCCAGGACCCAGGGCAGCCGGAGAAATACGTGCAGGACAAAGCACGGGTCCGGGAATTCGTCGTAGGCGTCCGAGGGCTGTGGATATTTGTCCCTGGGCTCCAGCGCCCAGCTCCCCCAGGCGGTCTCCGCCGCCGTCTCGCCCTCCTCCAGGAGGCGGCCGGAGACGTTCCAGCAGAGCTCATAGAGCCCCTCGCCGTCCATTTCGCAGACATAGGTGGCTTTCTCCGGCGGGATGGACAGCCTGTCCAGCAGGTCCAGCAGCTCCGCCGGGAGCTGTCTTTTTTTCGCCAACGCCACGAAGTTGCGGCAGTGGCCGCACATGCAGTACCACTCGTCTCCCTCGTGTAAGTACCACTCCCCGGTGGTCTCCCCATCGGCCTCCGCCCGGAAGCCGGGAAGCCTGATCTCTGTCATTTGTTCAGCCTCCTTAAAAGCCTCGCAGAGTTTCGCGCCGCCCACGGCGCGAAACCCCCTCAACAAAGAAGCGCCGGCCTCTTTGTTGACGTTAGTCTTCTTCTCCAAGCCCTCTCCGCAGCATGGCGATGTACCGCCGCTGCTGGCGGCGGAGATACATTTCCAGGATGAAATTGGGCATCTTCCCCCGGGATTCGGCCTCTTCGGTGAACTCCACCACCGTGCCGCCGTTGCCGTCCGGCTGGAAAAAGCCCTCCCATTTCCCGGTGATGTGCTCGTTCTCCAAATCGAAGGCGTACCACCGGCAGGGAGCAAAGGCCGTGATGCGGAACAGGGTGGGGAATCCCTTGTTGGTATATTCAATAAAACTGGACCCGTCCGGGGAGGACTCGATCTCGCTCAGGTCGTCCCGCCAGCCCCAGTTGGACAGGTTCGTGACCATGTGCCACACCCGGTAGATGGGGCTCGAAAACGCCGCTTGGGTCGTCACTTTCGGCATAGCTTGCCTCTCTTTCTACGGCAAATGCTGTGTAGTTATACTTTTTCTTGAAAGAAAAAGTATCAAAAAGAACTTTAACATCGCTCTCAAAACGTTGCGGTACCTACATTTCCCGCACGGTGACGAAGTATACTTTAATAGGAGGACAGTATTACTTCTTCTTGCTCTTCACGCCGGCGGCGCTGCTGTTGCGGTAGTAGTCGTCATAGGCCTTGATGATCCGCTGGACCATCACATGGCGCACCACGTCCTGGTCCGTCAGCTCGCAGATGCCGATGCCCTCCACGCCCTTCAGCACCCGGACGGCCTCCTTCAGGCCGGAGGTCTTGTCCGGCGGCAGGTCGATCTGGGTCACGTCGCCGGTGATGACCACCTTGGAGTTGAAGCCCATGCGGGTCAGGAACATCTTCATCTGCTCCCGGCTGGTGTTCTGGGCCTCGTCCAGGATGATGAAGCTGTCGTCCAGAGTCCGCCCGCGCATATAGGCCAGGGGCGCCACCTCGATGTTGCCCCGCTCCAGGTATTTCTGGTAGGTCTCCGCCCCCAGCATATCGAAGAGGGCGTCGTACAGAGGACGCAGATAGGGGTCCACCTTGGATTGCAGGTCGCCGGGCAGGAAGCCCAGCCGCTCCCCCGCCTCCACGGCGGGGCGGGTGAGGATGATGCGGTTGATCTGCTTGTCCCGGAAGGCGGCCACGGCGGCGGCCACCGCCAGATAGGTCTTGCCGGTACCGGCGGGGCCCACGCCGATGGTCACCGTGTTCCTGGTCACCGAGTCCACATACCGCTTCTGGCCGATGGTCTTGGCCTTCACGGGGCGGCCCTTGGCGGTGATGCAGATGACGTCCTGGGTCAGCTCCGCCACCCGGTCCTCCTGGCCGCTGCGGGCCAGGCCGATGACGTAGCGCACGGTCTGCTCGCCGATCTGCTCCCCCCGGCTGGAGAGGGTCAGCAGGGCATTGATGGCCTTGGCCGCCAGCATGGCGTTCTCCGCCTCGCCGTTGATGCGCAGCTCCCCGTCCCGGTTGGTGACCACCACATGGAATTCCGTCTCGATGAGACGGATATTTTCATCGAAGGAGCCGAAGATGTTCACCGCCTGCTCCAGCCGCTCGATCTCTATCCTTTGTTCCATCGTACTCTTTTGTTACTCCTTTGGAATTTCTACAAGCTTCCCGATCTGTTCCTCGCACTCGGCGGAGAGCGTCACCAGCAGCGTGTCCCCCACGGTCTCGCCGGTCAGCGACCGGCGCAGGACCTTGCCCTCGTCCAGGCAGCTCTCCAGCCGGGCCGTCAGTATCACGTCCGCCAGGGCCAGGGCCTCCTCTTGGGTGCGCTCCCGCTCCGCCGGCTCATAGGCCCGGAGCGTCTCCGTCACAGTGGTCACGGGCAGAGGAACGTCTCCGGGCAGGCACCACTGTTTCCAGTCTACTATTTTATCATAAGTATCCCCTGGAATGCTACTGCTAAAATAAAAATTTATACGGTTTTTCCCAAATAAAAACGCCCGCCGGACCGTCTCCTCCCCGGTGTACCGCTTCTCCACCGCCGTGAGGGGCACCTGACACCGCAGCTGGTACCAGGTCCGGCCGTAGACCTTCCCCATGCCCCGGAGGAAACGGGTCCCGTCGTAGGCCGTGTCCGCTACGCCGGAGATTAGCAGCTGCCCCTCCGTCACCACCATGCCGGGCAGGACCATCTTCTCCCCGTCCCAGGGCTGGACGGCGGTGACCAGGGCGTCCTTGGCGGCCACGGTGTTCCCCGGCCGGCGCCTGCTGATGATCTCCGGGGCCGGGATGGCCTCCCGGACCTGGACATAGGCCCGGCAGCCCTTCACGTTGACGGCAATGTAGCTCAGCTCCGGGATGTCCAGGAGGATGTAGTTCCGCAGATAGTAGGAGTCCACGGTGAAGCCGAAGGTGCCGAAGCCCACGCCGTGCCGCTCCAGGGCCCGGAGGATCTCCTCCCGGGCCACCGTCTCGTTGCCCTCGATCTCAAAGTCCCAGATGAAGAAAGACCCCAGGAACACCAGGAAGGAACACAGGATCATCCCCACCCACAGGGCGTACCGGCGCCGCATCCGGCCCAGGAAGAAAGGAGTCCCCTTCCACCGCAGCGCCGTCATGGTGCACCCGGCCCGGGCGCTGAGCCGCCGCAGCCGCTTCCAGTCCCGCCGGGAGACGGTGAAGGTGAAGGCCACTGGGGACTCCCAAGTCAGGTCCCAGAACCGGATGCCGTACTCGGCGCAGAGGTTCAGCACCCGCTCCGGGAACCCGCTCTCCACCCGGCCCGTCACCTGGCCCTTCAGCAGATTGACGATGTGCTGTAACATCTACCCCACCCACTCCACACTCTCGATCGTGCCCCTGATTCGGAGGGCCTCGCCGCTCATGCTCTGGAGCTCCAGGTTTTTGCCCTTCACCTTCAGGATCAGCCGGTCGCCGTTGATGGCGATCTCCTCGCCGCTGTAGGAGATGATCCCCCGGTGGCGGGCCATGTAGAAGTGGCGGTTGCCCACCAGCTCCACGTGGGGCAGCCCCGCCACCGCATCCCCCGGCAGGTCGAACAGCTCCGCCGCCTCGCTGAGCACCGACCGCTCCCGCTTGTTCTTTTCCATCGTATCCCTCCGCGTCCATTGGATTCCTCCTATCCTATGCGGCGGGAGATTTTTTTAGAAAAGTACTTGACAATCCCGGCCGGATGTATTATTGTATTAAGTGATTAATACAATAATACACATTAAAGAAAGGGGGACAGGGATGGACTGGAAGCTGACGGGGGACCGCCCCATCTGGCAGCAGCTCACCGAGCAGGTGGCGCTGCGCATCCTCACCGGGGAGTACCCGCCGGGGAGCCGCCTGCCGGCGGTGCGGGAGCTGGCGGCCCAGGCGGGGGTGAACCCCAACACCATGCAGCGGGCCATGGCCCAGCTGGAGCAGGACGGCCTGGCGGTGGGGAGCCGCACCGCCGGACGGACCGTCACCGTGGACGGAGCCGTCATCGCGGCGGCCCGGGAACAGCGGGCCCAGGAGGCGGCAAGGCAGTACCTGGACGCCCTGGCGGCCCTGGGCTACGGCCCGGAGGACGCCGGGAGACTGATCGAAGAGGAGGCGGAACGACATGGATGAGAAAATCGTATCCTGCCGGGGACTGGTGAAGCGGTACGGCAAAAAGACCGCCCTGGCCGGGGTGGACCTGGAACTGGAGCGGGGAAAGATCGTGGGCCTGCTGGGCCCCAACGGCAGCGGCAAGACCACCCTTATCAAGCTGCTGTGCGGGCTGTTGCAGCCCACGGAGGGCGCTGTCCGCATCGGCGGAAAGCCGGTGGGGCCGGAGACCAAGGCCGTGGTCAGCTATCTGCCGGACCGGATGTACTTCGCGGACTGGATGAAGGGCCACGACCTGGTGGGGCTGTTCGCGGACTTCTACAAGGACTTTGACCGGAAGAAGTGCGAGGACATGTGCGCCCGGCTGGAGCTGGACACCGGGGAGCGTGTAAAGGCCATGTCAAAGGGCACCAAGGAGAAATTGCAGCTGGCCCTGGTCATGTGCCGGAATGCCCAGCTGTATCTCCTGGACGAGCCCATCGCCGGGGTGGACCCGGCGGCCCGGGACTTTATCCTGAACACCATCATCACCAACTACAATGAGGCGAGCACGGTGGTGATCTCCACCCACCTCATCGGGGACATCGAGAAGGTACTGGACGAGGCCGTGTTTCTGAAGGAGGGCAAGGCGGTCCTCCACGACGGCGTGGACGTCATCCGGGAGCGGGAGGGGAAGAGCGTGGACGCGCTGTTCCGGGAGGTCTTCCGCACGGACGGACGGGAAGGAGGAGAGGCGTGATGCTGGGAAAGCTGCTCAAATATGATTTCAGATCCATGTGGAAACAATTTGCCATCGTGTGGCTGGCGGCGCTGGTGCTGGCCCTGGTGGCCCGGCTGTGCAGGGGACAGTTCGTGGGGGTGAAGGTCGCGCTCGGCTTTGCGCAACCCGGCTTCTACTACCAGGGGCCGGTGCTGCAAGCCCTCTCCGGGGTGTGCGAACTGGTATTCGTGTGTGTGCTCATCGCCATGTTCGTCGTCGCCATGGTCTTCGCCGTGCAGCGGTTCTACAAGGGCCTGCTGGGGGACGAGGGGTATCTGATGCACACCCTGCCGGTGAAGCCCCGGCAGCTCATCCTGAGCAAGCTCCTCTGCGCGGAGGCGGCGACGGTCATCAGCGTTCTGGTGGCCCTGGCGTCCATAGGGATCTTCGTGTGGGGCTATGGGGAGAGGCTCATCATATCAGGAACGATATCGGGAACGATCCTCGAGGCGCTGCTTCGTGCCGTCACGCCGCTGAGCTGGGGGGAGATATGGCTGCTGCTGGCGGAGGTGCTGGTGCAGGCCCTGGCGGCGGGGCTCAAGACCTACCTCCAGATCTACGCCGCCATCACCATCGGCCACCTGTTCCAGAAGCATCGCGTGGCCATGAGCTTCGCGGCCTATGTGGTCATCAGCGCGCTTCTCAGCCTTCTCAGAAGGGTCCCGGACATCTGGGTCCTTACAAGCGTGGGCGTCATCGGTGGCCCGGACGGTCCTACGGTGGTCACGACAAGCGGCAATATCCACGCCACCATCTGGGTGGGGACCGGCCTCTACCTGGTCCTGGCGGCGGTGTTCTTCCTGGTGACGGACTACATCCTCAAGCGCAGGCTGAACCTGGAGTAATCCGGCGCAAAAAAAGCGAATTCTCCCACTGGGTGCCCTATTTCCAGTTGCGAAAAACCGGCGGCTGTGGTATGGTTAAAGTAGCATGATTTTAGGAAAGGAGCACCCCATATGGAAGCGGCAAGAATCCAAGCGGCACTGGCGAAATCCAGGGACTACATTGATTCCCTGACCGTCAACTCCCCGGTCAACGTCCCCGAGGAGGTGGTGGCGGACGAGCACAAATTCTTCACCTGGGACAACGAGAAGCGCACCCCCTCCGAGAAGCCATATCTCTTTGACTGGAGCTACTACAACGGCGTGGTCATGGAGGGACTGTTCGACGTGTACGAGGCAGCCCCCTCCGCGGGCGAAAAATACCTGGACTACGTCCACCGGTATCTGGACGCCATGATCGTCACCGGCGAGGACGGGAAAAAGCACCTGAGCCGGGACCTGGCGGGCTACGTGGACCACCACGGGGCGGACTGCTACAAGACGGCGTCGCTGCTGCTCCGGGCCTCCGACGGCCGGGACAGCTATATGGAGGTCTGCCGGGAGCTGTACCGGGACCTGACCGACGAGAGCCACGTCAACTCCAAGGGCAACATCGTCCCCAAGGAGTACACCGAGGCGGCCCTGGGCCACAACTACTGGCACTCCTGGGCCAAGGGCAAGCCCCCCAAGTACAAGGTCTGGCTGGACGGCATCTATATGCTGCAGCCCTTTATTTCCCGCTTCGCGGCAAGGACCGGCGACGGGGCCCAGCTGGCGCTGGTGCAGGAGCGGCTGGACTGGGTGGCCTCCACCATGCTGGCCCCCAGCGGCATGTACTATCACGCCTGCAACAGTAAGGACGACGTGTGCCCCTACCATTGGACCCGGGCCATGGGCTGGTACGGCATGGCAATGGTGGACGTGATGGAGTCCCTGCCGGAGCAGTACATGGACGCCCGGAAGGCGGCCCTCAAAACCTTCGCGGACGGTATGCTGAAGTACCAGAAGGAGAGCGGCCTGTGGACCAACGTGGCCGACTGGCCCACAACGGAGACCAACCGCCTGGAGGTCAGCGGCACCGCCATGATGGTGTACACCATCCTCAAGGGCGTCCGCAAGGGTTGGCTGGATGCGTCCTACCGCGACGCGGCGGTGAAGGCCTTTGTGGCCATGGCGGAGCAGAAGCTGGTGGACGGCCGCCTGGAGGACATCTACCTCAAGGCCAGCGCCAACAACACCAACAACTACGAGCTGCCGGAATACTACCTCCCCGACGAGGGCAAGGGCAGCGGGCCCTTTATTATGGCGTATTCGGAGATGCTGTATCTCTGATACTTTTTCTTGAAAGAAAAAGTATTATAGCTTGGAATCGAAATAAAAAGAGACAGCGCCAGGACCGTCAAGCCCTGGCGCTGTCTCTTTTTTGCGCAGATACCCGCCTCATAAAGCGGGGCTGTATCTGTGGTTTAGGGTAATACTAATCTTCAATAAAAACAAGATAAAATCCAAGAACGAGCAGTGATGCTGCGAATGGTCTGGGGAGAGAGACGGCAGATAGACTCACAAAGACGGTCCACGACTTTCTCCAGCGTGGCGAACACCTCATTTCGGAAGCCGATCCGGCGCAGCTCTTTCCAGATCTGTTCGACAGGGTTCATCTCCGGGGTATATGGGGGAAGGAAAAACAGCTTGATGTTGTCGGGCAGACGAAGGGCGTCGGACTTATGCCAGGCGGCGCCGTCGCAGCACAGGAGGATCGTGTCATCTGGATACCGCTTGGAGAGTTCCTGGAGAAAGATGTTCATACACGCTGTATTGCAGTATGGCAGGACCAGAAAAAACGA